>JAGOUD010000006.1 GCA_018061465.1 Burkholderiales bacterium
TTTGTACCGCATCTAAACTACAATAGCCAGTTGCCGGAGTTCCAGCACTCCTTGGCTGCAAATTATATGAAGCTAAAAACTTGTCTAATGAGTTGCCACTGGCATATTGCGGAAAGATATTCTGCCTAAAGGTATAAATATCCTGATCTATGCCGCTGGCAATACCACCAATACCATTGGCTTTAATCCACCAATCAGTAGCGGTAGCATCAGGTACTGCAATAGTATTTAATGCTTTAACAAAATTGACATATTGTTGGTAATATTCTTGTTGTGTTTTCATTTGCTGCTATTACCATAATTAGGGGTTATATAAATATATTGGGGGCTTTCACTAATATGCCTGGCTACCTGGTTATCATTAAACCACTGGCTATTATTTCTTGTAGATTGCTTCAGAGTAATAGATTCAAACTCACCATTGGTATTATGAGATAGCACCGGATTATGTACAATATAGGAAATATCCTGTTTACCACTAAAAGTAATTGCACAAGTTTGTAAAATCACCACATAAATAACCAGACATAAGTACAATAATTTTTTCATTTCATATCACCGCATTTAAGATAAAGTGTATTTGCTCACCGCTTACATCAGTACAATTAACCTCAATTGAGATATTTCCTAATACCAATCTTGGGATTTTTATTTCTTGAATGGTAATTTTTCTTTGCTCTACCATTGGTTTTAGCGCATCTGCTACAATTTGTGCCAACTGGGTTTTATTAATGGCACCACGCTGATTTTGCAACTTATACAGCAAGCTACCAATAGTTGGGTCTTTAGTGTACATGTACTGTTTTTGTGGAATAGTCAGCCTTAAATAAATCTCAGTTACCACCTGATTTTTATTCTCAATCTGCCCATTTAAATTGACATAATCTTGAGTTGCTGGATCAAGGTAAATACTAGTGTTATAAAACATTTAAAACTTCCGTAAAACTAGCTAAAAGGGCTAAGCAAGTACATTAATAGTAAAAAAGATAACCATCATATTTAGATAACTGGTTTAGCTTTGCCATTTAGCAAATATTCTTCATTGCTAATTGAACTTTTATCTTGAGCAATATTAGGATCAGGCTCAATTGGACTTGCAATACCCGATATACCGCCTCCAGTTTGTACTCCGCTGTGAGTGTGGGTATTGAGATATTGTTCTATACTATCCAAGCGAGTTAAAATATCAGTTAGATATTTGCCCAGCCATTCACCGCACGGTAGAGTTGCTCTATATCCCGTATCATCAATTTTATATGCCCGAATAGCATAATTTTGCTGTGCAAGAATCCAATTATCGCTAAATAATCCACTTTCACCCGCTTGTGGAGTATAAGGCAAATTATCAAAACCAATTAATACCCCGATCATTAATGGATTACTGCCCGTATCCCCAGTATTTAAGACAACTGTATTTGTTCCATCTTTTGGCACACTAAAATAGCCATATGGGAATACACAAGCTACATTTTGGCGATTATTGCCAACGATGGTAATGTTATTTACATCAGCAGTAACACAGCTACTCCCATCATTATTAAACTTAGCATTTTTAATAAATCCAGCTAATACCATTGATCTGGTTTTTACCCAGCTTATTGCTTTTTTAAAGTCATTCATGACACGTCATTAATAACAAAATATCCACAAACAAATTCTTCATAATTTACTCACTCATTCTTATTTTTATACTTAATACCTACAGGCTCTTAATTTGACCATAAAGTAGTAAAACTATATGGTTTGCATAATCCCAGACTTAACTTTGTCCCATTATTAATGTCATAATTAAGCAGCATTTGGTAACAGTAAAATTTGTTAGTTTCTAGCCCTAAATTACCATTGTCATCCACATTTACCATATAACCTAACGGTATATTCGCTAATTCATCACTAGCTGCATTGTAGCAAGATAAGCGTGGTAAATCTATTTCTAGCTGTGTTTCTAGGAAAGCATCCTGAGATAATAAACGGTTAGCATACAGTCCAACTATCGGCATACCAGTACGCGTACTAGTGCTACTCCCTGAAAGATTGGTAGCTATAATATTGCTATTACTTCCCTGACTAATGCCAAATAAGCGCAGCAAGGTTGGGTCTTTGACCATGTTATCGCTCAAATCCACAATATCATGTTTACTAATAGTAAAAATACCAGATTTCAGTAATTGCTGACCACGGCTAAATAATTTATCGGATAGATTAGCTACATAATTGATAGTGTTTTGCTCATTTTTACCGATCAGATTAAACCCAACCGGAACTAAAGAGGCAAAAGCTCGGTTACACACAATCCCTGCATTTTTAGAAATATTGTAGCGATCATACTTGATGCTATTATTATCTACAGTATCGTTAAATTTACCAATATCAAAGCTATAAAAGTCACTAATGGCAGCAGCACCTGATTCAGCAACTGATGGAATAGCTATTTTTATTGTGCCGTCTAAGTCTTGGTAGATTAACCGTTGATAGGCATATACAGTGCGTAATAAACTATCGAAGCGATTATCATTGGTGGAGGCAAAGAAATAAACTGGAGTGTTGGGAGTTAAATTATCTGCTCCAGAAGGAATTAAGAAAGCTAGTTGTTCTCCAGCATAAGTATCATAACTTGTAGTTATTTGATGGTTAAGCGCATAACTCATTAATGATTGGTTTTGAAAAGCCACAAGGATTTTACCCAACTCCACTTGATTAGCCACAAAATCCGTAATAGGAAACTCACCACCTCCAAGCATTAAAGTATCATTAATATCATTAGCTACTAATTGATAGGATAGCTGCCCCAATAGTGATAGGCAGTTAAGCGTAATATTTAAGCCAATTTGCGTATCCTGACCAATATTGACTGTTGCAATATAGCCCACAAATACGGTTTTATAGCTATTGTTAAATAACTCTTCAATTTTTACCAGATTGCCTTCTGCTATTGCTGAATTAAATAGTTTAACTTTAGCACCAACAGCACTATAAGTTAAGTCGATCACCGCACTATTAGCTAATGGCATAAATAGGTTATTGATGATTAATATTCGTTCAATACCATAGTTACTCAATAGCCCATTAATATCGTTAGTATCATTACTTATAATATTGTTTTGATTGGTCAGTATGTCAAAGATTGACACCATATAGCTAACATTGTTCATGGGATAAATGCATCCAAAGCTAAAACTCAATTATATAAACAATACGTAACTAAGTGTACTTCTGGAGTTATTTCTAGATTTATATTATTTATGCTTTAGTATGTATGGAATGACGCAGATAGAGTAATATAAGAATATAATTAATTTAGGAAATTACCACCAGGAAAGATCATTGTTATATTTTTTTGAACATTTTTAATCGGAATAGTAACTATACATTGCCCAGCCTTGCCACCCAGCAGCAAGGCATCAAGGATATGAGCTTAATCTAGTGTACGAGAAAAACTTATACGTGAAAAGTTAAATGCGTTATTTAGTTATAGAATTTAATAACCGTGCTTCATTCTTTTCCATCATCATCTTTGATTCTTCCCATTCTTCTCCTGAACATTCAATACTGTTAGATATGAGAAATTCTATAACTTCCTTTACAGATTTTATACACTTTTCACGCATACTCATTATTGAACTTTCCGTTTCAGGAGTAGCTAATCCCATTTCCAAAAGTTTATTATAATAAACTCTATAATATACGTCATACTTCATCATACCGTCTACAGCATGTGCAAGAATGCCATTAGAGTTTTTTAATAGAGTAGGATACTTAGCATGTAAATATTTAACTATTTCCAAGTTTCCATAATGACATGCAGTTATAGCAACGTTAAACCCTTGCGCATCATATTGCCGATAAACTAATTGCTTATCTTTTTCTACTAATAGCTTAACAATTTCTAAACTACCAGAATATGCTGCCATCAATAGAGCAGATTCACCAAGATTATTGGTAATATAGGGTGACATTTTACATTCATCTAGCAAATAAATAATAAAATCTATTTTTCCCAAAAATGCAGCTACTAACAATGCATTATTACCTACTGAATCTGACATCTGAGTTAAGGTTGGAATTTGTTGAAGCAATATTTTAAATTCCTCCATACGCCCTAAAAATATATAGTCAAAAAGCACCGCAAGTTCTGGTACTGCTGGTTTAGCGCTGAAATACTTCGGTGCTATTTCCTTAACTTCATCATAATATGTTTTAAGTATTGGTACTCGTAACCTTTTAACTATGGTTTCACCATCCAGAGGATCTGAACCATAATCAGAGCGACCTTTAGTTGGGGGGATACGTCCATAAAATTTCTTATCCACTTTATATTGAATCAATCCTGTTTTATGTGGCTTAATCTCTAATATAATAATGTCAGGCATTTTATCATTACCATTTTTTAATTCAACATAATCGCTAAATTTGATTTGTGGCACAGTATTTTTTTCTATATAGGTTTTTAGTTTATTAATATAAGCTATTGCATCCGCACAGGTGCTTTCCTTAACTTCTGTATTGTTTTCTTGAGTACGGGTTTTGATAGGATATTGTATAGATATAATATCGTTACTGTTAATTGGGTCTTTTTGGTTATCATTTATCCCAATAATAATATAATTTAACGGATTTTCTCCATTAATAAAACTTAAAACTATAATTGCTAATTTGTCAATATTAAGTGGTCGACTTTTAACTTCAAATTGGTCATTTTCATATTTACCATGAACTAAGCTTTGAATATTTTGAATTTCAATATCAGTTGACCACGGGGTCATTGTAGAAAGTGTTTTGGTATTTGAGCTATCCACAGTAACTCGATTAGAAGTAGTAATAGTTCTTGCGTGAGCGCTCATACTAGACAAATAATTGGTATTGGGAGAAGGCTGTAATGATTGACTATTGGTAAAAGTACGAGGATTTTTAGGTGAAAAAGAAGCTGGATTAAGATTCATGTAAGCCCTTTCAATAAATTTAAAGCTAACAATTATGTGTTAATTATTTATAAATAACATCGTTATCATATAAGGATTCTATAATTGCTTGATTAATTTTCTAATTTCAGGCGCAATAATAGCATATAAATATTACGTAATATTTATATGATATTAAAACCACCCAAAATAATACCGATGACTTTTGTGTGGCTGTGTAATAACCCTGGTATATCAAAGCATTACAAATGGCTCAAATATAGCCCTAAATTTAACTAGAGCTGCTTCTTTCGCTTGCTCCAAATTATCAAATTGATAAACTTCATCATAGCTAAAGCTCATATCTTCATTAATTAGCCATAGCTCATACTTATCAACAGATGAATTTTCATCATATTTGGGTGGATAGATGTAGTATCCGGTGGTAAATCCTTTTGGATCAGCGTGTACAACCCCATCTTCTCTTGTTTGCCAAAATAAGTCTTTATTCATTATTATGCCTTCATAAAAATTTAAATCAGCCTGCATTTTAACAATAGAAGCTATTTGTTTTTTTGCGTATTTTGCGTAATGAATAAAATGCCAAGATAAATTTCATGGAAGTACACCATAGGCATAAGAGTTATGCTTTACCTGTACTTCATCCAGGATCAAAGTAGCGTGGGTATAAAATTTTAGCAAATGTAAACAACATAAATCTATTATTCAAGATAATTAAATTATACTAAAATATCATCTTTGATACTAGCTCCATAATAGCTTTTATATGATTAATAGCATAGTCTTGTGCCTGTTCCAAAGTATCAAATTTAGATATCTCATCGCGATTAAAATAACCGTCTTCTTGAATTAGCCAGAGTTCGTATTTAGCATTAGGTGTGTCTTTAAAATAATTTGGTGGGTAGATATAGTAACCATTTACAAATCCCTCAGGCATGGCAAATACAATTCCATCAGATGTTATCTGCCAAAATAAGTTGCTGTGCATATCAATTCCTTTAAAAAATACCCCACAGACCGCAAATATTATATTACGGAGTAAATTAGTAAATTTGCGTAGGTTACGCAAAAAAATAAAAATTCACCCACAATTGTAGCAAGTATGCTACGCATGGTCACTACGTACTTTAAGTGATAAACCCTTTAATTTAGTATGTCTATTCAAAAAAATATTATTAGTTTCTGGGTAATACTAAAACAGTATCAGCTATTATTTTATTAACTGAAGCAAATTTACCTGGGTTTGCAGTAATAATAGCTTGTATAATAGTTATATCATTAAAATCAAGATCATTCTTAAAACATACTTCACGGATTGACATGGTATATGGTAGTGCATAGCTTATATACTGGCTATTATTGCTCTTAGATAAAATTTTGCATAAATCCAGTAAATTTACATAACTGTTTTTTAGAGCGGTGATTAAATCATTCGCTTGGATATTTAAACCATAATAATTAATCTGATTAATTTCATTTTGTACATTTTCATTATAGATTTGCAGTAGTGCATTAATAGTAGTATCGTCTGAACTATTAGCATAAGGGGCAAGTATTTTAAATTTTGTATAATCTACCGTCTGATTTTCAAAATAATAGTTAGTGTAGTTTTGGATAGAGTTGGTACTTCTAAAGTTGTTATACAAAATAGTAGCGGTATTACTTAATAACGGCACAGTATCACTTTTAATCTCGGGAACTGTTTTATTGGTAAAGTTTACTGCATTAGTGGGTGTGGTACTATTAAAATAGGTGGTAACCATATTACCATAGGCTTGTATTTGCGTAGTAATAGTTAATATTACATTGATGCTATCAATAACCAAATTAAATGACTGGTTAACTGTATTTATTATAGACTGCGACTTCTTAGTAATTGAAGTTACCTCTTGAGCCACAAAGGTAAACTCAAATAAAATGCCTTTCCATCGCTGTGAACTATGAATTACCCGAAACTCATATAAAAACACATTTTCAATCTTACCGCGGATTGGGTGTTGTAATACATTCCTGTATTCTTTGGGCACATTTTCAAAGGTAACATCACCTTGACGAGCTAAGAAATAATTATATAGGTTGCTATATGCATTATAATAACTATCCCCAATAATTAAACCAATGCCATTAAATCGTTCAGCTTCAAAGCCCAGGTCTTCAATAACATTTGTGTTGGTATTAACTAATGGGTGAATTACTAATTTACGCTTCACATTATCGCGCACTTCTTGCAGGTGTTCTTTTGTTCCGATGGGTAAGCTGTTATTAAGCGGAAAGGCAGCAGTATCCATGCCAATTAGTGCAGTAGCGGTGTTTACGGTATCAGTAATATTACTAATGTTTCCCGAGCCAAATGGTTTAGCAATATAGAAGGTAACCCCGTTGTATTGGGCATTTTGTAAATCCCAGCCATTAAATAGCTGTAAGCCTTGCTCAGTTATACCAAGTAAGTTATATAGTGCTGCATTGTTATCCGCCATTAGTAATTACCTCCAGTAATACTTTTTTGCTGTAATGCCTGAGTATTTTTATTTAATGCCTTAATTTGTTGCTCCAGGTTTTTATTCAAGCGTTCTAAGTTCTGATAATCTGCCATATTGCCCGTTTTCTTATCCACTTCCATTCGCTGTAAATTAGACATGTATTCCTCAGCTAATACATGGGTTAAGCCTTCTTTACCTTTTTTTACTACTTTATCCATAACTGTGGTTTTAAAGGTATCGTGGGGATTAATTTCACCATATAAATCATTATCTGGATTTTTAATGCCTAAGCTCTTATAATTTTTCTTTTGTACTGTTTCCGGATTACTGAGTTTATTAAACAACTCATTATATGGAGTATTCTCTCCTTCATTCGCCGAGTTCATATTGATAGCACCATTACCTAAGCCTAAGTTTTGCGCAACCATATTAACTAGTAAGGTATTAGCATCTGGAGTTAATCTATTATGTGCTGCACGTGTTTGTAAGCGGTTAAATTTAGCGATTGCTTTTGGCTCACCTTGCATGACACCTTCAACATCCACCCCAGCTACTTTACCTAATGCCCGTAGCCTAAATTGATTGATGTATGAATTTTGAAAGTAACCATTTTGTGCACCAGCATAAGTAGTACCATATAGACTTTGATTAAATGCCTTATTAATTGCATCTGGTGCCGATAATCCGCCTTTTTGCATTAATTGTACCGCTATGGCTAATTGCGATACAATATCGCCACCAGTTTTTTGTGCATGTGAATCTACATTTAATAAAGTGGCACTCATATCCTTAACCGAGGCATTAATTTGAGTGAGAAGGCTACCCACGTGTGCAGGGTTAGCATTATAGCGATCAGAGATTTTAGCTACTCCGGCAAGTTCGGAGCCAGATAAATTACCGCCAAATTGGTTCATATTGTTCATTTGTAAAAATTGGGGCAATAAAAACATATTCTCAGGTTTATTATTAGTATTCCCAGATTTATTAAAGACTCCACCATACATAGAGGCTAATTGCTGAGATAGTGTATTACCGCGTTTTAAATTAGTATAGTTTTGGCTTACTTCATATTGTAACTGATCTTGTGCATTATCCTGCCCTCCAAAATAGCTATAACCGAGGCTGCCAATTCGTGAGCCAGTAGTTGTACCTAAAGCTACACCAATTGCTGTCCCCACCCCAGGGATAATTGAACCCAGTGCTGCGCCAATTAATGCACCCACACCTCCAGCAATACTTTTATCCTGCTCATATTGCAAGCCTCGTCTTTGGCTGGCATAAGCTAAGGGATTCATTAAATTGTTGCCATAATCCAGAGCATTACTTGAGGCATAATTTTTAAATGCCTCGCTGGCATAATAAAGCGGTAAACTACCCGTGATAGTCTTAGCGATACTGGATAAAAAGTTGTTGTTATTATCATTTCTGGATGAGTTATTACTGGGTTTATTATCTTTGTTATTCTCGTTATCTGAATTTTCGTTGTTCGCATATTTGCCACTTTTGAGTTGTTTATTAAATTCCAGCAATGATTTATTCACTTCCTTAAATTGCCGAGCAATAGCTATATTATCCTGAGTCGCTTCTTTTAGTGTATTGTTAAAATTCTTCATACTTTTGGGATCATACACCGGATCAATTTTAGCAGCTGATTCACTAAGTTTAACAAAGTTAAGTTTAGTTTGTGCACTTAAACTTTTAACCAATTCTACAGCATGCTGTAATTTAGCTGAGAAGCTATTGAGTATACTTTCTGATGGGGTAGGTGTCTCATTTAAGGGTGAGGTATTCTCCACAGTAGCAGAACTACCGCCATTTACACTAGCAGCCCCACTATTACTGGTATTATCCTCAAACACAACTCGTATTATATTTTCCGCCACGATTATTCCTGGGAGTAGTTATTTTTTCTAAGAAAGCAAGCTGTTTAGCTTCTTCCTCAGTGCGCTTTTGGTTAAGATAGCTCTTCCACAGCAAGTAGTAACTTATTTGCCCTGCAGTAATGTGAGGTGTTTGATGTAGGTATGTGCTATCCTCTGCAATTGCAATACCGATAAGCTCTTCACTAATTCGGGCTTTTTTACGCATTCCTCCAGTAAGAACTCAAATTCATCGTTGGTCATTTCATCTACACTCGGGTTTAATTGTTTATCCATGGCGGTATATTTGGCAAATAATGAACTAATACTGGCGGATGTCATAGATTTTAGAGCTTTAAGCGTAATAAATATACCACCATCATTAGGATTAAGCGGTGAAGAGCTTAATGCCTTTTCTAAAATAAACACCATGTTATAGCGATCAATTAAGTGCGTATGAATCCGGCAATATTCAGGTAATTTATAAAATTCAGCTAATGCTTTTAAAAAGCATTCTTGTTGTTCTTGCTCCGAGATTAAGCGCATGGGGAATTCTTTACCATCATGCTCGATAATAAACTTGCAATGTACGCCACTACGCATTTGTTTGAGTAAATCATATTGAGCCTCAAGCTCGTTAAACTTTTGCTCCGGTAGTTTGGTATTATCCCGCGGATCATGCGATATTTTCATGGCTTTAATAATTGCATCTGTTTGGTGGGAGTCTTTGTTATCGGGTATGTGTATTTCTTGCATAGTTATTCACCTTTATAAATTAATATTAAAATCAAATTAGTATTTAATAATAGTTAGTTCACTTCTTGATAAGTTTGCGCTTTAAAATTAGCGGTAATTGTGCCAACTTGCCCAACTCCAGCAAATCCACTGGAACCGCCATCATAGGCAATATTATTTAAAATATAAGTTTTACCAGCATATTTGCCGTTATAGGCTCCAGAACTGGCTACTACTACCAAAGCATAACTATTAGTTTCATAATCTAGTGCTGAGAAGTTAGGCACAGTATTACCTTGATTGGGGATAAATATTTCAACTACCGCACTCACAGTAGTATTACCACGGGTAAACCCTGGTGTTGAATGGTCAGTGGTCATTCCTGGCACATCGGTTAAGTTTTCGTTTATGTTAACTATAACGCTTTTTATATTACCTTGGTCAGTAAATGGTACCCCATTTAAGGTTATAAATCCGCGTTCTGCATAAAATCCTGCCATTTATTGCTCCTCTAAAATATTGCTCAGGTTGCACCTGTTCAGATCCGCATCTGGTTATGCTGCAGTAGTTGATGACGCGCCATTTTGGGATAAATAGCTAACTACATTCACTGTTACATCAATTGCGTTAAATTCAGGAGTAACACATACGGGAGTAACTACATCATACTTTGCAGCATCCTGAGTATCATCTATAACTTCAAACTCACTAACCAGCTTTGCCATGTTATAAAACATACCCTGAGTTTCAAAATTTAATGCCAATGGTTGTAATGCGTTAATGATGTTATCTTTTAACTGGGTTGATTTACGCTTATTAGTAAATGCTGGTTGGCTTAATGCCTGAAATACTGATTTCTTCCATAACCCGATAATTTGCCAATCAGTAACGGGGAAATACTCAGTATCGGGTACTGCAGTATCTGGTAAGTATAATAGTCCGGTAACAGCGCGTATAATATACGCTTGTGATTTAGAATTTACTGCAATTGGTGTCCAGCCTAAATTAATTGTAGTGGTAATTGAGCTTAAATCATTTAATACCGTAGTTAAATCACCAGTAACAGCTAATTTAAGTAATATATTATTAAGTGGATTAAATGGCACATCATTACACGCAATAATGCCTGCATAGGAACTTGCTACCATTGCACTAGTTAGCGGATAATCGCCGAGTTTGGTAATATATGGATAATATGCCCCAGTGATATACTGAGCTCCCACAGAAGAATCCGCAGCCGAGCCTGTAGACGAGCTTGTATCACCTGATACATCAAATATGGGTAATGTACTAGCTTGCTGCTTGGGAATAGAAATGTTAGCCACAACACCCATAGCAAAGAATGAACCATTATTAACTGAGGTGGGTGCATTAGCTTTATTCAAATAATTAAATAATGGCACAAATTTAGAACTTGAGCTACTAATATCTGCCTGAGTTTTTATTTCATATGGACTAACCGGATATTGTTTAGCACTATTTAATAAGCTAAACACATCTTGAGTACTATCAAGAGTAATACTAGCAGCATCACCAACAGCAAATGTGCCAGTAACATCTTTTAATTCAATGCCAACCCCACTAGAAGTAATGCCAGGGAGCACTTGTACTAATGTTCCGCTCGAAAGTGTACCACTATCTGGTGTGTCATTATTGGTTGAATCTTTACTAACAAGGGTATTACCCAGAGCAGTTAAGGGCGTTACCCCAAAATTAGCCGGAGTTGTAGCAAAATAAATGCCAAGGTTACCATTAGCTAAAGTTTGCACTGCGCCCAATACCGCATTACTGCCATCGCTATTTAAGTATTGAATCGGTGTACTACTTGGATTAAACCCTGTATCCATTGGATTTAAAAAGCAAATACTAATTGTTGGGGTAATAGTATTAATAGTTGTGGGGAATTTAGTATTAATGCTATTTACAGCACTATATACCATCATACAAATTTCATCAGTTCGGGTTGGGTCAGGCACGTTAACATCGCCATTAATATAGCTCACTGTAATTTGAGCAGTGGAGGTGAATGTTCCTTGCACATTGGTTAGCACTAATTGACATGGACTAAGGCTCACTGATTTTACCGTTGCTGTTGCGGTAACGGTAGAAGTATTAGTAGCTGATTCTGCAGATGTAGTGCTGCTATTAATTTGACTAATGCTTATTTGCTTATTACTGCCAACTAATAGATTAAATCCAGCTGGTGCAGTATCCCATTGCAAAGTTACAGCAGTTTCACTTGTAAGGGCATTATATTGCAATAATGGTTTTTTAAGTTTAGCTCTACTTGCTGCAACTCCGTTGCTTGCTGGAGTAATTACCTCATTTGGTGCTGGGAAGGTTAAGTTACTTGATAAGCCATAGTTTGCAGTAAAACCTAATGATTGCATATAGCTAATTGCAGCATCTCCGCTACCAAAGCTGGGTAAGTCAGAAGCGCGATATGCAGATAGTTGCGGATAGTCAGACTTAGGTTGCAATTGGGCATAATTGGGTGCTGTACCACTCACTATACCATTCCTATGCCCGATCAATAAGATATTGGCATCGGTATTTGGAATACCTATTGCACCTTGTAAATTTATATTAATTCTTTTATTTGGTACTTTGTTGATTATTGGCATTTTAAACCAACTCCTGAAATTATGAACCATTGAGATGGATATTAATAATTCCAGAATTGAGCTGGTTTAATTTTCTATATTTCTAGTAATGAATTTATTTACTAATTTAAAAAGTACTGCCAAGTCCCCGTTTCATGGACTTATCAAAGTAGATAAATTAGCCGCATGTTTTTCTTTATATTGTATAGGTGCTAGTCCACCTAAACTATCATGCAGCCGTTCATAGGTATACTTATCTACCCACATATTGGTAATTAATGTAGCTCCACTAAATATAGTAAACAGGTAACTATCTAATACTTCATGACGATAAGTACCATTAAATCACGGACATATTAGATTTACCTCTTAAAATTACAATAAATGCTATAGGATTATTCTCAAATTTAATATGTTGTGAGTTTATGCATCTAGATTAAGCAGGATAAAATTACTACTTAATAGTAGGTTTTTATAGTTCTAATTCATTCTGAAAAATGGTATAATTACTCCGTGTAATTAATAAGTGATTTCTGTTATTAGTTAATAAAATAGTATTGTGATAGTAAAATACAACTGATTTTTACTGAGTAAGGTGCCATGGTTAAAAATGTTAGGTCGAGTTAAAATATGAACACAAGCATAGAAATTAAAAAATATTTATCTATTGTAGACACTATTGCTGAAAAGATTTTGATTAATGTATTAGGAAAAGAGATTAAACTACCTGTAGATATAGATCGGATTAGCAACATGCTGGGTGTGCACTCTGAAGTTAAAGAGTTGCCTGATAGTATATCTGGTGCTATAAAAATAGAAAATGATAAAGCCTCTATGGTAATAAATCAATCACATGCTCCAGTTAGGCAACGATTTACAAAAGCTCACGAGATTGGTCATCTTATTGCATATATACTAACAAAATCTAAGAAGGATGGATTTGTAGATAGGGGTGATTTTGATGATAAATTGCAAAGCCTTATCGAAAGGAATAGAGATTATAATTCCTCTAATGGTAGTGATCCCGAAGAAATATTTGCAAATAAATTTGCTGCGGCAATTTTAATTCCTTATTCAAAAATTTCTAACTTTCTTGAAAAAAACCAGAGTAATGACATAGCATTGTTAGCCGATAATTTTGGGGTATCTAAAAAAGCTATGGAATACCGAATAAAATCATTGAATAAGTGACGTATTAACTAATGCTTGAAATAAACAATACAGTTAATCAAAATTCTGATGAATACATTTTAGATCAAATTGATATTCAAAATGATTTGATTAGTGATATTAATCCTTCAACAATTAATACAGAAATTGTAGAAGATTCTGTTACGCAAGCAGCACTTGAGGAAAACGATAATCATAGGAAAAAGGTGCATAAATTAAAGCGAGATCATAAAAAACAACAAATTAAAAATGAAACTCAAAATATAAAATTACGCAAAAAATATTCTGAACAAAACTTTGGGTTAGTTAAAATTTATTTAGCTGTAGTTGCTTTAGTTTTGCTAATTACTGGATGTTTTAATATTGTAAGCAATATGCCTTCAATTAAAGTTGATTTTAAAATATTTAGCTACGAATTTATATTTAACTCAAATCTCAATGGTAAAAGTTATCATCAGTTTTTAAGCGATTCTGTAATAATTACTATTTTAACAACCACATCAATTAATATTATTGGTATTCATTTAATAGCGTTACGTTATTTATTTAATAAATCCAAACCTAAAAATAAACGAAAGAAAGATTAGGTTAGTGTTTGACAACTTTGCAGTGGTCTGATGTATAAAGTCCATGCTCATTAAGATAACCAAACTAATGATTTTTGTAATATATACATTTTTATGTGTATAAATCCACAATTTTACTTGTTTTAGAATTAACCCAAGATGGTAAGGTGATATTTAGTGTTTCTTTTGTATTTATCATTTCGTTATATTTTTTAGCATCACCTTCACTATATGGAATAATTAATAATCTAGTTTCTGGAACTTGAGCATATTGGTTGTCTTTAACAAAATGGTAGTCTATACGCTCCAAATCTCTATAGTCGGGAGTTGTATTAGTAATATCTATTTTTCCATTTTCTGTATAAATTACATCACCTAAAATAACTCCCACATCTATTAAATGGTTTATTTTGAAGTAATATATTATTCTATTACAAAAATTGATTAAATCAATTTTTAGACAAACATCCGCTTTATAATATTGATATGCTTCATTTACAAGTTTATTTGATACACAATAGCAGTAATAATCGGCAATGCTGATGTTAAAATTGTCAACAAAGCCAATATTGTTTAAATGAATTGACATGTCTTCTCTATAAACATGTTCAAGTTTTTTTATTCCCTGAGAAAACTTAAAAATTTGGCGCCCCTCATTTGAATCGTGAATTAAACTGTCAGCAAAGTTTTCAAAGTTTCTATAGTAACGTGTAGAAGCCAATTGATATGAAGCAGAAGAAAAATATTCTTTTTTTGTATATTTATACCCAAACTTTGTATTTATACTTCCCTGTAAAATTTTTATTCTATCCTTAATAACATCATCCTTAACAACTAATCATAACCAATAATTTTAAGCATTAATTATAGCATTAAATTTAACCTATCAACCATATACCAATTAACCAGTATTATAATATGCTATTTTATAATTATATTTAAATCATAAACATTAACAACATCTGCAATTTTACATGGGTCTGAGGTATCAAGCCCATGTTCATTAAGGTAATTAAAATAGCAGGCAATATCAATTCTATAATTCATGTTTATAATAGACATTATGCTATCTTGCTTGTTAGGGTAAAGTGGCTCATAATTAGCCGATAATTTTGTCCCAAGTTCCTTAAGTGCTGGCACAGTTTTCATGATAGTTGCCAACCACTGCGGGTTACGCGTAAGTAAAAATAAGCTCTCAGCAATTACCACGCCCGATTCAGTTTGTCGATCACGGATTAATTTTACAGGCAAGTTAAATTCCAGGCGTAAATTGCCATTAAAGTATGCCATATCGCCTGTAGTTTCAAAATTTAGTGGATATACATTAACTGATGGTAGTACTCGTTCTTCGGTATCATCACGCCTATACGGAAATGCATTACCCCCAAATAGTTGCCCAAACTTGCCGGATAGCGGACTATTGAAATAATTAACGATAGATTGCACTAATAGTTGTGAAGGTAAATTGCAATATAAGCTATACGTAGCTTCATCAATCCGATCAGTCATTTTGGCTCTCCCTTGCTGTTTTTACTTGCTGAGTAATGATTTGTATTAACTTTGCGGTTATTTGATTTAATTCACTCTGGGTTATACTGGTTACATCTCGCCCATGTTTAGCCGTTACTTGGATTTTAAATTGGTCTAGTTCACTTAGCTCAATATCAAAATCAATTTGCTCATTATTTGATTCACCAGTATTTGTGGTTTTGTAATTTCCGCTGTTGGTAAAGGCTTTAAATAAGCCACCTTTACGAATATTGATACTCTCTGGTGTTCTAAACAAATCCTTTTCTCGCTTTTTACGCTTTACTGTTTGGGGGAGCAACGGTGACCATTCATGTGAATTATCATCAAACATGATACGTTTTTGATTAGCAATTTCGTTTATTATTTGATCTTTGTTATTATTGACTGTATCAATAATTGCTTTCTTTATCGCCTCTTTTAGGTTATTTAGAGTTGACATAACAAAACCACCATGCACGACCTGGATTGTTAAGCCTGCTTCTGGCATAACTTAAAGCATTGGAACCACTACCACCTAGCGGTACATTCTTACCTCCAGGCAATACATTGTTATAGTTGATGCCATTATCCGCTAATGCTAATCCAGTAGCTGGAGGAAATAAAAATATACCATTGGGTTTTTGCTGAAACAATGTGCCTTTTAATGCTGCATATTCAGCCTCTAATTTTTCCTCATAGCTATCACCACGTACATTAGTGTTACTACCAAATGCCTGACGCAGTGTTTGTAAGCAAGCCCGATTAATTAAGCATTTTTTAAGTAAAGCAATAGTATCTGGTGGCAAATTTAACCAATTAGCTCCAGTTGTAGTTTGAAATGGTATTTTAAAATAAGGTGAGAAGTCACGCTCCAGTGCACTCTCCCCAAAAGCGATCAATTCGCCAAATTGGTCATCCGGTAAACCCTGATTATTTCCATCGGCGAAAGTAACTTTGCCTTCAAGGTATGGCTTTACATCATCAATGGTTAAATAGCGTGGTTGTAGATAATTAGCTGCCATAGTTAAGCTCTATATATAACTTGCTCTGGTGATATATTCAGGTTGGAGGAAATCTCCCCCTTTACGCTCACATAGCTTTGTTGGGCATTGACGATATTTTTCTGTTATCCATTTTTTAGCTAATGCTGCATCTACTTCGACAATCTCATTTGCTTGATGAATTACCGGATCAGTAGTTAAACCTTCAGAAGGTAAGCTACTTGCCATATTAAGCCGTACCAGTACCAGTGATACTGTCTTTTTGTTTTGCTTGTCTTGGTTGTCGATCATTTAATTGCTCCTCTTTAAAATTAATAGATGGGTCATTTACTGCTAGAACATCAATAATTAGCATGTTATTGGGATTAGCTATTCTGGGTAAACCATTAAACCCAACAATAATATTTACAAATGGATTACCTACTCCACCACGGCTGCCTGGTACTGAACAATCTTCCAGTAAAGTATAAATACCAGGTTTAGCATTTAATAAGCCGCCTTTTTGCGCTGCTGGAGTAAATACAAATTCACCCAGTGAACCACCTCTGGAACTAGAATCAAAACCGATCAGAATTTTACCATCAGGTATAGTATAGTGGCTTACCTCATCATCGTCAATATACATGTCGTCATCAATAACTGCCTGTAGGCTACCGGATGGGTACATATGCTGGAGCCACATATCCATAGTAGCACGTTTAAATATTGCAGCATTACCAAAAATATTCCTTGCCCAAGCATTATTATTGATATTGTTTAAAAAGCCATCTGCAGTATTAGGGTTCATGATTAACTTACCACTGCGCATGTAAGCACTTCTAAACTTATAAAATGGTGGGTAGCGATCTAATATGTAAGATAAATCCTGAAATGGCATGGCATTTTGATTAATTGTATTATTGGGGTTTAACCAGTTACCTGAGAGTGGACGTACTACATTTTCTGCAGGTATTCCATAATTTGCCTGAAAATCAAACTGACCCTCAGATTCATATTCAATCTGCCCTAATGTTGCTGCTTGGGATATAAGTAACTTTTTACGTGAATATAACTGAGTTAATAGTTTTAACTGGTTATAGATGATATACGTATCCAATCCATTTTGTGAAATGTCCTGCGAGCTTAAATTACGCAAAAACATATCTAATTCATCAAATGGCATGCTTCCCGCAAATCCCCCCGCACTAAAGGTAGTCGATCTAACACTTAATTTTTTAACTTGCGGTATTGGTTGTCCTAATGCCCGTGCGGGTAATAATCCGGTGTTACCTTCAAATATGGAATTGACAATATAGGGCATATTACTGGTTCGTTCAGGAAAGTATTCATCTAAACTAAAAGTAGCCTCTTCAGTTGAGCCATAATCACGGCGGATATTATCAATTACTACACCATATTGCCCAACATTAATCGTGCTGTCAGTTGAGAATTGTACTTTTCTAGTTAAGCTGCCTGGTTTTTTAATTTCAGCCCTGCCAAATTCAAGTAATTGCTCAACATCAACAATTCCGACCTGAGAGCGAACTCTTTCCGCAATTTTTTGTGCGCTGGCTAATAATTTTTGATCTATAATCATGTTATGCTCCAATTAAATACCAATAGCGTATAAGCCAACTCTACCAAAGGCAATCTTGCCTCCAATTTGGGTAATGGCTGCTGCTATATTATCGCTACCATCTTGTTTATTAAAATATACCTGATCTTGATATAAAGTTGCACCGCCCCATACGGCTTGAACCAATGCTTGACCTTGAGTACCGGATTTTTCTACATCAGAAGTTAAATATTGGTCAGTGAGGATAACTAATGCGATATTTTGCCCATTAGTTCCTTCGGGGTCATAATTTACAAATTGCCCAGCATATTCACCTGAGGTATATTGAGCTAATATACAGCCAGGCTTATAACCATCAATATTGTTACTTGGTGCTAATTCAATATCAACAAAGTAAGCTAAGGATGGATCAGTTGCCCATAATTTGCTATAAGTTTGCTGAGATTGGGTTTTATTTTGTGGTGCGGTTATCATAGTTGCTCCTTAGGGTAACTTTTGTAAAATATCAGTTAGTTTAGAAATTTGCCCCAAAAGGCTCATTTTTAACTCTTCTTTTTGAGCTTTCTCATTTTTAAGGTTAGTTTCATTCGTGACATTATTATCAGCATTAGGCATTGGTCTACTTAACGCAGTTTGTTGAATTTCCTCATTAGCTGCAGCTTCATCAGTAAATTTAGCTAAGTAGTCAATTGCATCATTATTTTTGCCATTTTTAAGCATGTCGGATAAAATAACTGCATGTTCTTTAGTAAATAAGGGAGAGTTATCAGCACCTACACCATCTAGTTTAGATGAATTGGTTTCAACATTTGCTTCTGCAGACATATCAATATTTGAATCTTTATTTTTTGATAATTTAAGGCTTTCCAACTTCAAATTTTCTTGTACAGCATTGGATATTTCCTCTGCAGTTTGTACTAGCACTGTTTTATCTTTGGACATCACCAATTCCTCCATTTTGAATGCTTGTTTATTTTTGTTATATACCCGTAAATCAATTGCATTGGGTAACTGCTTAATAGTACTCAATAAGATATTGCGATCATTATCTGAACTCATATTGAGCAAATTAGTCACCAATAAATCCCGATCACGTGGGTAAATCTTCCCAAACTGTACCAAGCCCAGAACTGAGCGTTCTATACTTTGTTTATTTCTAGCTGCAGATAACCGAGAATCAATATCTATCAGTTCATTATTAATTGCTGATAATTTTTTGCTCAAGTCACCAATAGCACCAGCTAACATGGCTTTATCAGGTTTTATGCCATTTTGTGACATTTTAATAATTTGTGCACCATCAATAGCACCGTAAGTAGTAAAACTAACTTCTTCTAGTTTATTAATATCCGGATAAAACGCTATGCTGATTTGATTAAGAATCCCACCTTTGACCTTAGACACATATTCACGAGTTGCAATAAATAGCTTGCCCCAAACTTCGCCATAAGTATCGCTAATATCTTTAAATTCAAGACAACCGATCACTCTGCCCATAACAAAGCTATTGTGCAGGGTATGCTCGGTTGTTACCGGAGCTAGGGTTACTTCATCAATGGATAATTCAGGTGTTTTTTTACACAGGAGCTTTTCTAAAAAGATGCGCCCAATTGGCTCTTTTTTATTAGCGCGGATTTTATTGTACTCGGCTTCTACTTCCGAGTTGTAGGCAGCAACTAAGTTTTGCAATTGCTCTTTATTTAGTGATACTTTAATGCCGTTAGAATCGGTAAATGTACCAACCTTACATAACATGACAGTAACGATTAGGGCATCGTCCTGCTCTTGGTAAGTTTGGACTTCGCCAGTATTACTAAATTGGTATTTATTGGGTTTATTGTTTTGCATAAAATTGCTCCGTATAAGAAGCAAGTTTACATGCTATGTTTAATTTAGTTTGGTTCTAATTATGGTTCTGGAAATTAATTATACAGTAAAATATCATACATTTGGTTACTGGTTATAATTGGTATATCAGCTTTAGAGATATTTTTAGTGCACGTATTTAATCGTAAAAAATTATTAAAAGTTAAATTTGCTTGGTTTAACAATATATTAAATCTAAAAAAAGAGACATCTTCGTCTCCACCAAACCATTGACTTCCCACAAAAACATTAAAAAGCATATCTCCTATAAAAAAACTAATTCTTTGATCCCCAACTGTTTGGGAAAAAGAATGTAACTTAGGAAATAATAAGGATACCGCAACATTTTCTACTCTACAAACATAAATTTCTGGGTATAGCTGGGTGAAAGACGATTTACATTGCTTGAATAATAAAGATTCAATAACTCTTTGCCTCGGTATTTTTAATATATTCCTCAAATCGCTAGAAAATTCTTTGGTTTTTTCATTTTCGTGAGGTTTTAAAGCATAAAGATAAAATCTTATACAGGTTGTGCTAATAAACTTTATCAAATTGTAGTTGGATATTACTGTATTATCATCCCAAAAACTTATAAATTTGTCATCCACTTTTTGAGATTCATTTTCACACTCATCACACCATAATCCCTTTATTTTGAGCCCATTTTTTAATCTTTCTATAGGCACTAGCTTGTGCATCCGTAAATTATGTTCTTGATTATTAGTTGTAAAAGTATGTGCGGGAAACCTTTCGTGAAAAGATGTGGGAATGATATGATTTTTTCTTGTACTAAGCCTATTATTGCTGCATATAGGACATATCCCATCAAGATATATTTGTTTTATATCCTCACAATATTTATTTTCTGCATACTCTACTATATTCATTTATTTACCTTCAAATTTTTTGTTATTAATAGCTTTAATAAACATTTTAAATGAACTATTTGGATCTGATAACTCTTTTAGGGCTTTTAATAATACTTCCCTTACATAGTAATGTATTTCATCAACTAACAACCCATCTTTAATACGTAAAGTTAGTCCTGTATGCACTATCTTACTCCTCTTACCATAAATTTTTTTTATTCTTTCCTTAACACGAGTTCTTTCAGTTATATTTGTACATAAAAGTGATGAGGTTCTATCTGCGATCAGAGCGGTGATTTCAGATTTTTCGTTATCATTTTTTAAAACACACTCTAAAACAGTTACCATAAATATAAACTTATTAGTAAGATTTTTCTCATCTATTGCATAACTATACCAGTAAAGAGCAGCTTTAATCTTCAGACTTTTCTTTATATCTTTACACTGCCTCCAATTATTTAACCAATCTAAGCAATAAGTTTTTAAGTATGCATAAAATTCATTCGTGATATGTATCCGGTTAAAATTATAATCTACCATCTCCTTACCACTCAGAACTCCATTTATCAAATAATATGAACTAAAATAAGCTAATGGTTTTTGTGTTGTGAAATATACTTCATATGACGGATTAAATAATTTCAACAGCCCGATCGCTTCCTGACTTAATTTTATAAATTGATGTTCAGCGTCATCCTCATCGATGGCTTCAACTTCAGCTAAAACTCCAACTTGTGGTAATCCTTTATTAAAACCATCAATATTATTAAAAAAACTTTCATTAAACTGTCTATTAGCTATAGTAAATTTATTGCTTAAATATTCAATAGGATTGGTAAACAATTCTAGATCAATAATTTTAATAGGTTCATTTAACAATACATGGGCAACAGCAGGTTTTATTATATTTATCTTTTTAAGTTTAGCATTTTGCAACTTAGTTATCATTTTTACAAAATATTTCTCAATTTTACATGTGTCATCAATATTGATACATTTTAGCATAAATGGTTTTAATATAGTGTTAATGTAGTTTCTTGACAACTCAACTTTAATGTTACTTAATAACAATGAAATTAATTGATTCTTAATATAAAATTGATTTTTAGTTAATATCAATTGATCACTTTTTTCCGCGATATTCTTAAGGGGAATGCTTAAAGCATCCTCCACATTTTTTTTATATATTAATAGCAGTTTATTAAATTTTTCTCTTATTTTATCCTTTATTACGTTATCCATAGGTCTGCCTTAAGAAGCTTTATACTTTAAAATAATAGGAAGTTTATCATAAACATTAATCTAATTTCATCATTTATATAATATGTTATTTTAAAGTTACATATGCCACTGATAACACAATGCTTGGCTCTTCTAATTGTCGGGTAGTCGAGCCAAAGCTGAATCTGTTAACATACCTAAACTTCTTGTTTAGCATTAAGTTTATAGCATTATCTAGTTGTAGAAATTGTACTAAACACCCCCCAAAAAATTAGGTTATATAAATTTTTGGGTGAGCCTATAAACAAACTTACATCAATAGCAGAAAGAATGGATGCTGCCTCTTCTTGTGTAAATTGGGATACTGCTTGGTTGATAGAATCCTCAACACAAAATTCAACGCCATCATTTTTACTCAGTATAGTACCTGAAACTATAGACCTAATAATTGTGTAGCGAATAACTTTTGTTTCAGAAACGTGCTTCTCAAGTATTGCAACTGCTACATCGAGCTTCTTTTCCCGAAACTGGGCAACTAAGTCCTCAATAATTCCTAAAATTTTATTTACACCAGAATGGTGACGATTACTAGATAGATGTTGTACAATATTATATGCGTGAAACATATATTACTCCTTTGGAATAGAAAGGTTGTTAATGAAGAATAGTTAAGAACTGGTAATTCTTAATTATTCACTGTTTCATGCTCCACGTGGTTAAATTGCATTGGAGCATGAAGCTGAACGCATTATAGCGTACCCTCTGAGATAAAGTAAAGTTCTTTTTTATAATTTTTTTGTTGTTTAAAAATGAATAAGCTAATTTTGCTAATTCGTTCATAAACAACAGTTATATTGTTAACGTCCGTACAATTGCATTCCGGTTAATTCGTAAAATACTATGGCATGAATTAAATTTGCTAACCTTTTGGGTACACGCGTCCCCAATTCTTTAAGTTGCAAGATATTTATAATAACCGCTTCCTCCTCTTTGGTAAATTGCAACAGTGCCTGTTCTAAATAGTCCCTAAAACTTAGTTCAATATTATCCTTTATTAAGGTAATATCAAATACCACTGACTCAATTATTCTAATTTTAGAAGAAATACTGCAAATATGCTGCTTAACTAAAGATATTACCAAGTCTAATTGCTTTTGCTTAAATTGGGTAATTATGTCTTCAATTATCGCCTTAAATTTATTTATACCAGACTGATTACTAATATCAGCTAGATGGGTTAAAATGGTGGTTGAATGTTGGGGCATGACTAGCTCCTATATGTAAAAATGTTGCTAATAAAGAAGTGAGATTTTATAACTTAAATAACGAGGTTGGGTTTGCTAAAAAGCTCACCCAACCATTGGCATTAGTTTATTATTTGCGCCACCACCAATAATTATCAACAATAGTGAATGCCTTTAAAATGCAGGTATAAACTATATTTGTTAATCTATAGCTAGAATCGTAACCTTCCACAGTTTTAGTAATAGAAGCCGCCTCTTCTTGGGTGAATTGCACAATTTCTTCCTCGACATATTGCGGAAATTTAATTGTAGTATTACCTTTTGTTAGTAGAGATTCTAAAATTATTGTTTTAATTAAGCCATCTCTAACACTTGGACAGGCGTACTTAGCAACACCAAATATTGCTCCATCCAGATGCTTTTCCTGATATTTGCAAACTATCTCTTCGATAAGGCTTATAAATTTAGGTACGCCTGGTTGTTGACGGTTTTTTTCTAAATGTAGTAAAATGTTGTCTGCGCGTTCGGGTATAGTTGGCATAGTTCACTCCGTGATAAATAAGGTTGTTAATAAAAAAATATTTGAGGTCTGATTCACCTTAAATATCCCTGTTTCACACTCTCCAATTAGAGTGCGATACAGAAGCTATCTTAGCTCACATCCCCTACACAAAGCAAGTCATTTCTGCTTTATTTTCGATCTTTTTTTTAAATGGTTTCTTGCTTAAAAACCCTTGATAAATATGGTAATTATCCCCAATTAGCATAGGGGGTTTCAGTATCTTGCTTAGTCTCGCGCATATTGGTATTTTTACCGCTATTGTTGCTATTTTTGGCATCTTGGTTTTTATTAGTTATATCCTGTGGTATCGGCTTATCAGTATAGCTAAAATCCAATATTTCACGCATGCGGTTTAGATCCTCCATTAATTGGGTACTGCAAATGCCAGAATTTCTGGCGGTTTCAAATAATTTAGCATATTTGAGCTTATCATCTAATGTAAGTGTACGCTCTTTAAATGCCCCAAAGTTGTCATATTCGGAAGGGTTAAAGTTTTTTTCAATTATATCGGCTACCAATTGATTAATCAAGCAACTAGTTATTTCATCAATGGTACTGCCGAGTACTTTACTGTGCAAACTATCATGCATATAGCCCATGGAATAGGAGCCACCACCGCTATCAAACATGCTCGGTGGAATACCAAGTCCCTTGTATATTTCCTGATCGTAAAACTGCAGTATCTGAATAAATACCTGTAAATCCCCAGTAACATCTACCGCCTGAACATCGAATGAAGTACCTTTCATACCAGGGAACACAAAAGTACCTGTACCTTCACGTTGCTCGGCTACTTTTAAACCCACATCATAATTAGTGGTTACATTACCGTTATCATCCTGAATTTGCTGCTGCCCATCGGTATAAATCACCATTTGCGGAAATGCCCTAAATTGGAGGGCAAGTGCCATAAATTGTTGAATGCCATATTTAAGCAGGTAAATATTGTAGATTCGCCGAAGTATGCTTCTACCATAGGGATTATTAAAACTATCCACGCTTCTATTCACAAAATGGATACATTTATCCCGCGGAATTTCTACTAAACCAAATAACTGCATGGCAATTTGCCTTTGCGGATAATCAGCATCCCCCAATGCTGCTAATGGGTCAATACCAATTAGCCCACCATTAGCTCCTGAATTATCCCACTGCCCACCCATGCATGGGATGAATGAGCTTTGCAAACTCGTTTGCATATTCATATTTTGATAACCTGGTGCATAAGAATTAATTATATATTGGAATACGCCATTACGCTGTTTAACATTACCTTGTTCATCTACTGCAAATATTGTAGTTATTGGGGGCATCGGTATAATATGGCTAATGAGATATTTACCTGTTGTTTTAAGTTTTTCTGTATCGACTACCTTTTCACCAATATAGTAACCTGCCCATTTTGCGGTTTGCATTTCTTTAATTAAGCCATGTAATCCACCTTTTAAATGTTTTAGGTTATAGCGTACCAATTCTTGGATTTTTTCATTTTCATGCTCATAGTCGCCAATACTCCCAGCAACCAATGCGCTATTAATTTCCAAGCCATTAGCGATGATGGGATCAGTATATGCCATGCGTTGGAAAGTGCTAATACTAACTGAAGATGGATTGGTCACAAAATCACCAACCACATTGTACATATAGGGTATGGCTGTAGCTAAGGCTTCCTTGTGCTTACTTTCTAATTCGGGCATCATATCAAAGATCATATTTTGGAAGTTTTGCATAGTTTGATTTAGGCTATTAACTGAATTTGATGTGCGTGGCTTATTGGCGAATTTACGAATATCACTAACGCGTAGGCATGGCTTTTGTGGAGTAGTTTGTGGTGCAGATTGCACATTTTTAGCCGCTGTGCGTGGCTTTTTATGTTGACGATTCTTGGCTACCATTGTTGCCTCCGCTTAAACCCAAATCTGCTCATGGTTCTCCCCCCATATGGCTTACCAAATAGTTTATTAGCTAAATTAGGAATTGCCAGCTTATCTAAGCTCTTAAGATCAGCTATGCGGATAATAGCATGTTTAACATAACCTAAAAACATGGTGGTGCTATCCACTAAATCATCCACCCCATCTTTTTGTCCGGTAAATTGGCATAATTGTTCAATGTAAAAGTCAATTCGCGGGTTTAATTGCCGAGTGGGTACAAATACTCTATGGTTAACAAATTCATCAAGTACATATTGCGCCCGCTGTAATTTGCTCTTATTCTCGGGATCAATACCATAAACCCTGGGGAAATATTGGTTTAGTTCATCAACTAAGGCTGAACCATTAGCTTTAAGTTCCACTAATATACCCGAGTAGCTGGGGTATATTTTAATCAGCTCGATCACCTTATTTTTTAGTTCAATGAAGTTATACTTAGCATTATAAAAATCTAATAAAAAATAGCGGTGGCTATTAATCCCCCATACGGTAATACCACAATCATCACCATGTTTAGCTGTTTTAGTAAAGTTGGTATCAATTGATACATACACTTGCTGTATTTCGGGTAAAGTTTCGTATTGATGGAAATAATTCCGCTGGAAGATTAAGCCTTTTTCATCCAGCGGTTCTTGCTGACATAGAGCCTTCCAGGCGCGAATATCAGTTTTAAATTCAGCATATAGATGACGTTTATTCGGGTCTAAATATTCCCCAACCTGGCGCAAATCATACTCATTGCTTGGATGATGTGCTTCTTTTAATGCTGCAAAAGTCAATATCTCCCAATGTAAATAATCCGGATCATCCTTATTTAAAGCATCCTCTTTTTTAATTCTGCCAATTAAATCATCACTATGCCAGCGGGTAGCAAATACTATTTTAATGGTATTAATTTGTTGACGAGTACGTGCAGTTGTTACATACCAATTCCATACCTGATTTCTAATTTTAGGGCTAAATGCCTCTGAATCATCCTTAAAATAATCATCAATAATAAGTAGATGGGCAGGCTTACCAGTTAGCATAGTTCTCCTCCCCGCA
>JAGOUD010000121.1 GCA_018061465.1 Burkholderiales bacterium
ACTCTGTATTTACCACTAGTTCTTATAACGTTACTTCACCAACTGCAGCCTTGTTAAACCCATGGGATAATGTTATTGGTCAACAACCTAATATTCAAATTGCATTTAGTCAACAAATGGAAAGCAATACTCTTTCTACATTTTATATAAAATTTTATGATGCAACAGGTAAGGCTCTAAGTATAAATCTATCATGCCCAGCGCCGGCTTATAATCTATGTACCATTTTTCCTAAAAATACCGATGGTTCATATCTACCTCTAACTGACGGAATGAAATACACAGTATATTTACAAACCTTAGTTGGTGGTTCACGTGGCATGTCCGATGTTAATAATCACCCGCTAATACCTGATAGTGGATCATCTGGCAACAATCAATACCGTAGCTTTTCATTTATTGCACATTCAACCGCAAGTGGTACCCAACCTAGTGCTTATGTTATTAACACTAATAACTCTGGGTTTTTAAGCCCACGCACAACAGAATCAGTGCAAATCATGTTTAGCGAACCAGTTAGCAATGTAGATAATACTACTGTCAAAATTTATCGGGATAAGTGTAACTCTAGTTATCCAGTAGCAACTGAATCACCTACTTTAAGTACTACGGGTAATGTATATAATTTTGTTTTAAAAACTAAACTTTACTATAGCCATGATTATTGCATTAGTCTGAGTAATACTATAGTAAATAGCAGCGGTAATTCACCTAAACAAAGTTCACTATCTTATAATACTCAGATATACGCCAAAGCTCCTGCAATTGAAAGTACTTTGAGTAACTCAACTTATGTAATTGAATCTAATAATGAGGCCTCAGTAACCGATAGCTTGGGTAATGTGTATATGACAGGGAGTTATTCAACTAGCGGCGCTAATAATAACGCTTATTATCTTGCTAAGTATGATATAAATGGCAAGCTCCAATGGCAAACTCTAGCTGATTCTGAAGCTAACTTACAATTTAATATCAATAAAGTTGTGGTGGATGCAGATCAAAATATCTACTTAATTGGCTATACTTATATGAATAACAATACTGACAACAGTCGAATATTTGTACGAAAATATGCAACTAATGGTACTACAATAGCATGGACTTATCAAGATAGCGATAAGTATGGTAATTATAGTGGATTTTATCAAGGACGCGGGGCTGCTATTCTGAATAACAGTCTTTATGTAACCGGAAGTAAATCTGGAACAGAAGCTGATAGTATTGATGGATTTGTGTATAAATTTGCTCTTGACTCAGAAACTGTAATGGCTAAGATGCAATTTTACCCACAAAATGAAGGCAAGCTCTATGCTAACGCTATAACTTATGACCGCATAAATAGCAATCTATTTGTGACCGGCAGCACTCAAGGTACAATAGCTCAAGGCGGTGCAACAGAAGCAACTGTTAATGACTCTGATTACGAAGGATTTGTTGTCGAAGCCACACCGGATTTAGCTATGGTTAAATCGGAACAGTTCGGTACTATTGATGACACCGTTGATGGTCATGCCGACAGTGTGGTTAATCCGCAAGATATAGTAATCTATCATAAAAACAACTGCGATTATAAATTAATTGTAGGTTCTACTAATTACCCTATAGCTGGTCTTAGTGATTATAGTAATATTCGTGTAACTGCCAAAGATGGTAAAACCACAGACTCTTTCATGCATTATATACCCTTGAATGGTAGTGGTTGTGTAGCTGCATTTAGTAATGAGTTTGGTATGTCTGGTTCCAATACCATGCTACGCTCTGCTGTGCAATTAACTAGTGGTGAATTGTACGTAGCTGGAAATACTACTGCAAAATCCTGGGCTGGGTATTCTTGGACGGGTTCTAACACAATAGCTAACACTATTATTGGCGTAATGGATAATTCGCTAAACATTAATGATGAAGCTACATGGGTGGATAATAACTGGGTTTATCTAACTAGTTCAGTTTATCAAAAATTATATACTATCAGTGCAAATGATAATGGTGATATGTATATTTCTGGAGTAAAGAAGTCTACCAACAACCTTTATCCAGCTAAATACTATGCTTATTTAGTTAACCACTTTTAAATTTACCAGAGCAGTAAAAATAGTCATGCCGTTTGACATGACTATTTTTTACTTACACGATTGTTTTAGTATATTATAATATTGATCTTCCCCTGATTCTTTCAAAGCTCTAAACTTAAAACAATATTTACTGGCATAACGACAAGTATGCGATATATCAAGTAAATTATTCTCATTATCAAAACATTGCTCTTGTTTTGCCTCATCAACAATCTGTTTTGGCGTTAAATGAGCAAACTTAGTTAAATAATAGCTCTCAGGCTTAACATCCTGTTTGATTAATAATCTTCCACCGGAATAAATATATACGGGATTATCCCCTATTTCAGCATATGGTCTCCCAGGCGCAATACCATTAATAATTAAAGATTCACCATTTTGTATAATACTTTGATAGGCAAATGGCTGAGTAACCTGGTAATTATTATTGGGAGCTAGCCGCACTAAGATATTATTATGCGTATCCGCATCAATACTCCCCCCAGTATAGCTCCCAATTAACAATACAGGCTGACTTTCTAAAACGTAACTTTTTTCAATATGAATTTGGGTGTTGCTAATTTCTGGAGTAATTGGCTCACCATTAAAATAGAGGGTTTGTTGATCAGATTCTTTTAATACATAAATTGCCCCATTTACAGTTAATTGGTAATCACCAAGCTGAGTGGAAAAATTATTAAGGCTGGTAATCCATTTATCTACTAACACCAGATTAGCCGCCCCGATCTTTAACCCAGAAGTATTAGATTCATGATTATTGTTTACTTTATACACCATATAAGTAACTGGCACCGATAATACACGATGATTATCCAAATTACTTTTAATGGAGAATATAGCACTACATGACATTGACTGCGCCTCTTTATGGATTAACTTAATTCCAGTTAAAGACTTGGAGTAATATACCGGCCCTGATTCAGAATGAGCTGTAATTAAATAATCAATAACCGCTCTATTATTACAGCTAAATGGATCATCATGCCGGGTACAACCGTTAATATTTACAAATAAAAAAGATATAAAAGCTATAATAAAACAATACCGCATAATTAAACTCCTCTAAAAGCGCCTAAAATTAATTTAGCTTCTTCTTTATAATCCTTAGCCCGATAGATACGATAAGCAGGTAATTTTTCATTAAACCAGGCAATATAAGAATTACCTAATACTAAGCCAGTATTTCTCTCAACAATTAATTTATATAAAGATAATTGCAGCGAATAATGATCTAATTCAGTATCTGGAATATGGTTTATTGGCATCAAATGAAAATAACGTGATTCGAGTTTAATTTCTTTATTAGTCTTCCAATCCCAAATTTCTATTTGCCCGCTTTTTTTATTATAAAACAGTTGATCTATTGTACCACCAATTATATGCTCTCTATCCCCAATTACAAACTCAGAAAATAACGGGAGCATTTTATTGTCAATATCATTTAAAAATTTCTGCACTATATTAATAATTTGCTGAAATGGTTCCTGAATTGGATCATAACCAAAAGTTTCTATAATTAATTCTTGGGGGTAGGTAAATTGTATATTACTTAAATAACTCTCTAAAAATTGGTGAACCAGTGTACCTTTAGTTTTGGCAAATTGAGCATTAAATTGCCATTTACTTAAAATATCTTCTACACTAACCTTTAGTTCATGAGCTTTAATTTTCGCCCAGTATTCCTGATCAAATGGTTTAAGCAAATTTTTTAATAATGATGTCACTGATGGCGCTGCTTGTCCATCAATCATATAAACATGATTATCTTCAATAAACTGGATATGCCCAAATTTATCTAATTGATTTTTATACATTTGTATATCATTCACCATAACAACTACCTCAACATTTTAAAATCGGTTCAAATCTTCCAATTTATCCTTATTATCTTTAAATCAGTGGCTGTGCCAAACATTAGAACCTATTTAGACACGACACTTAACAAAATAAAAACCCCCGTGACATTATAAATGATTTATAATTTAATCCTTAATTTCTTTTATCTAAAGAATCTCTGCCAATACTACAATTTGTGGAGATCAGCACCTGTGTAGTTAGACCAATACTAAAAACCAAAAAGGACACTATAATGTCAAATCCTTCATCAAGCTATAGCAAACACCAATATTTACATAAAGCATTTATTGTGTTATTGATTTGTTCACTTTTCTTATTTTATAAATATATTGCACAATTATTTCCATCAACTATTAGTGAAGACCTAATTAATAATTACCACTTTAATGGGCTTGAACTCGCAATTATGGCATCGAGTTACTATTATTCATATTCGGTGCTGCAATTAGCAGCCGGATATTTAATTGATCGCCATGATGTACGAATTCCCTGTTTTCTAGCTATACTAACTCTTTCCATAGCTATGCTTATCTTTTCTTATACTAATAATTTTTATATAATGTGTATAAGCCGCGTATTTATGGGGGCTGGTGCATCTTTTGCAACAGTATTATATATGAAATGCGCTGCAGTTTGGGCATCTAAAAAAGCTTTTGGCATTTTAAGCAGCCTTCTAGCTACAGTTACCATGTTTGGTGCAGCATTTGGTAATGCTCCAATTGCCATATTTTTTAAAACCACTGGTTGGCATAATGGTTTATTTATAATTGCTATCGGTGGTTTAATCATCGCAGCTATGGCGCTCATTTTTGTTAGCAACCGTGGTGCCATAGGTAATTTAAATGAATTTAAACTTAATCTAAAAGATATATACATAATAATGCGTAATAAATTAAACTGGCTATTATTTGCTTATGCAGGCATAACTTTCGCCCCATTGTTAATTTTAGGTGGATTATGGGGTAATCCATTTTTAATTGAAAAATTTCATATAACTAATACCAGCGCTTCAATGCTATTATCCATAATGTTTATTGGAATTGGTATTGGTTCTCCGGTATGGGCAATTCTAGCTGCACTCTTAAATCAAAGAAAAAACTTAATGCATTTAGCTAACCTAATTGCATTTTTAGATTTAATCGGAATTATTTACTTAGACTTTTCTTATTCTATAACTTTAATACTCTTCTTTATTTTAGGCTTTGCTGTAGGCTGCTTTATGCTATGCTTTCAATTTTGTAGAGAAATAAATTCTATATACATTATGGGGATAGCTGTTGCCTTTGTAAATATGGGCGATGGAATAATTAGTTCAATTATTGAACCACTAATCGGATGTATTTTAGATTTATTAAAAACCGGAAATATTTTTTCACTAAATAGCTATAAATTGGCTTTTTCTATATTACCCCTTTGTTATATTATTTCTTCAATAACTATATTACCGCTCGCAACAAAACATATGAAACAATAATTGATTCGATATATATATACCATACTCGCAGTATTTGAATTCTGGGCACGAAGAACTGCAATAAAAGGCAGGGGCTCGCCCCTCGGGGACGCGTCCCAAGTGTACGTAAAGTACATCAGGAGCTTTTTATAAAGTTACACATGCGTCCAGGATTCAAAGACTACGAGTATATTTCAGGTTTTTAGTATAAACTATAGTATTGGAAATTGTTTTTCCAGCTATAATCCGCATCTTGCAGCGCCTGAGAAAATTCTTATTTTCCAACTTCGTATTCTCAGATAAAGAAATTATATTGTCTAAATTAGCGCTCTGGTTAAGATAGTGCTGAATCTCATTAGCTATATTATTTCGGCCATTTATATAATTAATTTTTGCCTTCACCACTAAATTATGCTGCAGTAGTTCCATTATTTCATTATTTTCTAAGTGCCTATCAATATCAAATACTTCAGCAACTACTTTATTAGTAGTATCCGGCACATCATTTGCTGCATTCACGATATCATCTTTATTTAACAGCACAATAACTTCATGAGGCAATATACTTTGCCGGTTAATTAAATTCAGTAGCTGCAATAACTTATCTTTACTATAGCCCGTAATATTCAAAGCAATTGCTACACTCCGCTGATAATTTAATTCATAAAGTTTAATGTATTTAGAAAATACCCCCATGGCATTATAGCTACTAATAACTAAACCTTCAAACCCTTGCTTAAAGCCGCCTTTCAAAATATAACATTTAATAAACATTATCAGGGCGCGAAACGGTATTGAATATAAATGTGGTTTTTTTTTACCATAATGCTGCTGAGCATATAAAGTGCTATAAAATTGCATTTTATCAATTAGAGTATTTATTGAATTATATGGAAAATGGTATAGACATCCACCACCAAGTTTTTGCTCCCGCATTCCCTCTTTAACTAAACTTTCATGCACCTCATGTTCTTTAAAACAGGTTTGCGTCCGATTATAAAGACGATAAACCCAATCATTACCCCACGAACTAGTATCAATCAAATAGTTATTATAAAAATTATGCCGTAAAACGGCATAAATACAACCATCTTCAAAGGATAGATTTAATAACACTTGAGCTAATTGTGGACTTAAAATTTCATCACAATCAATAAAAAATACCCAATCATATTTAGCAAAACCAGCTGCTAAATTGCGTATTTTACCCATTCCGCAAAATTCATGTTCAAAGATGCGAACATTCGCATAATTTTTAGCAATCTCTAGAGTTTTATCAGTAGAATAGTTATCTAACAATATAATATCTTCAAATTGATACAATGAATTTAGACAGCGCTCTAAATATTTTTCTCCATTTTTTATATTAATTGCAATGCTTAACACATCAGCTC
>JAGOUD010000122.1 GCA_018061465.1 Burkholderiales bacterium
CCCTTAGCATGGCGCTATAAAATTAAAGATAAGCTAGAACATAAATCAGCTCAAGTATTTAATACTAAACCTCAAGCAACATATCACGTAGTAGATGCTACGGTAGCTAAATTTGCCGCAAGTCACAAAGCCGATACGGTAATTCATGGACACACGCATAAGCCAGGCATCTACGCCGTTAAAACTCAAGATAGGCTAATTTCACGCTTAGAAATCCCTGACTGGGCTGATCGAACACCTGGTGGTTGTATAATACTTGAAGATGGACAATTTATAATACATTATGCCAAATAATAATGCGAATAGTTCCTAAGAACAAATTCAAAATCTTCCAATAAATCTCCTTTCTAACCTTAGTCTTTATGCGAAACGGAACTAAATGACTAATACTTAAAATATTTTCTTAGCATCTAAATACTCCAATGGCTTACAAATCGCCAGCAAAAACAAATCTACACTAATTTAAATTACCATATATATTATTTTACTGTTATAATATCAACTGGAATTATTACTACATGTATTTTAAGCATAAGTGGGGGCTTAGTTATTAGTTAAATTATTTTAGGGATGTAAAAACAGATGAAAATGCTACCTATTTTTTATTTTAGGCCAACTTTGGTTATTATTGATGATAATAAACAGTTTACTGATTCTTTAGCCGAATCATTACGTGATCGCTTCAAAGTAATAGTATTTAATAAGGAACATGAACTTTTAGAGTGGATTGAGAGGTATAAATCAACTCTACTTAATACTTCATTCATAAATGATTTTAGTGAATCAGAATATAGCTATGATGTTTTAACATCATTAGTTGAGTTAAATTTAAATAAAATTGTTGAATTAGCCCATAATAAAGAAAAATATGACGAAATCGGGGTATTAATTGCCGATTATGTGATGCCGGAAATTAATGGGATTGATTTATGCAAAAAATTAGCTCATTCTAAATTTAAGAAGCTATTATTAACTGGTATTGCAGACTATAAAATGGGAGTGGCTGCCATGAATGAGCATGCAATAGACTTTTTCATTAATAAGGAAATTGCACGTGATGAATTAATTGCTAAAATTGAGCATTATGCTTTTGAATATTATACTGAAATAACAACCAGCTTAGCAACTCATTTAGAAGCAAAACAAAAACTACCGCTTTCTGATCAACACTTCATCAATTATTTTACCAATTTTATTAAAGTAAATCAAATCAAAGAATATTATTTAATTGATAAAAATGGCAGCTTGCTTTTAATCAATGAATTAGGAAAAAAGTCAGTATTTATTGTACACACTGATACTTCGTTAGAGGGAATTACTACTATTATTGAAGATGATCCAGAAATGTCTGCCTTTATTGACACCCTTAAAACTAGAGCTTCAATTCCCTGGTTTGGAATTGGGACTAGCATAGATTATAATAATTTAAGCACGTGGCAGAACCATTTGTATACTCCAGAAACCATCTGTGGTAATAGTAAATATTATGTGCATCACCATAAAATTGATTAATTAGATCTATTAATCTACCATCAGTATATGTCATGCCTGCGAAAGCAGGCATCTATAAAATATAATGGAGAACAAATAATGAAATATGATAAAAGTCAATATATAGTATGTATTGCAAAACTTATTGTAAAGAAAGATAAGTTAGTTGAAGCATTAGAAGTTTTTGCCAAATTAAACCAAATTAGTCCGCAAGAACCAGGGTGCCTGCGCTACGAACTTCATCAAGATATGGAAAATCCTTTAATTTTTACTTTTATTGACCGATTTAAGGATAACGAAGCATTTGAGTTTCATTGCGCTCAAGAATATACCGTTAATTATTTTGATAATATATTACCTAATTTGGTAGACTCAATGGAAATAACTACTCACCACGAAGTTAATTTTAAAAAGAATACAAAATAATGAACTATCAAATAAATTTAGATGATGTATGCGAATATAATACTCATCCATCACCCTTAAATTTAAAAAAATCGGCATTATTAATAATTGAAATGCAGGAAGTTTTTAGAACAGATCTAGGTTTAATTTCACAAAAACAAATTAAAAATATTAATAATCTTATTAACTTTGCTAATCTGCATGGGATTAAAATCATTTATGTAAGACATAATGATAGTTCTGAAGATTCTAACCACATGATTAAATGGTGGCGTGGGGATAAAATTGATATTGGAAGTGAAGGTTGGCAAATAATTAAAGAATTTGATACTGAAGGATATATAATTATTGATAAAAGTCAGTATAGCGCATTTTTTGGGACGAATCTAGATGAAATTTTAAAAAGCCATAATATTACTGATTTAATTATCAGTGGAGTAATGACTAATTGCTGTTGTGAAACTGCAGCACGGGATGCTTTTATGCGGGGTTACAATGTGTTTTTTGTAAATGATGCAACAGCAACTATCAATGCAGAATTACATCTGGCTGCTATTAAAAATTTGGCGTTTGGTTTTGCAAATGTGGTTAATACTAACACTCTAGTGGAGCTAAAAACCTAAAAGATGAAGATATCTATGAAAATTCCGCATTGGATAATCTTTTACATCACCCTCTTAACCCCCTTAAATACATATGTATTTAAAGGATCTGTAAATGCTATTGCATTTTGGAGGTTCTTAGATGATCCTCAAATAAAAACTACTATAGAAAATAAATGCGGAATTACTTTTTCACATAATAATTATTACACAAATTCTGAACTTTTAAACATTTTCAAACCTTATATACTATTAACATGTTATATTTATTATCAGCACTAATTTTAAGTTTAATATTATTTGCAATTATTTTTTTAAGTAGTCACAAGCTCATTAAACATATCATTAATCGTGATCTGGTAGAACCTTTAAAATACGTGACTGAAAAATTGAAAATGACAACCACTATAATTCCAACAAATAATAAACTTCTACCCGAGATAAATGAAATAATTGAACTAGTAAATAAATATAATACGCAACAATTAAATATTAGAATTACTGAAATTGCTCAACAAGTTGCTCATGATATTATTTCTCCGTTATCCATTATAGATGCAAGTATTGATAAACTCAGTAATACTTCACCAAATGAAATTCAAGTAATCCGGGATGCAATCCATAGCGTTAAAACAATTTCTCATAATTTATTGGCACACTATACTAATACCCCGCTAATTGAAGATGAATCTATTAAAGAATATATTATATTCTCACAATTAATAGAACAAATTATTGCATTCACGAAAATTGAATGGCAAAATCCATCGCATGTAAAAATTAATTATACTTATAATAACATTAACCCATGGATATTTATTTCAACGGTGAGTTTTAAACATCATTTATCTAATTTGTTGAATAATGCTCTGGACGCCATAGATGGTCCCAATCTAGAAATTACCATTAACCTTACCGATAGCAATGAATTTTTCAATGTTACAATATCTGATAATGGAATTGGGGTAGATCAAGAATTAATTAAAGAAATATTATCGGGGAAATCACTTAAAACCAATGGTAATGGTTTAATAAATTCAGTTCACTATTTTGAACAAAATGGTGGCTGCTTATTTTTAAATTCTGAAAAAGGAGCGGGAACACAAGTACTAATCTATTTACCCATACCGGAAAATCCTAAATGGTTTACAAATATATTGGTGATTAAACAACAAACTGTGGTGATAATTGATGATGATGTAGCTATTTTGTCATATTGGCAGAATATATTAAAAGATAAAAAACTTGAATGTTTTCGCAACCCCGATAGTTTTTTACAATGGTATAGCACTCATTCAACAGCTGGCAATATCCAATACCTTATTGATCATGACCTAAATCATGAATTAAATGGGCTGAATCTATTTAACCGTATTCAAGATAAATCTAACTGTGTTATGATTACTAATAAATATTCTCATTTACCAATACAGCAAGCGGTAATTGCTAATAATACTTATTTAATCCCTAAATTTTTACTCGGGCAAATCACCATAAGCATAATTTAAATTATATAACTCATTCTTTTCAGAAAATATATTAATTATTAATGGGAACTCCCAATTCTATTTGCTGAAAGATCATATCAATTTCCCGCCCTTTGCTTCAGATCTCTGAGTAGATAGTTGACTTATGCGCAGCTTTAGGATTAAAATGTGATAAAATATAATCTGGATAAAAAAACGAGGTGAGCAAATGATTGATCGCGAGGGCTATCGCTTAAATGTAGGCATAATCTTGTTAAATCATGAGCATAAGGTATTTTGGGGCAGAAGGAAAGGGGAAAACTCCTGGCAATTTCCTCAAGGAGGTATCTATGATCTTGAAGAAACTAATGTTGCTATGCTGCGGGAGTTAAATGAGGAAGTTGGCCTCTTGCCTGAACATGTTAAAATAATTGCCAAAACTAAAGATTGGCTTTATTATGATGTACCAGAGTTTTATATTAAACAAGGGCGCGGATTTTATAAAGGTCAAAAACAGATTTGGTTTTTACTTGAATTTATTGGACAAGATTATCATATAAACGTCAAGCACCATAAAGAACAAGAATTTGATGCATGGCGCTGGGTTGACTACTGGCATCCAATTGATCAAGTAGTTAAATTTAAAAAAGATGTTTATGATAAAGCGCTTCATGAATTATTTCCTTATATAAAGATGGACCATTAATGAGTAGTACTTTATTAGATTCTATATTTCATAAATCAGTTAGTCATACTCCAATATGGTTTATGCGTCAAGCAGGTAGATATCTACCCGAATACCGAAAGCTCAGGTCAAGCGCTGGCAGTTTTTTAAATTTATGTAAAAACCCTGATTTAGCAGCTGAAGCAACACTACAGCCGTTACGCCGCTTTAATTTTGACGCAGCAATTGTATTTAGTGATATCTTAGTAGTTCCTGAAGCTATGGGAATGGAACTAAATTTTATAGAAAATGAAGGACCGAAATTTACGCAAAAAATTACTACAGCACAAGATATTCTAAATTTAGATATTAGTGAAATCACTCAACGCTTAAATTATGTATTTGAAACTATAAAAAATTGTAAAAGCGCACTCGCACCAACTACGCCGTTAATTGGGTTTAGTGGTTCGCCATTTACATTAGCTTGTTATATGTTAGAAGGTGGCAGTAGTAAGAATTATATCTGCCTTAAACATTTAATGTATAACCAACCTCATTTGCTGCATCAGTTATTAGCTAAATTAACGGAAGCTATAATTATCTATTTAACTGCTCAAATTGCTGCTGGGGTTGATTTAATAATGCTCTTTGATAGCTGGGGTGGAGTTTTAACCAGCCGTGCTTATGATGAATTTTCCCGAACTTATATGCAGAAAATAATAACAACGCTGCAAAATACAAAAGTGCAGCCAAAAAGCGTGCCCAGTATTATATTTACTAAAGGTGGTGGAATTTGGCTAGATAAAATATCTGCTATTGGAGCAGATGTGGTTGGTTTAGACTGGACAATTGATATGAAGCACGCTAAATCACTGCTTACACATAAAGTAGCTATTCAGGGTAATCTTGATCCAGCAATTTTAGCTTGCGGAAACCGCCAAATAATTAAACAAGAAGCATGCTATATTTTAAATAGTTATAAAGAAGCCAATGAAGGTAAAATCTCGGGGCATATATTTAATTTAGGACATGGCATTTTACCTATGACTAATCCGGATGATGTAGCCTATTTAGTTGATTTAGTTCATGAGTTAAGTTCGCAATAATCTTTTACTTATACTAATAAACTATGAAATTATTTTTATCTTTAATTCTAACCTTCATTATTAATTGCAGTATTGCAGCAGCTAATATTGGCATTATTCCTTTATTTTATGGGAGTAATTCTAACTTTACCAATAATCCGACAGCATCAACTCCAATTGAATCCGGCGTATTGCCATTGATGTTTAAAATAAATAAAATGGTAACTTCCAAAGTACAAATACGTTTAGCATATTTTACGCCATTATTAAAAAATAACCTTATTAAATCAGGACGATTTAATGTATTTGATGCAGAATCTACGGTTATGAAATGGAACTTGGCTGATTCTCGGTTAATTTATAGATGGGAACAAGAATCAGTATCTTCAGATACAGAAGATGCCGCAGCTGAAAAAATAAGCGCCGCATCAGAATCTAGCACAAAAACTTTAATTACTCCCGTCCACTCCTCAAGCAACAAATACATTTTAATCGGCTGGGTAAATGTAATTAAAGCCAATGAGATTCGCCAAAAATACCCTGTAGATCCCAATTATACTTCGGTATTATATAATTTAAATATTGAAATTAACTATAAGATTATTGATTACGACACTCGTGAAGTAATCACCCAATTTGTGGCAGCTGGTCATGGGGGGATTGGCAGAATAGTGCCAACTAATATTAATCATCCGGTAAATGCTGAAGATTTTTCCAATGATGTAGTAAATCGAGCAATTAATAGTCTCATATCTAGTATTGAGCATGGACTTTTAGTTAAGCAAGATTTGGGACTATTACCACAATAAAACTAATAAATTTATAACTTATAGCATTTGAAGGATGGAGCAGTGCTACATCTTAATACAATGCTC
>JAGOUD010000007.1 GCA_018061465.1 Burkholderiales bacterium
GATAAGGTATGTTCTATGCCACTATCATCACGATAATATAAATTTTTAATTTTATTATCATTTTTGGCTATCTCTAAATATTCTTTTATAACTACATAAAATGTAGAGGAAACATTAAGGATATGATTAAAATTAGAACTATCGAGTTTAATAGATAAAATTTGATTAAATAAATTTTGAAGTTGCTTATTTGTGGGTTTATCTAATTCTAAACTATTAATATATTTCCCGCTATCTAAACATTGCATAAGATGTTGTGCTGATTGGGGGGTGAAATAAACCGCATTCAGCTTTTGGCATAAATCTGCGGATGATTTCCTATTAGCTTCCGGCAGGCAATAAATTAGAGTATATTCAGTCTGGTTGTCTTTGTAGATTACGTGTCCATAAGTGTTTGTTTCAAGCAGGGTTAAATAATCTCTTATTTTATAATAAATGGTGCTGCGAGAATAATTAAATCTAGATGTAGGGAATTGATATTTAATCGGAATAATACAGGTAAATAATTTCTTTAGCATGTCATTAACGGCTGAATCCCATTGCGGATGGGCATTATACTTTTGCTGTTGTAGGCAGAGTTTAAGGTGTGCTGCATATAGTGATGTTAATTGGGGATCTCCCGCCATTAGAGACAATATATTGAGGTTGGCAAATAATGATAGAGTATGATTATCTCCGTCTGTTATATTAGGTGTTGAAGTGCTGTGCACCGATGAACCGGATGTTTGTAAATGTTGTGATTGAAATAATTTATTTTCCGGAGCAGTCGTTAAACTTGGGGCGCTGGATGAAGATAACCCTTGTGATGGGGATGGTATTGGTGCTGCTATGGTACGTGGAGATGATAGAGAAGGGTTCATTTATCTATATACTTTCTAAAATATGCTGTATCTAAGTTCTAAATTATAGTCTATTTCTAAATAAGAAATGTTTAAATTTGACATTATAATTTACCCCATATTAGGAGCTGTGAAATTATAATATGATTGAATAGGATAGAAATGAACCCAATTTAGAGCTTGTTTATAATCTTAGTTGTTATCAACGCGAGTTCAGTGGTATTGAGTATTAACATTTAGTCCAGCTTTCAATTATGAACAGTATATATTAAAACTTTGCGTTTAATTAGCACTTACGCTCGTAAAATAGCCCAAATGTTGAATTATTTGGGCTATTTAAAGGTTTAAATATACTTTTGCCTGAGTTGGAGGACACCCTGAGTTTTTATATTGGTCCAACTAATGAAATGGCACAGGATTGATACACTGGGTTTACCATTACATTATATTTGTATCCAGCATAAAAAGTATAATTTGCTCCACTAGAACAGTTATATTGAGCACTTGGGGAACCAATTGCTGAGGTACTTTGCGGATATGCATTAATGAGAATTTGCGATGTAGTAAATGAAGTTGCGCCATTGCTAAACAAAGTATTAAAATTACTGCTATAAGCAACAGTACCCGAAGAATTGCTTGATGAAGTTGAAGTGCCCCACTGCTGATAATTATTGCTGGTTAAATATAAAGGTGAGATCGGGGTATTATTTGAGGTACCATAAACCATGTATTGTCCATTAATTACTAATGTTGCCGAACCATAAGGATAAGTCCCGCCGGTTGAGGTGGTATTTGTCACTTGGAGGATGAAGGCTGGAATTGGGACTACCGATTCAGCTCCAAAAATAGTTGAAGTAAAGGCGCCCGGTGTTGCATAATAATCACCCCATGAAGTTGGAGAATAATCTCCATTATATGACCATTGCATTACTCCATCAACATTAGTATAGTTAGTTAGTACAGGAGTAATTTGATCATTTAATTGACTTAAAATAGATGATTGGTTGTAATAAGTAGAACCATTGGAACCAAAAAGATTATATATGGTTCCAGCTGAACCACCATTGGAAACTTCACCGAGAGCAATTTGAGTACCTAATGGGATACATAAATTAATTGAGTTGCTGCAATTTGAGTGTACCGTGTTATTTAATGCCTGGGCAATAGGGCTGAAAAATCCTACTTCACTCTCGCTAAAGCCACCCACAGTCCAGCCCCCAGTATTATAGGTTTGGGCTAATATATAATCTACATAGCCATTGGCAATTGCAACGCCATACTGATTATTATATCCACCGGAGGATAGCCCTAAATTAGTTGGATTAAGTGGGTCAACACTTGTTCCAGTTAAAGGGACCACTTGCGGTGCTGTGGAAATTAAAAACCCAGCTTCCTTAAATCCTTGAGCTAACATAGTAATGGTCGACTCACTAATATTATTTTCCAAATCTAAATCAACTCCAGTAATTTGCCCGCCCATTAATTGTGCATTATAAGCATTAATTTGTGCTGTTACATTACTGATGATAGTTGGAGCAGTAGTAGTGTTAAATGTTGAAGGATCGGCATTAAGAGCACCACCTAAACTTACAAACCAAAGCGTGCTGGCTGAACTATTCTCGGTTATTGCAGTTTGCATTGCCTCTAAGTAGCTATTATTAATTTCATTGGTGGTTACAGGAAGAAAAGCAAACAAAATCATATTGGAAGAGGCATAGCCACTAGCAGTAATAGAACTTAAAGTGCTGGTGTCAGTTATATCTAAATAAGTAGCTTTGAGCATATCTGTGCTGGATACGGCTACGTCAATTGAAGCAACAGTTGCTGAATCAGAGGTGCTAGTGTAATTAATTGGTTGTACGTGGTTAATTGCAGTCAAATTAGTTGCAGCCGCGGTATTACTACTCATTGCGTTAAGGTTATTAGCTATTATATTAATACGGTAATTTCCAGGAGTAGCATTAGCTGCATCAATAGTAATTTCACTGGTTGACAGTGGGGTGCCAGTAGTTACGGCATTGTGATCAAAGTTGATTACTAATCCGCTATTTGATGATGCTAAACTTTGCATGTCAGTAATTTCCGCACTAAGGTTTAATGGTACGCTAGAGCTACCACCTCTTACTTGTAGTTTTGTGGTTATGTTTTTGCCGGACCTACCTCCTAATGCTGAATTTAATACTGATATTTGCGCACCGTTAGGTAAAACAGTTACTCCACTAGGTAAAGTATATGCGCTACTAGAAGAGGTAGATGGTGTTGAGGTACTAGTACCACCGCTGCCGCTGTTACATGCGCTTAAGATTAAACATGCAATACTCAAAGAGCACCATTTTGCTAAAGATTTGCTTATTTTCATTATATACCCACCTTAAAGATTATATTTATATTTAGCAATATTATATCATTAAAAGGTCAAAATGTAACTATCCATTTTGGCTTTTATGACTACTTATTTGAACTATTTCATCGGTGTCTAAATTAATTGCGGTAAGCTTACGCCCCCAAACACACCCAGTATCGAGAGCGATGAAGCTTTGAGTATGTAAAAATCCTAATGCTGCCCAATGTCCAAATAATATTTTTTTAGTTATTGAGGGATGCATTTCAGTTTTAAACCAAGGAATTAAATTTTGGGGATGCTCAAACAGGTCGCCCTTATACTTATAATCCAGCGCAAAAGTAGCCGTGTCTAAAAAACGCATTCGGGTAGTACTATTAACTACAAAACGCATTTGTTTAATCGGGCTTAAGGTTTCATTCCATGAATTTGGTTTATTGCCATAAATTTTTTCAATAAATTTGGCATAATTAGCCGATTTTAAAATTTCTGAAATATGGTTACTTATTGCAGTCAGATAAATAAAATCCATCTTAGGATAAATTCCAGCGTGAGCTAGAATGTATTTATCATTTTCAAAAATAAGTGGGCAATTTCGCAAGTAATCAATCAGTTTGGATGCATGTGGTGCTATTAATATATCATTAATAGTATCAGTGGCATTTGGACTCACAACCTGAGCATATCTGCCTAAAAGAAAAATATCATGATTGCCTAAAACGGTTATTATGCTATCTTGATAGCGGTAGAGCCATTCCAATACTTGCAGTGATTGCGGTCCACGATTGACTACATCACCTACCAAATAAAGTGTATCTACACTAGGATTAAAATTTATTTTAGATAATAGTTGCATAAACTCAGTATAACAACCTTGAATATCACCAATTGCATATTTAGCCATATATTTTTATATTTACTTATACTTTTTTATATTAGATATATTAAAATAATTACTTATAGTAACTGTCTTTTACTCCATGAGTGCTTGCATGTTGCATAGATGCTCCGCCTGTATTTCAAAACAGCAATGTAAGCAATTATTACCTTTTTATAACGTCCTTAAATTATATCATTAATATGCAAAAATTACCCAATAATTTAAATCAGCCCCAATTAGAGGCAGTAAAACATATCACTGGCCCGCTATTAGTTATTGCTGGTGCTGGCAGTGGAAAAACTCGAGTTATTACCGAAAAGATTGCCCATTTAATTACCCAATGCGGCTATAATGCGCGGCATATAACTGCTATAACGTTTACCAATAAATCCGCACGTGAGATGCAAGAAAGAATATCCAAAGTTATTCAAGGGGTTGATACCAAAGGGCTGACGATTACAACTTTTCATTCTTTGGGCTTAAAAATTCTTAAAGAAGAAGCGCACCATTTGGGATATAAATCTAATTTTTCTATTTTAGATAGTCATGATAGCAGTAAAATTATTAGTGATCATTTAAAGACTACCGATAAATCGTTGGTCAGAAATTTACATAGCCAAATTTCATTATGGAAGAATTCGTTTGTTACTCCAGAGTATTTGTTAAGTATTGCCCAAGATAATCTGGAAATAGCTAATGCTAAAATATATGAACAATATCAAGATACCTTAAAAGCTTATCAGTCTGTGGATTTTGATGATTTAATTTTATTACCGATTAGCTTATTTAAGCATAATTTAGAAGTTTTGTACAAATGGCAGCAAAAAATTCGCTATTTATTAATTGATGAATATCAAGACACCAATGAAAGCCAATATGATTTAATTAAATTACTCTGTAGTCGTGATCAAAAATTTACAGCCGTGGGAGACGATGATCAATCAATTTATGGTTGGCGAGGTGCAAAAGTGGAAAATTTGCACAATTTACAGAATGATTTTAAACAATTAAAAGTGATTAAGTTAGAGCAAAATTATCGCTCTACCAATACCATTTTAGCTGCTGCTAATAGTGTAATTAAAAATAACCCCAACTTGTTTGAAAAAAAGTTATGGAGCGAATTTGGCATTGGTGAAGCCATTCGCATTATTAGCTGTAAAAATGAAGAAGCTGAAGCAGATATGGTAGTGCGCAAAATCATGCTGCATCACTCCTTAAATAGGGGGAAATTTTCTGATTATGCGATTTTATATCGGAGTAATTATCAATCACGCATTTTAGAACAAACTCTACGGAATTATCAATTACCATATATAATCTCTGGGGGGCAGTCGTTTTTTGAAAAGCCGGAAATTAAAGATGTGAGCGCCTATTTACGGTTATTAGTTAATGAAGATGATGATATTGCTTTTATTCGCGCAATTACTACCCCCAAACGAGGAGTGGGGCATGTCACCTTACATAAACTTACCAATTATGCTAAATTACGGGGAATTTCTTTGTTTACGGCATTATTTGAAGAGGGATTTGCCGCTGCTTGCGCACATACTCAATTAGAAGATTTAATTAATTTTGGCAATTTAATTAATATGTTGCAGCTGAAGATTAAAAGTGCCACAGTTGGAGAATTGCTCAATGAATTAATCTTCAAGATTAATTATGAAGAGTATTTATATGAGCACGAAACGATGAAAAGTGCTGAAAAAAAATGGGGCAATGTATTACAGTTAATTAGTTGGTTAGATAAAAAAGCTACTGCAGATAATAAAAACCTTACCGAATTAGTGCAGATGCTTACGCTAATTTCACTTTTAGACGGTAAAAGTGAGAATGAAGTTGATGCAATTAATTTAAGTACTCTTCATGCTGCCAAAGGTTTAGAATATCCTTACGTATATTTAACTAGTTGTGAAGATGGGATTATTCCCCATCAAGAATCAATAAATACTAATTGGATTGATGAAGAGCGGCGGTTAATGTATGTTGGAATTACTCGGGCGCAGAAAGAATTAACTTTAAGCTATAGTGAGCAGCGAAAAATTGGTGGCGAACTAAAAAAAGTTGAACGCTCACGCTTTATTGATGAAATTGGAGAATTGAATATTATTGATGAAGCACTCCGTAAACATGAAAAAATTGCCGATAATAATGAATTGCAGTCGCGGTTGCAGCAGTTAAAGAGCTTGTTAAAATGAATCTAAGTGATTGCTTTAACTGGTTTATGTTTTAGCTGCGAAAAAATTCTGATAAGATTTTTGCTCTTAATTGGTATGTAAATATACTGATTGTATTTTTTAAAGCAAGCTGATAGGGTGTAGTACTTAATTAAACTATATAAAAGGTAATGGATATGAATAGTAATGGGCCAATTAATAGGGGTAACTTGCAAAGAACCGGTTTTAATGGAACTCATCCCCCAAGCCGCGGCACAACTTCTAGATTGTTTGGTGCTTCTAGTGCTGGAGCAGCGGCAAGTCCTCAGGTTGTATACCAAGAACATAATTTAGCATTTAGAAATAGGTATCATGAGCTAGATATACTTAATAAATCTCGCCGAGCTTCTTTATCTGACTGGACTCAATTGTTCCAATTAGCCTTAGATAATTGTGCTAAAAGCAATAATGAAATGGCTTATGCAGATTTTTGTGATGTCGATGCTGTTTTAAAATTAATTCCTAACGATAATTGGGAGCAGTTTTTAAAGAAGTCTTCTAGTGATTATAATAGTATTAGTCCGTATAATCGTACGAAGTTTAACATAATTTATAGCAATCTCTGTATAGTGCATGAGCGTTATAAACGAGGCATCCGTAACGCGCAAGAAATACGTTTTAATTTAACTCCTGTTCCGATAAGTAGTATTCCGCCAAAACTTGCTGTACTGGTTATGGTTTTTAAGAAATTAAATATTAATCAACCTTTAACATTAGAGGTAGCCCAACGATTTTTACCAGAGTGTACTCTCGAACAGTTGGAAAGTTATATGAATTTTAATATTCAGCATAACCCAGCCCAGTATGTTTTATATGGCAGGATAGATCAGATTGTGGAGAGTTATATGGGTACCGGACAGAAACAACAATTTAATTTAGCTAAAGATCCATTTGTGATTGAGCTGGCAACAACGTTAACTATACTTAAAGATAACGGTTTTGCCATTCCAGAAAAATTATTCCAGAACATAATCTTAACTTACGAACACAACTACTTTGCGTATTTGCCATTGAATATGTTGGTAAAAGCATTGCAACCATCAGAGCAGCAGTCTGGGGTGTTAGTAAAGAAATTAGATTTATTTGGGGCTAATTTGGTGAATACTACTATTTTTATTTCTACAGCGCCCTCTCGAGATAATGAGACTAGTCATATAAAACTTATAAATACTAATTTAGAAAACATAAAAATGGTAAGCGGTTCACGTCAGAACGTCATGGATAACAAATATGTAAATTTTTTCAATCAAATAAGTCTCACTCCACAAGTTAACCAGGAATATATAACTGTTGCAGCCTCCCAAATTGATCTTCAAATGTTACTTAACGCTTCTCCTGGTTCTGCACAAAATGAAATAATTCGTATTAATGACTTAACTATTGTAGTTACGGAAGAAGATTTAAAGGTGGCAAAAACCAATTTTCAACAATTTCTGCGCTATTGTTCTAAAGGTCAGCAAATTATTATTGGTGAAAATGTAACTCTTAAGATTATTGATTCTAAAGGTGAATCGAAGGTACAGCAGTTAGGAAACGGGTTATCATTATTTAACGTTTTAACTGAAACACCTTTAGGCACAGTATATTCACAGTATTTAATTCAATTGCTTACATCATCACAAAAAGAAAATAGTATAATGGAACTTCTAAGATTGGCGGTAAAAGATGCTAACGTATTAACCTCTGATACTGCGGAACACTCTCAATTTTTGCCTACAGATATTATTGGGTTAACCTCTTTATTAAAGAAGTTTTTCCCTGAACATCTCAAGACCAAGGAAGCGGAATATTGGCTACAACAATTAGAGCCGTTAGTTAAGGATGTTATAATTTTAAGTGAAATAGCTAAAACTATAGTTGATAAGCCTGAATGTTTTATTTCATTTTACAATATTACCCTGCCTAATACACAAGAAGGAATTACATTATTGGATCGAATATACGAGGGTCATATGGGGGGAGTAAAACTAGCTGATGCAGCTGTGCATGGCAATATTTTTGCCCTGGCACTGGGATTATCTATTACAAGAATAGAGCATCTGAAAAGTTTGTGCTCCAGCAATAATTTACATAAAATTCCCCGGGCACTGGGATTATCCATTCCAAAAATAGAGCATCTGGAAAGTTTGTGCTCCCGCAATAATTTACATAAAATTCTCCGGGCACTGGGATTATCCATTCCAAAAATAGAGCATCCGGAAAGTTGGGGTTCCAGCAATAATTTACATAAAATTAAATGTACCCCAGATGAATGTGCTTTCCATTTGAATAAAATTTCTGCATCTTTTAAGTTATTCCAAAACTGGGTTCTACCTCAAGAATCCGAAGATGACTTACCTGATGGTGACTTTAGGTTGGTAAAAGCTGTTATAGATAAAAATGTATATCTAGAGATAAGTCAGATTGTTAGGCAGATTAAGCGAAACCTTGAGGATATAAAAGGTGGGCGATTTAATTGGATGCTTATCCCACAAATAGCTGAGCTGCATGATATTTATTTTTTTCCTGAGGTTGGGAATAGTAATGACGTTGAGTCAGCTCGATTAATTCTCCAATTAATAAAGTGCACAGAATATTTAGCGCAGTCCTTAACTGCGGCTGAGAAAAACCCGCCTCGTGATGTACCCTCACTGGAGATAATAGTGAATATTGCGCGGTACTCAAAAGAAATTTATGCTCATGCTACACAACAGGCAAACAAAGCAACAACTAATGTGATGGATGCATTTAAAATTCTATGCAATTTAACTGACATTACCCAAAAATTCTTAGCGTTTGTCTTAGAGCAAGTGAGTACTCTCCAGCTCAGCGCTCAAGTTTCTTCTGATTATGCGAATAGCATACTTAAGCTTGAAAGCGGTAGCTATTTACCCTATGATATTATTGAGCATGAGATTTATGGCTAAAATTTATTCCCAAAAAAATTATTTTAAAAATATGGTTAGCTAGGGTATAATATCATCATTTTATACATAACTTTTGAAAAATAACTGTATTTTTAGAGAATAACAATGAATATTAAGTCAGTGCTCACAGGCGTAAGTAGTGCAGCAAAGAGTGCAGTAGAGAGTGCAGCAAAGAGTGCAGTAGAGAATGGTGTAAATAGAGTTCTAAAGACTGCTGCCGATCAATTTCCTAATCAAGTAACCAGAAGAGATCCAAATAACGGGGATGCCTCATCTGATATAGTAAATTTAGTTGGTGATGTAAAAAATGATTTTTTGAGTGCTATAGGTTTTAAGCGCACCTTAGATACCAAAGAAACCACAATGTTAGTAAAAATAATTACCGCAGCTATTGATTATAAGGGAACCGTTGAGATTAATAATGGGTTAAACTTAAAGATTAATAACTACAATAGAATAGATATTTGTACACAAAAAATGAACCTTTCCACTTATGCTATGGAAGAAAAAATAAAATCAATAACTTTTAGCGGACCCAAAGAGCTGGAAAAATTCTACAATGATTGTGCCAAACAAATATTAGACAGCGAGCACGCAACTGATGAGGATAAGTTAATTGCTAATAGGTTCCTTTCGGGTAGAAGCGCTGAGGAAAAAGATATAATTAGTTCCAATAGTTGCATGTTTCAGAACTATGGTAAAGAGTTGAAGCACCAGAAAGACACAGCAGTAGCCCATGCAAATAATTTATCTAGGGCTAGATTATCTATGCCACAACTAAAACCTAGTTTAATTGAAAATAATAAGAAAAGTATTGATAATATAGAGTTAGCTTCAACAAATCCACAGCAAGCCTTGGCCAACGAAAAGGAAAATTTAAAAAGCATTCTGAATATATTAGAGCAGGTTGAGAATCGTGGTAAGGACGATCCGAATTTACTGAGAGTTGTAGAGGCAATCAATATATCAAAAAAATTAATAGAAACACTTATGAATCAGCGAGATGTGGCTAAAAGGTTAGTAAATTCAGATACTAAAAATTTTACATACAAAAATGACCAATGGCTGGCAGCAAAAGAGTTGTTTGTGTATTCTTGGGATAGTTTATTAACGCCTGATGAATCGGTCAAAGTAGATGACAAGAAAAACAGACAAATAAAAATGCGGATTCTTAATATTTTAACTCCTACTTCTGATTCTGAGGTAATTGATAAGGCGATAGAGGTAATTAAAGACGCATTAACAAAAACAGATTCTGGCGGCAACCCTATAGCAGAAGATCCGAATGTGTTGCTGGCGAGCGCAAAATTATTAGGCAGTTATCTATTGCAGTGCAGTGAAAAAGACTTTAAAGGAATAGAAAGAGCAATTGATCTACAAAAACTTAGTTATATTCTTAGGAATGATAACTCAGCGGCAGTAATGAATAATGTATTGTTATTTAAAACATCACCGGATGCTGGTGCACATAAGGCTGTAAAAGAAAAGTGTGCTCTATTTTTAGCACAAAGTGGCGATGCCAAATATAAAAGAGATGCCTTGGAGTGGTTAAGCCAGCACGCCCATACTCAAGAGCTTAAAGAAAACGCACGGGAACAATTAAATGCTCTTCCGCCAGCAGCAGCGATGAGAGCCACAGGAGCTACTGTTAGCCCATAGCGCTAATAGCATTTAGCCTGAGTTATTTATTCAATAAATGGCGAATATCTAATAGAGCGTATACAATTAATGAAATAATCAAAGTGCCGCTCCAAGAAAGTGCAATTTGTAATGCCGCAGATAATGCTCCATTAACGCCCCCAATTGCAATGCCCGATAATACTCCAGATGCAGCGCCTGCAATAAATGCAATTACTACCATTACATTAAATATATGTTCGCCAATGTCCAAAAATTTTTTCCGTATGCACATTAAATTTCTCCTAAATTTTTAAATAACACATTATCTACGACGTCACACAGAGTGTGTAACACCAATAAATGTACCTCTTGTATTCGTGCGGTACGCTCTAGCGGCACACAAATATTAACATCCTGCGGCTGATTGAGCATTTTATCAATTTTGCCGCCGTTTTTGCCGGTTAAGGCAATAACCTGCATTCCTTTTAAATGCGCTGCTTCAATAGCCTTAATTACATTAGCTGAATTACCCGAAGTTGAAATTCCAAGTAAAATATCACCACTTTGCCCCAAGGCTTCAACCTGTTTAGAAAAAATTACCTCGAACGAATAATCATTGGCAATAGCAGTTAGCGCTGAAGTGTCAGTAGTGAGCGCAATTGCTGGTAATGGCGTACGTTCCATTTCATAGCGTCCAGTAAATTCAGCGGCAAAATGTTGACTATCAGCCGCTGAACCGCCATTACCACAAATTAAAATTTTATTACCGGTTTTAAAAGCGCTGGTTAACATATTGGCGGCACGACAAATGGTGGGTAATATAGTTTGAGCTGCTTTTTGTTTAGCTGCGATACTTTGAGTAAAATTTTCTTCAATTAATTGAGTTATATTCATATTCTATTCTATTTATAAAATAATTACATTCTTTAGCCATTGAATATTATTGTCTTTATCTAAAGCAATGGCATCAAACCGACAAGCTCTATCAAAGCCACCTTTAAGTAAATAATACTGGGCAGATTTTACCAGTTTTTTTTGCTTAGCATATGTAATACTTTCAATTGCACTATTAATTCCATTGCAGCGCTTTTTCACTTCAACAAATACTAGAGTATCTTTATCCTGCATAATTAGATCAATTTCACCAAATCTTGAGACAAAATTTTTCTGAATTAGCTGTAAATTATTTTGTCGCAGATGCTCTAGAGCAAGTTCTTCTGCCTTTATACCAATTTGTTGGGATTTATTCATAAACTGGTTTATTCATAAGTTATTTTTGTTGCTATAGTTGTGTTTCTAATTCAAGCCACTGAGTTTCTAGAGCCGCTAATTTAGTTTTAGCAGCATTGTAATCTGTGGTAAATTTATTTAATAAGGACGCATTTTCACTAAAAGTCATATCTAAATTACCAATTAATTTCTCTAATTCTTCAATTTTACTGGTTATTCGAATAATTTGGTCTTCAGTTTTTTGCATATCACTTTGAATTTTTAATGGATTTTTAAGTATTGATTTCTGCTTGATTGGCTTTGCTTCTGCTTTGGGTTTGTCTTTACTGGTTTTAGTCAATAGAAATTCATGGTAATCATATAAGTTGCCGCTAAATGGGTTTAGTTGATGGTTATCAATAAGGTAAAATTCATCAACAATGCTTTGGAGTAGAAATTTATCATGGGATACGATAATTACTGCACCATTAAAATCTTGAATACTATTAGCTAATTCTTCACGCATTTGCATGTCTAAATGGTTGGTTGGTTCATCTAAAAACAAAATATTAGGACGATTAAGAATAATACTCGCTATGGTTAAGCGAGCTTTTTCACCACCCGAAAAAGTGGCTATTTTTTCTTTTACTTTATCGCCAACAAAACCATATCCGCCTAAAAAACTACGTAATTCTTGTTCTTTTTTGGTTTTATGCTGCCTCGATAAAAAGTTCAACGGAGTATCGGTTAATTCAAGTTGATCAACTGTATTTTGGGCAAAATAGCCAATTTTTATTTTATTATTTATTTCAATAGTGCCATTTAATAAAGTGGATTTATCCAATAATGCTTTAATAAAAGTTGACTTGCCAACCCCATTTTTACCTAATAATCCGATTTTACTTTCTTGAAAAATATCTAATTTAGCCTGATTAATTAGAAGTTTATCCGGATAACCAATATTTGCTTCATGAATGGAAAGTAACTTATTAACCGTATATTCTGGCTCTAAAAATTGTATAGAAAATTCAATATCTTTAGGAATAGCTGCTGCAACTTGAAGTTTTTCAATCATTTTTACCCGGCTTTGAGCTTGTTTAGCTTTAGTCCCTGCCCGAAAACGATCGACAAAGCTTTGTAAGTGCGCTAGTTTAGCTGTGGTTTTGGCATGCATTTGTTGTTGTTGCTGAATTTGTTGATAGCGTGTATTTTCAAAAGTAGTATAATTACCCGTATATAGAGTAAGAGTTTTACCGCTAATTGTCAAAGTATGACTAGTTACATTATCTAAAAATTCGCGGTCATGAGAAATGATAATTGCTAAACCTTGATATTCTTTGAGCCAATCTTCAAGCCACATTACCGTTTCAATATCTAAATGGTTGGTTGGTTCATCAAGGAGTAATAAATCAGATGGGACAAATAAAGCTTTAGCTAAATTTGCCCGCATTTGCCATCCGCCAGAGAAATGCCCGATAGGTAAATATAGTTCTTCAATGGCAAAACCCAGATTCATTAATAATTTTTCTGCTCTCGGGCGCAGTTGATAATATTCAGGCAAATCACTGTGATCGTGAATAATTAATGGGTGGGCATTAAGTACATATTCAACTAATAACTCTTCCTGATTATGTATTTCTTGTTCTACATAAGCAATTAATGTATCGTTAGTTAAAGAAAAATCACCAGCTTCAGGAACAAGTTGTCCTAAAATTAATTTAAATAATGAAGTTTTACCAGCTCCATTTTGCCCAATAAGTCCTACGGTTTGTCCTTTGTATAATTGGACATTTGCATTGTTTAATAGGGTGTTTTTGCCATAGGCTAGTTGTAGATTTTTAATAGTTAACATATGTCGATTAACAGGGCTTTCTTTTTATTGTAAATATTTACGCGAATTGTTGATTTTAACATATTGGCAATTTAAGTAGGGCGCCAATTTTCAATTTCCGTGGTAATAATGAATTATACTACCTGAATTAACCATTTTATTAAGGTATGTTTCTCCGCATAAACAGCAAAGCTGGTCATTTTCCTTTCAATTAATAAGTTGTATATGGTATAATAGCTTGTTATTTAAAATGAATAAAAGTATAAACTATGGAAAATGCTAAACAAACTTATTCTCCAGTAAAAATTGAGATTACACAAGATAAGCTGGTTGATTTATTATTGCATGCAGCAACTCGCGAAGATATTGCAAAATTAGATGATAAATTAGATTCTAGTATTGCCGCGTTAAATACGCGGATGGATAAATTAGATTCTAGTACTGCCGCGTTAAATACGCGGATGGATAAATTAGAAATACAGATGGATAAATTAGAAATGCAGGTGGGTAAATTAGAAGTACAGGTGGATAAATTAGATTCTAAAGTTGATAAATTATATGATAGATTGGATTCTAAAATAGATAAGCTTTATTTATTGGTTATTGGTTCTATCTTAGTACCGATATTACTTCATTTTATTAAATAAATATTAACATAATGTATTAATTCAATAGGCAGTGTTTGACTGCCACTGTGTGAAATAAGGTAAACTAAGTATGCAATTGTGGAGTTTGGTGTTTTTGGTAATTGTAGTGTGGAGCTTATTGTTAAAGTTATACCTTAATTATCGTCAGGTTAATGCTATTACTAGGCATATTAACCAGGTGCCGGATACTTTTCGCGATAGCGTAAGTTTAGCTGAACATACCAAGGCAGGACAATATAATTTAGCTAAACTTAGAATTAGCCGTTTTGAAGAAGTATTCTCAAGTATTATTTTGTTAATATTCACTTTAGGTGGCGGCATCCAATTAATTAATGATCACCTTAATTATTTAAGTGATTATCCGCTAACTACCGGGGTAGCGGTTATTTTGATATTTAACTTATTGAATTCAGTTTTATCTCTGCCGTTTAGTATATACTCAACTTTTGGTATTGAGCAAAGATTTGGATTTAATAATACTACGGTTAAATTATTTATTACCGATATGCTAAAAAGCTTACTCTTGGCGGGTGCGATTGGCATCCCTCTGATATACGTAGTGTTATGGCTAATGAATATGATGGGTAATACGTGGTGGATATGGGTGTGGTTGTTATTAGTCGGCTTTAATTTAGCTATAATGGTTATATATCCGGTATTTATTGCGCCGCTATTTAATAAGTTTACTCCCTTAAAAGATCCGGTTTTACAGGATAAAATTAATCGTCTGCTAGAGCGTTGCGGGTTTAAATCACGTGGGGTTTTTGTGATGGATGGTTCCAAACGTTCCAGCCATGGGAATGCTTATTTTACAGGACTTGGTAGAGCTAAACGAATTGTGTTTTTTGACACGCTAATTAAACAGCTTACTCACGATGAGACTGAGGCTGTATTAGCTCATGAGTTAGGACATTTTAAAAAGAAGCATATTGTAAAACAGATGATAATGTCGTTTGGCTTAACTTTAGTTATATTATATATTTTAAGTTTATTAATTAAGTATCCAACTTTTTATAATAGTTTAGGCGTTACAACAGTTACTACGTATAATGGCTTAATTTTATTTATGTTGCTATTAGGTGTAGTATCCTTGCCATTTGCCCCGTTATTTAGTTATTTTTCACGTAAGAATGAGTTTGAAGCAGACAGTTTTGCAGCTGCCCAAGCAGATAAGAAGCATTTAATTAGCGGACTAGTTAAATTATATAAAGATAATGCAAGTACGTTAACTCCGGATTCCCTATACGTTAAATTTTATTATTCACACCCACCTGCAAGTGTTAGAATTGCTCATCTAGAGCAAGTTTAAGTGAATTTAACGGGTTTAATTGTTAATAGTTATGGTCGTCAATTTATTGTTGAAGTAGATGGCGTTAATTATCAGGCAGTTACCAAAAGCAAAAAGACTGAATATGTAGTTGGAGATTTAGTTAATATCCAACCAATTAATCATGAACAAGTGCAAATTATTGGACTATTCCCCAGGAATAATTTGGTTTATCGCTCTGATCAAAATCGCAGTAAAATAATTGCGAGTAATATTGATCAGATTATAATTATTATTGCTGTGAAGCCAAATTGTAATCTTAATTTTTTAAATAATTGCTTAATTTTTGCCGAAAGTGCCCAAATTTATCCTTTAATTGTATTAAATAAGGATGAACTCCCGGAAAGTGATAGTTTATACACCAAAGTTAATCAATTATATGCTCAACAATTAGGTTATTCAGTGCTTAAATTATCAGCAGTTAGTGATTGTTCTATTTTAATGGCATATTTAGAAAATAAAAATAGCCTTCTTCTGGGGCAGTCAGGAGTAGGTAAATCGACCATAATTAATCAAATTATTCCTCAGGCATTTACTAAAACTGGTGCCATTATGAAATCTGAAATTGGTGGCTGCCATACTACAACTAATGCTGCACTCTATCACATTAATAGCAATTCAGCTATCATCGATTGTCCAGGGTTACAGGAGTTTGGGTTATATCATTTAAATCCAGCAGAGCTAATCCAATATTTTCCAGAGTTATCTAATTATGGAGATAAGTGTAAATTTCGTAATTGTCGACATATGCATGAGCCAGGGTGCAAAATTCAAGAGTTATATACAGTAGGTTTAATCGATGAGCTAAGGTTCAATTTATTTCAAACATTATTATTTAATCTCTATAGTAAACCAAAGTATTAGACCCGTGAACTTAGGAGTTTTATGCATTGATGGTGATTAATTAAGTTCAAGCATTTTTTTAACTCCAAGAAGTACTAATTCTGGTATATGATGGTCAAATACCTGGCTTTGGGCAAATAAATGCGAAAATCCGCCAGTTGCAATTACCGTTAGCTTTTCTGTTAAATTATATTCGTCAATAGTGTGTTGAATTACTTCTTTAATTAATCCTAATTGTGAATAATAAATTCCTGATTGAATTGAGGCTTTGGTTTGTTTACCAATAACTGATTTGGGATTAACTATACTGACTTCAAATAATTTGGCGGTATTGCTTTGCAGAGAATCCATCATTAGTCGAATTCCAGGTGCTATAGCGCCTCCCATAAATTCGCCGTCTCGAGTTATATAGCAAGCTGTAGTTGCAGTACCTAAATCGAAAATTAATATATTATTATAGGGATAGAGGTTTTTTGCAGCAATTGCCCCAGCAATTAAATCGGCGCCTACTTCATTAGGATTATGGGTTTTAATTTGAATGCCGGTTTTTAAGCCTGGAACTAAAAATAAAGGTGATTCATTGTTGAGGTATTTAATACATGTAGCACGTACTGTATAATCAATTGCTGGTACTACTGAAGCAATACCCACTTTCTCAATTTTTCGGTAGTCAATGTCATTTTCCCGCAGAACACTACGAATAAAAACTCCCAATTCATCCGAAGTTCCTACTTGTTTTGAATCATAACGAAATTGGAGTAATAATTCTTTGCCTACAAAGATTCCCCCGCAAATATGGGAGTTTCCAATATCTAAACAGAGTAACATTTCATATCCTTTCTTTTTTAATTATGAGCTGAAAAATAACTACTATTCCATATAATTAATGTTATTGCCATACGTATCTTTAAGTCTAATGGCTGCAATTATGCTAAACACGGTAATAATTAATGTGGTAATTATACAATAATAGTTAAAATTTTGTGGGTTAACTATCCAGGTGCTAATTAATAAATTAAAGCCAATACTGCAGCTGCGACCAATAATATATAGAGTATTAGTTGCAGTATTTCGTTGATTAGTGCCATAATTTTTAGCAACAACTTGTATCCATATGCTAGGTAAACCTCCGCCGAGTAGACCAAGAGCAAAAGCATACATAAAAAACCATAATTGACTTACTATGCTGAAAGAGTTTAATATTATAAAAAATGCAAGGCTATTAACTATGAAAAATAGTCGAAAATTGCGTAGGCTAGTCACCCAATAATTGGATAAAAGGGTACTAATTAAATTACCTATAAAGAAACCAATTAAGAGAATATGAACTAAATGCGCAAATTCCGCACTAATTTGCATAAAATTAGGTAAGATAAACATTATTGAAATCACAAAGTAAAAGGGGGTAATTAATAATGCTAATTTTATGGTTTTAATTAGATTGGGCGGCTTATTAAACATTTTTACGATATTACCACGTTTAATTTTAGGGGGTAATTGTAAATATAGAGGCGATTCAAATAACCGTTTGCGAGCTATAAATAAAATTAATCCACTGCCGCCGCCACATAAAAACATTATTTTCCAGGATAACATACCCAAAAAAGTGGCAGTTATGCCGCCTAAAATTCCACAAAAATATAACCATGCAGTTGACCTAGCTGCAAGATGTTGTGGCAGCATTTCGCTAATTAGCACACTTGATGTTGCAAATTCAGTTGCTAAACCTGCACCTGAGAGAAACCGTAAAATGCTAAAGAGTACAATAGACTTAGTAAAACAGCTGGCAATAATAGCCAGTGAATAGAGTAAAATACTATAACGAATAACTGTGGTGCGTCCAAATTTATCACCCAGAATGCCAAATAATAGACCGCCTACGATAATTCCTGCTGTATTACAATTGGTTATTTTTAAATAAAGTAATTGTATGCTAGTGTGATCCTGCAGATTAAATAAATCGTGTAGAATATTAGTATAACTGGCAGAAAAAATTGTTAAGTCATAAAAATCAATAAAATAACCAATACATAACAATATTATGGTTAATGTATATTGTTTATGATTCGTGGTACCTGTTTGCATGAAATCAAGTCCTCAATAAGATTGAATAGATCATAAGTTAGAATTTTACCAAAAAATATTGCAGTGCTTATAATTTTATTGTAATTTGGTGCTTATAAATTATAATTCTTGATCAAAAACCGCCTGGAGCCCTCTCGAGTTATAAACAATACACGGTATACCGATTAGATTTATATTTTCAGATAAATGATTATATATTTGTGGACGTTCAATCCTTAAGTGTGTAGGTTAATCGTCTGTAACAGCTTATAAAGTTACCATTAAATTATATTGGGTATTATATTTACCTAAAAAATAAATAAAAACTTAATTGGCGAGGTTATTGACAAAAAATATTACATAAATGTATAATGAGGGATTAATTTATGTTAAATTACTTACTATTTGCATTGTGGTACTATTTTACTGTGCAGATTGCAACATAATTTCCCTATAAAGCATGGAGGTTGGGTTTGGCGATAACGGTTATAAAGAGAACAAGATTGATGTTGTTAGCTATTGGGTGTATTATAGGTTTGGCAAATCAAACTTGGGCATTAAATAGTAATGTGGTGAATAACGAGGGGGACGCGGTTAAAAATTCTGCTGATGGGAGTTCATCCATTTTTACGGTTGGCGGTACTTATGATACTATGTCGGATCATCCGACTAACGCTAAAACTTGCTTAAAAATTGGCGATGATCCTAATTATACGCAATTAAAAAATCAGCAAGCTACTTTAGACTTTAGTTCAACAATTGATTCAGCCACCCTCCAAAATGCATTAGGTAAAGAATTTACTGCAACTTATGGCTGGGGACCATTTGTAGTTAAGCGCTCATATCAATATGCCAAATCCAGTCAAGATGATAATTTTACTATGAATATTAACTATGCTTATCAATATAATGGTAAGGCTGCGTTTAAATCAGGAGTATTGCCCCAGGGAAAGAGCGCCTTAACAGAACAAGCACTTACTTTAGTAGCAACAGATCCGGTAGGGTTTCGCAACCTGTGTGGAGATAATTTTGTGTCAGAACTTAATGCTGGAGTTAGTGTGCTTATGCGTCTTAGCCTCAAATTTAATTCCCATAATGAGAAAAATGCTTTTGATAGTTCATACCATGCAGCTGTTGGATTATCTGATGTTTTAAGTACAATTAAAACTAATACTTCAGGCATTAATTATGAGCTATCTATTGCAGGGATTCAGGTCGGGGGTGATCCTAGCCAACTAGATAATTTATTTATATCTCACGGTGGCACTATTGGAAGTGATGGTTATCCAATACTTAGTTGTGGTAATAGTAAAAACAATAACTATGCTAGTTGTACCGATCTCATCAATTTAGTTATTGGTTATGCCAATAGCGTGTCTAATCAATTAAAAAATATTGATGATTACAATTTGTATAATCCAACGGTAGAGCCATGGAGTGCATTAGGTATATTTCCCGGCATAGTTGAACCGGATAAAAATACTTTAAAAGCTATGCAAGATATAGCCATTCAATTGGATAATGATCAAAACAGTTTAACTTTTTTGAATAATTATTTACACATGTTAAATTCTTTTAAACTATTATCTTCTACTATGAATAATGATTTAAGCAATTTAATTAATAAATATAATAGGGTCATTAATATTTATTATGATCCAGCAAATATGTTATATAACTGCTATGGTGGCTATGTTTCTACCCAATGCATAAAAATACACGATAATATTTTTAAACAACGCAATAGTATTTTATCAGATACTAGGCTAAATAATTTGCTACTATATCTACAGTCACAACAGTATAGTGTGGATTTATTGACCAATAATTCTATGCCAGAACTTAAAACTGAATGCGCATTATCCCCTATTAGTGATGAATCATTCAACCAATACTTGATTAATTGTAATGGTTATGCCAGTGGTACACTAAATGGAAGCTCTGCACTTATAATTAAATATGATTCAGTAAAAAATGCATTAAATGTGCGCAATTTAAACTATTCTTATCCTGCCTCTAATTCTAGCGCTGCATTATTAAACTTTAATTATGTAACAGATCAACCATTGATAATCGATGCTTTTTATAATAATGTGTGGAGTAATATATTTGATGTGCAGCTTAATGGGAAAAAGATAGGCGCAGATGAATTGGTGTTAGTGAAGAATTATTACTAAACTAAAATTTTATATCGTAAAGCTACTTTTAAGATAATGGGACAAGTTTAGGGTAAATGGTTCATGGTATATTAATTTTTTAAAAAGGACTTTGGTAATGAAAATAGTTAAAAAGAACTTTTCTAATTCGTTAAAGTTAGGATTGGGCGTAGTATTTTGTGGCTTAACTGCATGTAATGGTGCTGGTAGTGCTGGTGGTGGGGGGAGCACTAATCCAGTTGCCCTTCCAGCATTAAATAGTGCTGATTCTAATAATTTGAAAGACAGCCTATACTTAATGCGTATTGGAAGTGGTGTTGATAGTGTAACCCATACAGCTACTTCGGGGCAGACTTGTTTGGCTAATGCATCTAATCAGAATAATATTTATATTGGTAACCCTAGTTCTTTGATTAATTTTGATCAAAAAGCTGAATTGACGAATTTAGAGACTGCTTTAAATGTTGATGTTGATAGTAAGGTGGGCGGTGACAGATTTGGTGGCTCACTATCTGCTCAGTTTGCTAATTCGGCAAAAGAAACTAATTATACTACTAATCTATTATATTTATACGAGTATGCCGGAAAAGCGGTATTTAAAGATGGTTCACTCGGACAAGGATTTGATGCTTTAACTCCATATGCGGCATCATTAGAGCAAACATCTCCAACCGATTTTAGGACGATGTGTGGGGATAATTTTGTGGAACAAATGGATGCTGGTTCAGTATTAGCGGTTAATTTATCCTTAAGATTTAACTCCCGCAATGACAAAGAGAATTTTGACATGCAATTAAAAGGGAGCGTGAGCGGACTAGCTAGTGTTACAGCTGGAATTCAGCAAGCGGTGAATAATTCTAATGTGCATGTTGAATTAGTTTTAAGCGCTATTCAGCAAGGTGGACAGCCAGAGAAATTAAATGAAATTTTTGGCAAACCAGATTCATCAGGAAATTATCCATTCTTACAATGTGAAACTGGTCCCAGTAGCGCCGGACTTGATGCCTGTAATTTAATGATTAGCAATATTATAACTTATGCCCAAACCATGAAAGATCAATTGACTAATGCAGATGGCAGCATAAAACTTAACAATCTTTATTATACTAACCCAGCATTTACGCCCTATTCACATTTAGGCATTACCATGCAAGGAGCAGCTGATCCGAGTAAAGAAATTCTAGATGCAATGGAGCAACTAACTGCTCAATATGATAACGCTATTTACGACTATAATTTTGTAACTCATTATTTGTCTGTATTATCTAATAAAATGGATAGTTCTACTAAATCAACCTTAAATGATGCTGCAACCAGACTTAGTAAGCAGATTAATAATGTATTTTTGCTGCCAGCTTATGATATTGCTGATTGTTATAAAGGTTATGTTTCAACTCGTTGCTTAACCATTCGGGATAACGTGGAACATGCGTTAATTCCGTATACATTAACTGATACAGAAGTTAAGTTACTTAATTATTTGGAACACAATTCCTATATTACTGATGGGATATTTACTTATTCTGGCGGCGCTAATCCATCTCAACAAGATTATGCGTTAGACTCATCCTGTATCTTTGCTCCAATTAGTAGTCCAAGTGCTGCGCGTTACGCAATTAATTGTGATGGTAAATGGTTGACTACGGCTAATTCAAAAGGGGTTACCATTATGCCTGGATTTGGTGGTGAAGGGGTAAATGTAACTAATCTGGCTTATATTTCAACGCCACCAAATACCACTACTAATGGTCAACTTATTACCTATATGGATACAATGTTAATGGTGAGTGCTGATAACCCGGATTCTTTTTATACCGATTCTATTGAGGTGAGCGCGCCACAACTTACAACATCTACAGACTTTATATTGACACGGGATGGTGATAATAAAGCCTAGTCTATAAATGGCTATAATAACAAGGCAGCATTAGGTAATAATACTAATGCTGCGTATTTAATAAATATTTTTAGGTTAAATTAAAAATGAAATACATGTGTGTTAAGTTGTCTCAATTATTTTTATTATTAACAGTTATATCTGTACTTAGTAGTTGCAACGGTATTGGCGGTACACAAAGTAGCAATGGAACAATAGGTACCAACAATGCTTATTTTCAAGGGACTAAGATTGATGACGATGTCCAAAGTGTAGCCATGGATATACAATGGAGCATAGATGGGTTTAACATTGCTAATGGTGTTCAGGTGCGGGATATGGCATGGCATTTATTAACTTTAACGGCCATAAATGTACCCAAACCATTAACTACACCAATTGCAATAAAAGGAGTAAAATATGCCCTCTACCCCAAACCTACTGATGGGCGGGGTGAAACAATAGAAGTAACCGATATAAATTGTAATACGGCACAATTTAGTGAAAGCGGTGATAGTTGTAGTGCCTATATACGGGTATATTACAATACAGCAACGGGTACAAGTAATCCACCCCTAATGCAGGCTCAATTGGCAACTAATGCCTACCCAACATTAGCCGCATTTATTAATGTGTATTATAGTCCGCTATTAAATATTGAGCAAGGTGATTATAGAATAGTATCACCTATCGAAACTAAATATTACAGTGGCTCTACGGTTGCAAATAATCCCGGACAATACCAAATTTTAAATATGAAGAATATATCATTAGCGCCGATCACAATTAATACTATAACTAATATAACTAATCCAGCATTTATCCTCATGAACCGAATAAGCGCTGAGATTAATGATCCGTATTATGGAGCAAATAGTCAATGTTCACTAGTTGCTAATGAGAAATTGAAGCAAATTAACTATTTGCCAGAAATTAATTCTGAATGTATATTAGTCTATCAAGCAGCAGCAACAAGTAATAAGGCAGTACAAGAAGATGTGGTAACATTAGGTACTACTGCAGCTAATACTGCACCATGGACCAATAATACACTGCAGTTAGTTGCTAATTATGTAACTGGTGCTCCAATTCCAAGCCAGACAACTAATGGCTCTAGTTTTAAAGTAGTTTCAGGGAGTGCATATAATAGTGGTACAGCTAAAGTTATGAATAGTACAGGAACATTATCTAGTGATACCCTTAGTACATTTAATGAACCGTTTAATATTGTAAATATGACTTATAATTTTAAACCTAAACCTTTCGCTGCGGCCCCATATAGCATGAAGCTTTACCCAAGTTATGGAATATTAGATATTGCTAATCAAGTTGAGCCTATGACATATAAATCTAATGATAATGTAGGAGAGGCTCAGATTATTTGGTATCCACCCAAACCCACATTATATGCAGGAGATACAATTTTAACTGATGTATCAAGCACTAATCCAGTAACTATTGGTCAGATAGATCAATTAGTAACTTCTGGATCTTCTGTTTCAAATAGTGGTAGTGTGAATTCCTGTGGTGGGGCTTGGGCATCATCAAGTGCAAAGATAACATCAGAACTTGATGCCACATATAAATCAGAAGTACATTTACATATGGATAATAATAGCAGCGGTCATTGTGGAGGCTCTGCACCTTCTAGTTTTGATAAATATATTTCATTTAATTCACCATATAGTACAGTAGTATATGATATAGATGATCATGGTTGTGCTGGGAATAAATGGGATATGGGAGGCAAAGTGTCCATTAGTGGTAATGGTTGTAGTGGAGATAATTGTTCTTATACTGTAACTGTTACTGCCCATCACGGTGGAGAGGGCGGTAACTGCGAAAATACTACAACATATCCATTAAGTTTCAGGAAGCCGTATATATACATGCATTTATCTAAGCTAAGTAATTTTACCCAAGCTACTACTAACCCAGCATTTGCGGGGTTACCTGGTCAGAACTTAAATGCTATGCTAGGTACCCAGGGAGGAACTGTTGCTCAAACTATACAATGTGGTAGTACACTACTACCAAAAAATACTGCTGGTTGCATTGCAAATGGGCAATATAGCAATGGATTAAGCGCAACCAATATGTCATATAATATAGGCTTGAATGTTGGAGATACTTTATATCAAGGTACAGTTAATTTTACTACAAGTGAAGGCTATGATTTAACTAGCTTTGACATATCACATTAATTAAGAAAGGTTGTTATGCTAACTACTAATATTGTAGGAAGAGTTGCTAAAGTTATATTGTTATTATTACCACTAATCTTTGTTGGATGTAATGGTGGTAGCAGCAGTGGTGCTTCTACCAGCTCTGGGAGTTTAGTTATTAGCAATGCAAATTCTAACGCTGATGTTGTGCTTGGGGGTACACATCAGTATTTTGTATCTTTAGTAAATGCAATGAACTTATCTGATCCAGTTACGGTAACTGTTAGTAGTTCAAATAGCTATGTTGCAAGTATTGAATCTAATACGTGCGAAACAACTTATTTATTATCAAACGACAAGAGTTCACAAACGTGCAGTTTTTTTGTTAGAGGGAACAATGTTGGGATAGCTAACATTACTGTAGTTTCTGATAATTATTCAGTATTAACTGAATCGTTAAATGTTTCTAAGCAATGGGGAACGTTCAGTAATGAAGTTTATTATGATGGTATGCACCTATCAGCAAGTCAGCTGACTTTTACTGACAGTACAGCATATGCATTCACTGGTGATATAGTAGTCAGTTCTAATGGTGGACCTTGGCAATTAGTTGGCGGAGATGGACTTATAACTGATGATTTTTCTCGTGAATTTTTTATGGCAAACGAGGGCACAAATGTATGTGTTAGCATAAATTATAATGGTTCACTTATACAGGGAGAGGTAAAATGTTCTCTTAATGGTTCAGATTGGCAAACATCTGCGCTTTTAGATGGATGGAATATAAGCAAAATTGCAGTATATAACAATACTATTTATGCATTAACATATGGGTTTGGCTTTGATTTTACACTAATGTCGTGTCCAGTAAATAATTGTTCTAATTGGCAGCAAGTTGGGCAAATTTTCTCAGACCAGAGTAATATGGGTGGTGGTAGTACTTTATTTGAATCAATGCCATTTATACAGAATAATATTAGTACATACTATGAATCTATAGATGGTTCTTGGCAATTATATGGTAGTTATCCTACTAATATCGGCAATTATATGC
>JAGOUD010000123.1 GCA_018061465.1 Burkholderiales bacterium
GCAATATCGTACATTTTCCACATATTTGCATATGCAGGCACAAATTGAGCAATATGCGCTTTTGGGTTATACTGCGCTTGGGGCACGGAGTATAGCACGGTTAGATTTTATGCTAAATAAGCAGAACCAAGTCTTTTTTTTGGAATTAAATACTTTGCCGGGCATGACGGGGCATAGTTTGGTGCCTCTTGCATATAAAGCGCGTGGCATTGAATTTGAGCAATTATGTTTAAAAATTTTGAGTGGGGCTGCTCTTTGCAGTTGACGATTATGGGGTTTTTTGATAATGTAAAGTTTATCAATCGTCTGGCATATCTGGTGGGAGGGCTTGCTATCGCTATTTTAGGGTTTAGTGTAGTTAATTATGCTATTAATAATTGGTTTGTGGTTGAAAATGTAGTAATTACTGGAAATATTGAACATATTGATTTAAAAACCTTAACTTTAGTTGCGAAAGAGAAAATTCGGGATAATCTATTTACGTTAGATCTTGATGATATCCAAAATAATTTTCAGAATATTCCATGGGTTAAACATGTAACAGTAATGCGGGATTTCCCGCATTCATTGTTAATTGGGGTTGATGAATATTCAGCAATAGCGAGGTGGGGTAACGAGGGGCTAATTGCTTCAGATGGCAACATATTTAATGGTAACGATGTTAGTGGAGAGCTCCCTATATTTTATGTAGCACCACAAAATGTAAGTGAGGCAATTTCTGATTTTAATATGGTTAATGCTATGTTAGCTAAACATAATGTTCATTTAACTGAGCTAAATTTATATGGCTTTGGAATAACCAAATTTGTTTTGTCGAATCAATTAAATATTACTATTTGCGGGAGTGCGGTTGAGAGTCAAATAGCGCTACTTAATAAGTATTGGGATAAATTATATGAATTAAATCCTGGGTTGAATTATGTAAATATGTGTTACAAAAATGCTATGGCAATAAACCAAGCTACTAAATAAGGGGTAAATAAAGTATGGTCAATCGCATGATTTTTAGCTTAGATATAGGTAGCTCTAAGATTGTGTCCATGGTGGGCAGTATAGGTGAAAAAGTTGAAATTCATGGAATTAGTAACTATTATTTTGTTAATAATAATCGGGTAAACGATTTTTTAAGCGTAGCTAATGGTGTTATTTGTAATTTAGAATCAATTGAGCAAAAAGTTCTGCAAATACTTAAAGAAGCACAAATTAATGCAGATTGTTCCTTGGGAAGTGTGATTGTTAATATTGCTGGAAGTAATGTATGCAATTACCATTCTTCAAGTAAATTAGAATTGCGCAACCAGGGAATAACTAGTGATATTATACATAAATTAATTGAAAATGCACGTCAGGTTGAGATCCCTTCGCAATATGAGGTATTAGATTTTGAAGTACAAGAATATCTGATTGATAATGAGAATTATGCAGTAAATCCAATTCATCTTAATGCTAATATAGTTGAATCTAATATAAATTTATTTTTAGGTAATACTAGTCAAATATCTAATTTAAGAAAAATTTTACGTTATAGTAGTTATGATTTGGCTAAGTTAGTCCCTTCAGGTATTTTATCCGGCATGGCTGTATTAAATTATGAAGAAAAAGAACTGGGGTGCTGTTTAATCGATATTGGTGCTGGAACTACGGATATTGTGGTTTATGAGAATGGGTTTATTCGGTATTTATGTTCAATTCCTGTGGGTGGTGAAAATATTACTCGTGATATTGCAAGTGTGTTAAAGATTTCGCGTAATTTGGCTGAAGATATTAAATTAAACTATGGTGGTACCTCTTATGCCAGCACTACAGCAATTGGGCAAAAATTTGCTGAAGGGATAGTGCTTACTGATCATCGGGGTATTAATACTACAATTTCACGTAAGTTACTGATAGATGTTATTTGTGAGAGACTTAAAGATATTTTTGACGTTGTAAAATCTGCTCTAACTAAACAAAAAATTTATGATATAATCAGCTCCGGAATAGTTATAACAGGTGGGAGCAGTTTATTGCCGAATCTTGAAGATTTTGCTAAACAGTATTTTGATATGCCAGTTAGGATTGGATTGCCTGAATATGAAGGGGATTTCGCTGATTTAATTGTATCTCCTAAATATGCTTCTAGTATAGGTGGGTTATATTTTGCTCAGGAATATATGTTGCATGAAATTAGTGGTTCTGTAAATAGATCTTCAGGTAGCTTACTAGATAAGATTAAGGGTATGTTTTCACATAGGGGATAAGTCGTGCTGAGATAATAAGTTCAGCTTTTAAAGACGATAAATAACACGTGATGAGTTTTTATCAGGTTCGAGAATATCGAATATTCAAAGACTAAGAGATATATTGAGGATATAAAATGGATAAATTATTTGACTTAACTACACTAGATAATCATTATGACATGCAGGAAGTTATGACTCATGTTGGAGAGGTTATCAAGGTAATTGGAGTAGGCGGCGGCGGCTGCAATGCAATTGACAATATGGTTAGAAGTGGAGTTAAGAATGTTGAATTTATTTGCGCTAATACTGATGCTAAAGCATTAAGTCGCAATAAAGCGCACCATTTACTTCAATTGGGGCATGGGCTAACTCGTGGTCTAGGTGCTGGTAGTCAACCAGAAGTGGGAAAAAAAGCTGCTATGGAAGATCGCGAGAAAATTGCAGCGCTTCTCAAAGGTACTGATATGCTCTTTATTGCCTCAGGTATGGGGGGCGGTACGGGTACTGGTGCTGCTCCGGTAATAGCAGATATTGCTCGCAGCCTAAATATATTAACTGTTGGAGTGGTTACTAAACCATTTTCCTATGAAGGTGATAAAAGAAAGAAAATTGCTGAGGCTGGCATCGCTGAACTTAAGAAATATGTTGATTCATTGATTGTTTTGCCTAATGAAAAATTATTATCTGAATTAGATGAAGAAATTTCCATGCGGGCTGCATTTGCTGCAGCTGATGATGTATTAAAAGGTGCTGTATTGGGCATTACTGAGGTAATTAAAACTCCTGGGGTAATTAGTCTGGATTTTGCTGATGTTAAAACAGTTATGTCGGGACGCGGTTTAGCTATGATGGGTTCGTCATCTTCCTGTAACGGTCCTGATCGTGCGTCTGATGCTGCTGAAAAAGCTATTTTTAGCCCATTATTAGATGACGTTTCTTTAGATGGTGCAAAAGGGGTGCTAGTAAATATCTCCTCAGCGCCAGGAGCTCTTAGAATGAAAGAATATCATGAAATTTTGGGATTAATTCAGAATCATGTTCATCCAGAAGCTGATTTTAAAGCTGGTATGGCTGAAATTGAAAATTTGCCCGAAGAAGAAATTCGCGTAACTGTAATTGCTACAGGTCTTAGTGATGTGCGTAATTCAGATACGGCATTATTTACTAAAGAAGATAATGAAAATGATATAAGTAGTGCAGCTGCTACCTCGACTGATACTATAACTGACCCGTTTGGGGCTAATTTTAATAAAGCTGCTTTTTCTACGCCATCATTTTTTCGGAGAAATCGTTCTTGATTTTTCAGCGTACTTTAAAATCTGCGGTTACAGCAACGGGAGTGGGGCTTCACTCGGGTTGTCGAGTGCATTTAACTTTAAAGCCGGCGCGTTCTGATCAGGGAATTATATTTGTTCGGACTGATTTGGTGGAACGTCCCAACATTAAATGTCATCCATTTTTAGTTAATGATACGCGCTTATCCTCAACTTTGGTAGATAATAATAACGTACGTGTAGGTACTGTTGAGCATTTAATGTCAGCATTTGCCTGCTATGGTATAGATAATGCGATTGTTGAGTTATCTGCTCCTGAAATTCCCATAATGGATGGTTCGTCCAATTCATTTATTTATCTCCTTGATCAAGCTGGAATTATTGATCAAAATAAACGTAAAAAATATATAAAAATTAAACAAATGATAGAAGTATCTGAACCTGAAGAGGGAAAATGGGTACGTCTTGAACCCTATGATGGTTATAAAGTGAAATTGTCAATTTGTTTTGATCATCCGTTATTTAAACCGCAAGATAGTGAATTTGAAGTGGATTTTGCTAAACATTCATATATTAGCGAAATTTCACGAGCCCGTACTTTTGCTTTTATGTATGAAGTAGAAAACATTCGTAAAAATGGGTTAGGTCTAGGCGGTAATCTTAATAATGCAGTGGTTATTGATGAAGATACGGTATTAAATGAAGGCGGTTTACGCTTTAGGGATGAATTTGTTCGCCATAAAATACTTGATGCAATTGGTGATTTATATATTTCAGGTCATCAAATTATAGGAGCATTCACAGGCTTTAAATCCGGTCATGCTATAAACAATAAATTATTACGTAAATTATTAAATACTCCTGAAGTTTGGGAATATGTGGAGTTTGAGAATGAGGAGAATGTTCCTAATAGTTTTCATTATGTAGCGTAAAAACAGATTCTAACATTGGTTTAATTTAACCGCAATGGCTATTTGTTTAGCAGCTATTGCTCCCCATTTTTCTCCAGATGGGCAGTTGCGGTTAAATGCTAGTGGACTAGTATGCGGAGATGGTATAATATGCTTCATATTTGGTAATATTGGCTTAATTAATTCATGGGCACAATCTAAGTAATTGCTAAAATGCCAACTATTTTTTTCTAATCCACGTGAAATTATAGAGTATAGAGATCCTTTGCCACAAAATATAGCGGTGGGGGTACTGCCTATTGTTAGAACTACATTGGGTTTTAGTTCTATAATTAATTCAACCAGGTATGGAAGACAAGCATTAATTTCAGTTGGAGTTGGCTTACGGTTTTCCGGTGGGCGGCAGCGGCAAATATTAGCTCGACCATAATCATGTCGGGTAATTCCATGAGTATTAAGCAGCCGATCTAGCGTTTTACCAGCGATACCTACAAAGCCTTCACCACTTCTATCTTCATCGCGCCCAGGAGCTTCGCCAATTACTAATAAGCCCCCCACATTACACAGGGTCGGGTAAACAATTTGACTTCTACAAGCTGCCAGCTGACTGCATTTAATACAATTTTCCATATTGGTCTTTATAAATATACTTCCAGGTAAAGCACTGTAATTTATGCTTAGAGGAAAGTGTTAATGGGATTTTGCCTAATAAAGTTATATGTTACCCCTAATTATACTAAAAATGGCTATTATATAATATTAATAATACGGATTTTATAATTTTTACCCTTAAATTTTATGCGGTTTGATATAGTTTTTATACTTTACATAATGCAGCTAGCTTTGATATACTTATTCCTATTTTATAAGGAGGCAAAAAATGAAAAAATTAATTCTGGTTTTATTTACTTCATGTGCTTTGGCTGCAGGAGGTGGCGGTGGCGGAGGTGCTGGAGGGGGAGGAGCTGGTGCTGGAGGAGCTGGTGCTGGAGGAGCTGGTGCTGGAGGAGCTGGAGGGGGAGGAGCTGGAGGGGGAGGAGCTGGTGCTGGAGGAGCTGGTGCTGGAGGAGTCGGCTCTGGAGGAGTGGGCTCTGGAGGTACTGGCTCTGGAATGGGAAATGGTGGAATTGGCAGTGGGACTTCTGGTAGTAGTGCAACGAGCGGACAAAATACCAGTAATTCTGGTATGAGTACACCATCTATGTCCGGTTCTTCTGCTAATTCAAGATTTAATAATAATAGTAATAGTACTGGTCAAAACTATAACCGAAGCATGAATAATCCACCTTCCAATTATAGAAACTCTACTGGCAATAGGAATATTAATTCCCCCATGACGCATACTAATCCATAATATCTTAATCTTATTGAGAATAACACGGAGCATTGTATTAAGATGTAGCACTGCTCCATCCTTCAAATGCTATAAGTTATAATTACGCCACCAAAACCCATGCGCCCAGTGCATTTCCCCGATTAAATGCACCAATATTTAATGTTGATGCAATATTTGGGCAATGATGTGCTTTACCAATAATACATTGGGCTTACGCTGTTGAATAAAAATACGGAGTATTTCGAAAAAAGATAATGGCTGAATTCCACCACTAAATTTTGGTGGAATATATCTCAAAAGTGGGTATAACACTTTAAAACTAGCAGCATCAGAAATAGCAGTAAATAATGACTTATCTGCTATGTTATTAAATTCACTCATAAATGTATAGCTATTATCAATAGAAGCATAAATATTATGAATTCAATTTAACCAATTAGCAATTTTAACTATATAATGATCATTATGCCGAATAACTAGCATATATAACATTTAATAACCGTTCCGGTTTCAAATTTAATTCAATATCTCCATTATAAAAAATAATACATGTTTATTGCTCTCGATTTTAATTTGGCTATTTGAGTAATCAAATCATCAGCCGCATCATTTCCCAAAAGAGCAGGCAAAGATAAATCAGCATGCTTTAAATGTTCCCCACGAAACAATTTAGTTAAATTTGGACTCGCCTTCATTCTCTGATTATTTAATTTCAATTTAAGACTATATGTATTTATCATATTCCTAAATACTCCTAAGCAAATAATTAAATATTTATACTATAATAC
>JAGOUD010000124.1 GCA_018061465.1 Burkholderiales bacterium
CATTTAATTCTATCCAATCTATATCTTGTAGAGTTAGATTTGCCAACTGCAACGCTCGCGGAACAGCATGAATTGGACCAATACCCATAATTTGGGGCGGTACACCAGCTACAGCAAAACTTATAAAACGTCCTAAAGCTTTTAAATTATGCTTATTTAAATAATCTTCGCTAACTAATATAACTACTGAAGCTCCATCTGTCATTTGAGAACTGTTGCCGGCAGTTACTGAACCATTATGTGCAAAAGCTGGTTTAAGGTTGGCTAAAGCTTCCATTGTAGTATCTGCTCTTACTCCATCATCAGTATCAATAATAACTTTATTACTGATGATTTGATGATTTGCCTCATCCGGAAAATTATGCACTACTTCTAGTGGTATGAGCTGATCTTTAAAATAACCCTTTTGAATAGCCATAGCAGCACGCTGATTACTTTGCAGGGCAAAAGCATCTTGATCTTGGCGATTGACCTGCCATTGCTTGGCTACATTTTCTGCAGTAATACCCATGCCAAAAGCAATTGCTACATTTTGATCTTTAGTAAATACCTCGGGACTTACACTAAAATTATTGCCCCCCATAGGAATTAAACTCATTGATTCAACCCCACCTGCTACAGCAACGTCATAATCCCCATTAGCTATAGCATTAGCTGCAATAGCAATTGCATTTAATCCAGAACTACAATATCGGTTAATCGTCATTCCTGGCACCGAATCAGGTAATCCAGCTAATAATGAAGACACTCGTGCCACATTTAGGCCTTGCTCAGCCTCCGGAAAAGCACACCCTATTATCACATCATTAATATCATTGGGATTAATTTTAGCAATTGCTACAGTCTCTTTAATTATATGAGCCAATAATTCATCAGGGCGGGTTTTAGCAAATCCGCCTTTTTTAGCTTTAGTTAGTGCTGATCTTTGTGCAGCAACTATATATACATTTTTTGACATTATTTAATCCTTATTTAAAAATATAAAAAGTATTAATTTCTTAATGGTTTACCAGTCTTTAACATATGCTCAATTCGGTCTGCAGTTTTTGGTGTTAAGGCTAGTTCTTTAAATTTATCTTTTTCTATACGAAGCATCCAATTTTCACTCACTAAACTTCCCTTTTCCACTTCACCCCCACACATAACAGTTGCAATACTTTTGGCAATAAGTAAATCATGTTCAGAAATTTGATTCCCTGCAAACATATTTACTAATAAAGCATTAACTGTTGCTATACCCTGACTGCCAAATACTTCAAACTTAGCAGCTACAGGCGGACGATAACCACTTAGTGCCATAAATTTTGCCCGTTCTTTAGCAATTAATAAAACCTCACGACTATTCATAACAATAATATCAGATTCACGTAAAAAACCCATTTCCTGAGCTTCACGAGCTGACATAGCAACTTGTGCCATAGCCAAATTTTTATAACGACGCTCGAAGTCATGCCAGGGGTCAAGTGCTTGAGATGCTCGATAAGCCATTTCAGTGGTTCCTCCCCAGCCCGGCAATAAGCCAACTCCAGCTTCAACTAAACCAATATATGATTCTAATGCAGCTACTACCCCACTGCAATGCAGCATAATTTCACAGCCACCACCAAAAGCATATCCTTTAACTGCAGCAATTACTGGTATTTTACTATAACGTAATCTTTGGGCAACGATTCTATGCCCCATACTGATGACTTCTTCCACTCCATCCAAACCATTCATCATGAATTTGAATCCAAACTCTTCTAAGTTAGCTCCCACTGAAAACACGTCCTTTTCTTGCCAAATAACCATAGCAATACATTGTTCTTCAGCAAAAGCTAATGCTTCATCCAGACCAATTAATACATCCTCGCCAATTGCACACATTTTAGTTTTAAAAGATAATATGCCAATGTCATCCCCGGTATGCCATAATCTAACCCCACTATTTTCATATATAATATGTATAGGTACATTGGCTACTTCATGTAATACTAAATCAGGAAATAATTGCCGTGAATATACCGACAATGGATTACGCGATACAAAACAATTTTTAGCTATATTAAAATGCTGATTCTCTATATAAACTCCATCAGAAAGTTCAAATACCCATGGGGGCAATGCCACCTTGCCTAAACTTACCTTTTTATCAATATCTTCTTTAATCCATTGGGATATTTTACTAAATCCACCCTGTTGCCAAATTTCAAAAATGCCTTCTTTCCAGCCAAATCCCCATCTAATAGCTAAATCCATTTCCCGTGGCGAATCTGCAATTTCACCTAGCAATACACTTGCATAATGGAATATGTCTCTAAAACATGCCCATAAAAATTGTGCTTCAGGTAAATCTGATGACTTTATGGCATCTAATTTAGTAGCCCAATTGTTATCGTGTAAAATATCAATTATTTCTTTACTAGCTTTTTTATCAGCTAACCTATATTTACCAGTAGTTAAATCAATAACTTCAATACCATTTTTACCTTTAGTAAATATTCCAGCTTTAGTTTTAGCTCCTAGCGCTCCTTTTTCAATTAAAGCCTTAATCCACGTTGGTATAACATAGCTTTCTTCAAACCCATCATGACAATTCTTAGCCATAGTCTCAACTACATGAGCAAATATATCTAATCCAACCACATCTGCAGTTCTAAAGGTTGCGCTTTTTGCCCGTCCTAAATTTTTACCAGTTAATTGATCAACGACTTCCAACGGAATGTTAAATTTTTCAGCATTAATGCAAGTAGATACCATAGAGAATACCCCTAAGCGATTAGCTATAAAATTAGGAGTATCTTTAGCGGTAATAATACTTTTTCCCATATTAGTAACTAAAAAAGTTTCTAATTGAATTAAAATAGAGGAATCGGTGTTATTATGGGGAATTAATTCCACCAATGGCATATAACGTGGAGGATTAAAAAAATGTACTCCGCAAAAACGAGAGCGTAAATTTTCAGGAAGAGCAGTTGCTAATAATTCAATACTTAAACCCGATGTGTTAGAAGCTAAAATAGCATTCTCATTTACATAATTAGCTATTTTATTATATAAGGACTCTTTCCAATCTAAGCGTTCAGCAATAGCCTCAATAATTAAATTACAACCTTTTAACTCTTCAAGATTATCATTATAATTAGCTAAAGTTATATAGTTTAAAGTTTTAGAAGAAGCTAATGGTTTTGGACTCATCTTTTGTAATCCAGCAATAGCTTTATTTAAAACCTCATTAGCTGGTTTATCATTAGGCGCTTTTAAATCAAATAATATTACTGGAATTCCAGCATTTCCAAAATGCGCCGCAATTTGTGCTCCCATTACCCCAGCACCTAAAACCGCAACTTTTTCTATATAAAACTGCTCATCCATAAAATTACTCCTACCCCAAAATTTATTCTAACCCGCCAATTATAACATGGACTTTACTTTATGTTACAATGCAGTGCAAAAAATATACTTGAGGTATTTAAATTTAATACTCTATTTTTTTCGGTTTTGTTTCCTCAAAGTAACATGATTATTCACATACCATTGTTGAGCCATAGATAGGATGTTGTTAGTCAACCAATAAACCACTAAACCAGCCGGAAAGAAAAAGAACATTACACTAAATGCAATGGGCATGATCCGCATCATTTTAGCTTGGACAGGATCAGCCGGAGCTGGATTTAAAAATGTTTGTAAAAACATAGTACCGGCTAAAATAACAGGCAGAATATAATATGGATCTGGAGCACTTAGATCTTTGATCCATAAAAATGTAGAATAACGCAGTTCAACTGATGAGAGTAATGCCCAATACAAGCCAATAAATACTGGAACTTGTAAAATCATCGGCAAACAACCACCAATTGGATTTACTTTTTCACTTTTATATAATTGCATCATGGCTTGTTGTAATTTAACTCGATCTTCACCATACTGCTTTTTTAATTGCTCCATTTTAGGCGCAAGCGCTTTCATTTTAGCCATTGAGATATAGCCCGCACGCGTTAGCGGATAGAGAATGATCTTCACTGCAAAAGTAAGTAAAATAATTGCTATGCCCCAATTATTAACGATCTCAAATAATTTTACCAATAGCCAAAATAATGGAGTTGCAAAAATATATACCCAACCATAATCCCTAGTTAACTCTAAATGTGGTGCCACTGCAGTCAATACCCGATAATCTTCAGGTCCAGCAAATAAAGGCATACTTAACGTATATGTCGCATGCGCTGCAATAGGCGGTAAATCAGTTAAAACTCCAGCAGATACTAAATTGCTGCCCATTGGTTTAAAACTTAAACGACACGCTATGCCTGCATTACCGCACACGGAAGGATAGTTGGTGGCATTTAGCAACCATAGTGTAGTAAAATAATGCTGAATAAAACCTACCCAACCATTATTAATAGCTTCTGGATAGTTAGCTTCTCCTTTATTTACATTACTAAATTTAAGCGTTTCAAAACCACTGTTAGTCGTATAATAAACTGGACCAGTAAAGGTATGCACAAACCTGGTTTCACCTTCTGGGTCAGCTTCATCACGCAAAATGCTCCAATAAGCTGATACTCCAGATAATGGTGCGAGAGTTTCGTTTTCAATTTTATAAGTTACATCAATTACATAACTGTTACGTTTAAAAGTATATGTTTTTATTATATTTATCCCGCTCTCACGCGATTGAAGATTAAGTACAATATTCTCCTGCCCTGGTTTTAATGTATAGTTATATTGATTTGTTGTATATAAGGTATGGTGATTGGGTAATTTAGGACCATTATTAGTAATTAGTCCAGTTTGCGTCACAAATGTTCTGTTATCATTATTCATAAATAGTTTATATGGCTGAGTTATGCTATCTTTACTTCCATGGCTTAATAAGCTCAATTCAGTTAAATCACCGCCTAGAGTATTAATTTGTGCTTGAATTAGATCGGTAGTAATGGTAATTGTTTTGCCACTGGTTAAACTAGTTATACCATTACCAACTATTTGATTATTTACGGCATCTGTGCTGACAACACTTGCATTTTTATTCTTAGCAGCAGAATTAGATACACTTTGAGATAATGAATTTTTAGTCTGAGCATTCTCTGGACTAATATACTTTTCCCATAATAACAATAAGCCGATAGATAAAATGATAAAAACTATTAGTCTGCGCGAGTCCATTGATTTCCTTAAATTAAATAATTAATTAATATGCCTTAATATGCGAAATTACGGTACTGGGTCAGATCCAGTTCCACCCCATGGGTGACACCTTAATAAGCGCCGTACACTAAGATAAAAGCCACGAATTATACCATATTTATTAATGGCTATTATTGCATAACTTGAACAAGTTGGATCATAGCGGCAGCTATTGGGTAAATAGGGACTAATTAATATTTGGTATCCTTTAATCACTAGAATTAATATATACTTAACCATGATTTACATTACCGATAAATTTATTGGTTAACTGTATAAATTCCTGCTTTACTTCGTTAAAATCATTAACTGTAAAATATTTATTAACTCTTACAATAATGTCATAACCCAGCCATTGCTCTTGTTGACAACGAAATAACTCACGCAGTACCCGCTTCATGTAATTCCGTTTATTTGCGCGTTTATGATTTTTTTTACTTACAATTAGACCCAAACGAGAATAGCCTAGTTTAGTTAGTTTATAATGTATTTTTAGCCATTTACCATTTCTAGTATTACGTAAAATAAAAACGGATGAAAAATCATCCGCTGTGTTTAATCTCAATGCTTGATTAAAGAAATGCGCCATTAATAACCTTTAGTTGAAATTAAACCGCAAGTTTTTTTCTGCCACAAGCACGACGTGCATTAATTATAGCACGACCAGCTTTTGTTTTCATTCTCACTAAAAAGCCATGAGTACGTTTACGCTTAGTAACTGATGGTTGAAAAGTACGCTTCATAAAAATAACTTCCTTATATTGTTAAACATCTTTAAGGTATGTATTGTAACACAATTAGCCATAAAATTAAATACTCATTTAGTTATCTTATGGCTAAACCTGCACTATGAAAGCTTTTGCTGACGCAGCTCTTGGTGTACTGCATGGTTTTCATTACATTTATTCCCAAACTTCATCTTTTTTTAATATTTTCAAAGTGTTTTTATAATTTATTTCTATCTTCCATAGATTTTTTTATTTCTATATTAATTTAATTAATCTAAACTAACTTCAGTAGTACCTCAACTTGATGCAAGAGGTCATTGCGAACCATTACCAAGCCAAGAAGGTGGCAATGCTTAAACTGATACACTACTGAATTTTCTTATTCTGTATTTACTTTATACAAGTGGGCTTCAATACTATCTAAATCAGTCTTTAGTAATGCCGTTGCATAAGTTCCGCAATTTATACTTTCCGGGTTCTGCCCAGATAAAATATATAAATTAGTATACCCTCGCTTGTATAACGCTTTAGCTATATCTATACCTTTTAAATCTGTATCTTTATAATTATTATCTATGGC
>JAGOUD010000125.1 GCA_018061465.1 Burkholderiales bacterium
GGGTTAGGTTATTAAATTTACTTAATAAGGTTTCAGAAAGCATCAAAACACCAAACAGTGCCAGAAGAATTAATGATCCGTATTTAATATAGTCCAGATTTAAGTTTAAAACAGATACCAATTCACGGGATAACAAAGCAAAAATAGTAAAAGCTAAAACAAATCCCAGAATAATACCAAATGGTCGTCTGCGACCGCCATCAACTGAAGTAGATAAAATCAGGGGGAGTACGGGTAATATGCATGGTGAAGCAATTAATGCCAGACCTTCAAAAAATGATAAACTAATCTCAATTGGGTTCATAGTATACCTTTTAATCTTTCAATACTAATACGGTTTAAGTACATCTTGTGCCTGCCTATGCCTTTATTATAGCATACTGTAATTGTGGGACTACTATCAATGTTTATACTTCATGACATTGTAGATTTTTAGCTTAGTATTGAGCAAGATTGATTGGTAGTTATAGGTGATTTAGTTAATGTGCGCGTATTGATATTGCTTACGCTTTTATTTAAAAGTTGATATGCTCTAATCTCTTCCACGAGAGGTTCATAGTGTGATCGAAAACCTTTAGCCAGCACTAAACTAAGCAAACCAGTTTGGCAATGGCGTTCATCATCCCATCCGGGATAGTCCACAATTGGATAAAGACATATTCCTTTAATAGGTGTGCCTTTAATCAAACATTGCTCAACTTGTGCTAGGATATATTTGAACCACTGGATACGCTCATCTCCTTCTGCCCCTGTTTCAGCGATAAATAAAGGTTTTCTATACCGCTGATAAAGCTCGCCCAACATTTGCCACAAGGGCTTATACTGCGAATGATGGCGGTCTATTCTGTCGCCATGCAAGAACCATTGATTATACGGATAATAATTAGCGCCAATAATATCTAACATATCGGGTTGCCCCCCAAGGCCGGGCCATATTTTGCCAGATAACATATCATACGCCTGAAATTGAGATTCATTATAGGCTTCGGCCTCAGCAATGCTGCCTATACCCGGAATAACATTAATAAGTGGCTCGGCCTGAATAAAACGCGCCCGAGGATCTACTTCGCGTATTGCATCAATAGCGGCAATGGTGGCGCGGATTAATTGGTGCTTGAGTTCAAAACCACGATGATATTGGTGCGGATTAAAATAAGCCACATCTCCCCCAGCCCACGACCAGAACGAAATTTCATTTATAGGGCAGTAAAACGGTATGCCATCAGTCTCATTTTTAATAATTTGCGCAGCAGCCTTAGCAAATTTCGCAAAATGAGTTACAAATTCCGGTTTCCAAATATCAATACCATCGGGCCAACCATAGTGGCATAAGTCCCATATTACCTGAGTATCAGACTCATTTGCTGCCCGTAACATGGGTAAAAAACTTGACCAATCAAAATAACCGGGGTAATGCTCAATCAAATGCCAGCGTAAGCCATCCCGAACGGTATGGATTCCATGTGAATTTAAAGCTAAATAATCATCTTTAACATATATATCATGCGATGTACTTCGAATTAAATCCAATCGGCTGCCATCTTTTCTTATATGAGTTGAGCATTCAAATCCGCCCTGGATAAAACTGTTAAATAACGGGTTTGATTCCATTTATGTTCCAGTGGATAATTCATGCACGGGATGATCTATTTTTGAAACAATACGATTGTATGTTGCAAGAGCCTGTCCGACAATCTGGTCCATATTATAGTAACGGTAACTGCCTAAGCGGCCAATAAAAGTTACGTTTGGAGTAACATTTGCCAGCGCTTCATATTTTTTATATAGAGTTTGATTTTCAGCGCGGGGTATCGGATAGAATGGGTCCCCTTCTTCAGCAGGAAATTCCCAAGTTAAACTCGTCTTCGGATGTGATTGCCCAGTTAGATGCTTATATTCAGTAATACGGGTATATTCAACATCTTCCGAAGGATAATTCACGACCGCTACTGGCTGGTACACTTCCATATCCATCGTCTTATGTACAAATTTTAATGAACGGTATGGCAATTTTCCATAACAATAACCAAAATATTCATCAATCGGACCAGTATAAACTAATTCATCGTACTCAAATTTACCTTTTATATCTTTATAGTCGGTATTTAATTTGATGGTAATATTGGGGTGATCAAGCATTTTTTCAAACATCTTCGTATAACCATCCCGTGGCATATATTGGATTGCATCCGTAAAATAGCGATCATCATTATTTGTACGAGTAGGCACACGAGATGTCACAGACTTATCTAACTCTGACGGATCAAGTCCCCATTGCTTGCGTGTATAGCCACGAAAGAATTTTTCATATAACTCAGTACCAATTTTACTTATTACCACATCAGCTGAAGTCATGATTTTTTCTATAGGTTCAGCTTTTGATTTTAGAAAAATCTCGGCCTCAGCTGAAGTCATATTAAGCTTATATAACTGGTTTAAAGTAGTGAGGTTGATCGGAATCGGTAATAATTTATTATCAACATAGCCTAAAACTTTATGTTCATATTTACGCCATGAAGTGAACTGTGACAAATACTCAAATATTCGTTCACAATTAGTATGGAAAATATGAGGGCCATACTTATGAATTAATACCCCGGCCGCATCTAAACAATCATAGGCATTACCCCCAATATGCGCTCGCTTATCAATAAGAAGAATCTTTTTATTTAATCCACGAGCTAACCGTTCGGCTAAAGTGGCACCGGCAAATCCAGCCCCAACAATTATATAATCAAATTTAATGGTTGTTGTCATTTTTGTAGGTTCTTTCAAGAATTAGTTCATGCATATCATTAAAGGTCTTATCCCAACTCATGTTATCTAAAATAATATCCGCCTGGTCATTTACATACTTTTTATCTTTACTTAGCTTTAGTGCCCTTTCAATAGCAGATATGAACCCATTAATGTCTTTGGGATCGGCGATTTGCACTAACTCCGAGTGTCCATAAGTAGCCACAATATCTGTAATGGGAGTAGATACTACAGCTTTACCTGCAGCTAAATATTCCGGGGTTTTAGTTGGGCTAATATATCTAGTAGATTCATTTATAGCAAAAGGAATAAAGCTTATATCCCAGCCTGTCAGATAAGCGGGTAATTCCTCATAGGTTTTTGAACCTAAATAGTGTATATTTTCATAATGTGGCAAATCTTTAGGATTTATTTTAACAACCGGTCCAATAATGATAAAATGCCAGTCTTTACGCGCTTGAGCCAAATCTTCAAGAAGCCTAATATCAAAGCGTTCATCAATCACCCCATAGAAACCAATTCGAGGCAAAGGAATATTAATTTGGTCATCTGGACACTCTATGCTGTGTCGAGCTGCCTTAAAGTGAGTAATGTCTACACTACTAGGAAATAGATGTACGGAGCTATGTTTTGGATTTTTTGCCTTATACAGACTATTTCCACCGGTAAAAACTAAGTCGGAATGCTGCATTAGCCTTTCTTCATAGTAGCCTAATTCTTTAGGCGCAAATTTGAATGCAGATAATTCGTCCATACAATCGTAAACTATCACCTTGGCTAAAGAATGGTTGGCCCAAGAATACATCATCGGTGTATAGTACCAGCAAATATCAAGAGTATGATTATTTTGGTTAATAAATTGTTCTAATAGATTTTGCACAATAGGAATTTCTTCACCTTGAGTTAGAAGCTTAGGTAAGTGCGGGCGTATGATATAAACATTTGGTCTAGCTTCCCCAATTGACAAAGACGGTGTTGTGATCTCCGTATAAATCGGCTCTTCAATATAAAATACATCGTAAAAATTAGCAAAACGTGACATTAAGTGCTGCGGACGTTGGTAAACAAAATCCCACCGAAGGTGTGAAAAACAGAATAATTCTGGGCGCGAACTTTTAGTTAGTAACGCCCTATAATTTGATGAAAAAACGAAGTTTTTTAAATTAGAGTTAACTGGATTTAAATTCATTACAGCTCCTATACACTAAAGTTAATATTTTTAATAATCTTTATATACGATTTACTATAGTTCTCATTAGCACAACCTGTCCAATGGTCTTTATTAAAACCCTCAGCTGCTTTTAACCCCTCTTAGCTGATAGTTACTTTAAATGCATTTTCTTTATTATACGGTTTACCATTGTTGATTGAGGATTGGACAGGCTAATATTAGTCTGCTTAACCATTCTAGCCTGTAGGGATACCCTCTACCTAATGCAGTCATTATTTTGTCACCTTGATACCTAAGTAGCAACCCTAAATCCAAGGGTTGTTTTTAAGCATAAATAATTAGCATTAAATGCTTAGCGAAACATTTAAGCTGTGGGTTTTTGCTGAGATATTTAAATTTAAGTTACTGATGTATATAGGTTGAATTCTACTAAGATTGAGATTTAAAATAGTTTCCGGAAACTACTGGAGATACGCTCTATAGCTGATCAATTAACTGAAGATTAATAATCAGCATAAGACTTCCTTTGTTAGGGTTATTATTCATTCTTGCTCCTAAATTTCAAATTGATTCTTAGCACCACAATATAGAATATTATTGCTATTAAGTAATCTTTATTTATTAGTAAAATCATAGATCGGCTTTATCTGATATACAGGATGATATTGTATAGTAGATAAATCTGAAAAATTCTCATGATGACTATAGTCAATATTTATGGGGTACCTTAAGTGCACAATAGCTAAACAAATCACTATTTTCATTTTCTGGATCATAAAGTGGTTGAAGAATTTTTAATAATACAATCTTCGTATTACCAAACTTACTTCACAGTAGAATTCTGTCAGGTCTGTCGTTGGGTTATCCTTGGGAACAATTGAAGATTTTCTATTTGTTGTATCATTTTACTCTTTAACCCTTAATAAATTAAGATTCATCCAAGATACGTGACCTGGATTAAATACTAACATTTGCCCATTTGCTGCTGCAAAAATTCCAGGTTTGTGTTCTATCAACTTTAAACTCCCGATGTATAAATATCCATGCTTAATCGCAACCTTAATATAAAACGGCGCACCATATCCCTCTAATTTATACATACCAGTAAATTTTTGCCAACTAGGTTTATTGGGACCATCTTTCATGTAAGCTGATTGATTAAAATACCAGTGATACCCATCCGCAAGCCGTTCTATTGTAGCAATACCATTATGATCTTGTGGCGCAATGTAACGATAAAGCATTGGCAGTTCATTATGTATCTTCTTATCTGATGCCAGATAAAAAATATTATCTTCCACAAAAATAATTGGACTTTTGACTATAACAGCAGTATTACCAGTTGGTCCAGAATTAACCGTTCCGTTTAAAGCTAGTTTATTTGATTGCTTATCTTTTAATATTTGTATGGACCCCATATTTGAAATATATTCACCCACCATATATTGTTGCAATTGGCTCCTTTTTTGGTATTGCCTTTTCTTTATAATAGCATCTAAAATTAAATGAGAAACTGCCACATCAACATTATTGGTAGTATATTTATTACTTAACACTACAATTCCCAAACCATATTCCGGATACCATTCTAGATTATTCGAAAAACCAAACCCACGCCCTAAATGTGAATAATATGTAGTAGATAATCGTTGCCCTTTCCAATTACCTAATGCATTTCCTTCAGTTTGTCCCTGTAACGGAAAAGGAATAGTGAGCATAGTATTAAATAATTCTTTATTTAATACTTGATTGCCTTTATACATTCCGTTATTTAATACTAACTGAAGATAATGTGCCATATCTAATACATTTGAATACATGCCACCAGAAGGAATTAATGAATAATTATATGGAGCAGTATCTATACCATCAATATAGCCTTCAGCATGGTTACTATTTAAAAACTGCTCTAAGTTAAATGTACTGGAATTCATCTCTAACGGAATTAAAACATACTGTTTCATATATTCACAATAGTATTGATGGCTTTGCGTTTGTAAGATATATCCAGCTAGATCCATACCCACATTTGAATAATTATAATCACTTCCTACTTTAAACTGTAACCACGTACCATTAAGAATGCTTTGTATATGGGTAGCAAAATCAGCTCTACTATTATTGTTGTTACCAATAGGTGCATCATGTGCAAATCCTGCAGTATGGCTTAAAAGATGTATTAAAGTAATTTTATTGGCAGGGCTTGATTCATAAACACTGTACAATTTTAAATTAGGAATATAATTAATAATAGGAGTCTTTAAATCTAGTTGCTGATTTTGCACAGCGCTTAATACACCTAATGTAGTAAAAATTTTGGTTTGTGATTGTAAGCTAAATAACGTTTGTAATGAAACAGGATTATTGTTTTTAGTATTAGCAACACCAAAAGCATTTGCCCAAATTATCCCACTTTCATTAACTAATGCCACAGCCATTCCGGGAATATGCTCTTTATGCAAAATTTGTAATATTTGTTTATTTACTGATTGTAATAATTTTATTTCATCAAGGGCTAATTGTGATTTATCTATTACAGCT
>JAGOUD010000126.1 GCA_018061465.1 Burkholderiales bacterium
TACATTTACATTTATAAATAAATCTAAAACTGCAGTGACGTTACAAGGTTATTTTTTAGATGATGGTGACGCGTTATCGGATCAAGCTTGGCTAACGGTTGGGCCAACCCGCGAAGTTAATCAAGTGCGAACTGGTAAAAAATGTACTGCAATTTATAAACACACTGGTGAATTATCTACGCGCGTAGATTTGAAAAATAACTCTGGTTATTGGAGTGCGAATAAAGGCTTTTTGTTTGCGGCAGATCGCTCGTATTCACATTATACAGGATCTTATGCTAAGTCTGATTCAGAAAGCGCAATTACTTTGTCAAATGCAGTTAAAGTTAGTGCAAAGACGTTCGAGGTCTTTATCTGTGATGCTTCGGTTGACCCAGATGATTGTCATTAGACAAAAAATAAAGCCAGATTTTAATCTGGCTTTATTTTTTTTTACATAGATGTAGATTAACCTAATAAATGCTTAACTGCATCACGTTCTTCGGTTAATTCTTGCAAAGTTGCATTCATGCGTTCACGGCTAAATTCGCTAACGGCTAATCCTTGAACAATAGTGTATTCACCATTTTTACAGCTACATGGGAAGCCGTAAATTACTCCTTCTGGAATGCCATAACTACCATCAGATGGTACACCCATACTGACAAATTCACCTTCTTTAGTGCCAAGTACCCAATCACGGATATGTTCAATTGCAGCATTTGCAGCTGATGCCGCTGAAGATAATCCACGTGCGTCAATAATTGCGGCGCCACGTTTTTGTACGGTTGGGATAAAGTCAGTTACTAACCAATTTTGATCAACTAAATCGTTTGCCGCAGTTCCTTTGACCGTAGCTGCGGAAATATCTGGATACTGGGTTGCTGAGTGATTACCCCAAACCACAATTTTATTAATTTCTGTGGTATGGCTAGCGGTTTTAGCCGCTAATTGTGAGTAGGCACGGTTATGATCAAGGCGTAACATTGCGGTGAAGTTACGTGGGTTTAGACCTGCTGCGCTTTTTAAAGCAATTAATGCATTAGTGTTCGCTGGATTACCAACAACTAAAACCTTAACTTCTTTTTTAGCTACAGCAGCTAGGGCTTTACCTTGCACTGTGAAAATAGCACCATTGGCTTCTAATAAGTCTTTACGTTCCATACCTTTTGAACGTGGGCGTGCGCCAACTAAAAGAGCGATATCAATATCTTTAAAGGCAATCATTGGGTCATGGCTGGCAGTAATTCCTTGCACTAGTGGAAAGGCACAATCTTCCAATTCCATAATCACACCTTTAAGTGCGTTCATAGCTGGTTCAATTTCTAGTAATTGTAAAATTACTGGTTGGTCTTTACCAAGCATTTCACCACTAGCAATTCTGAATAATAAACTATAGCTAATTTGACCAGCTGCGCCAGTCACAGCAACACGAACGGGTGCTTTCATAACAACTCCTTGTAGGTTTTAAATAAATTAACAAAGTGTATATTGTAGCAAAAAACTTAGTTATCGGGTAGAATAACTAACTTATAACAAATAATCAATTAAGGACATCTGAACTTATGCTAATTTACCCGTCGATTAATCCTGTTGCACTAAGTATTGGTCAATTTAATATCCACTGGTATGGCGTAATGTATTTGCTGGGTTTTTTATGTTTCTTGTATGTAGGTAAATGGCGGATTAAACATTATGGTCATCCTGTTTTAACTCCTGAAATGATGGATGATTTTTTATTTTACGGCGCGCTTGGAGTTATTTTAGGTGGGCGTTTAGGCTATTGCTTATTTTATCGTCCCGAAATATATTTGCTACATCCCTTGGATTTATTTAAAACGTGGGATGGTGGAATGTCATTTCATGGTGGCTTAATTGGTGTCTGCCTTGGTGTTTATTTATTTTCGCGTAAATTAAAATGTAGCTTTTTATTGTTAATGGATTTTGCGAGTGTTTTAGTGCCAATTGGCTTATTCTTTGGGCGGGTTGGTAATTTTATCAATGGTGAATTATGGGGGCGCTTATGTGATCCAAATTTACCTTGGGGTATGCTTTTCCCAGATGGCGGACCATTTCCACGTCATCCTTCGCAAATTTATGAAGCTCTAGCTGAGGGAATTCTATTGTTTGTAATTATGTTGTGGTTTATTCGTAAGCCGCGCGCAATTGGGCAAACTTGTAGTTTATTTGTCATTTGCTATGGCTTAATTCGCTTTGGTTTGGAGTTTTTCCGTGAGCCAGATTTATTTGCAACCGCGGTAGTAAAAATTACAGGACTGTCTTTAGGGCAATTATATTCCATTCCAATGATAATAATCGGTGTGGTATTTTATGTTTGGGCGGGAACTGGTAAGTTTAATTCCGCATCACTTCAATCTAACTAATTTTATATGGTGTTGTTAGTATGTTAATGTATCCTCAATTTGATCCAGTTGCACTTAGCCTAGGTCCAGTTAAATTTCACTGGTATGGTCTAATGTATGTGCTTAGTTTTATGTTCTTTTTATATGCGGGTAAATGGCGAATTAGAAAATATGGCCATCCAGTTTTAACTGAGAAAATGCTTGATGATATTTTATTAAGTGTCGTGATTGGTACGGTAGTCGGTGGTCGTTTGGGATTCTGTTTATTTTATCAGCCAGCGTTTTACCTCGCTAATCCGTTTAAAATATTGCAAACTTGGGATGGCGGAATGTCATTTCATGGCGGAATGATTGGGGTTTTTGTTGCGCTGTATTTATTTGGTCGGCGGATTAAAAGTAATTTTTTTGTCGTTTCAGATTTTTGCGCGCCATTTGTGCCGATTTGTTTATTATTTGGTCGAATTGGCAATTTCATTAATGGTGAATTATGGGGACGCTTTTGTAGTTTAACTTTGCCGTGGGGGATGGTATTTCCTCAATCTGGTTCAATGTTACCACGTCATCCATCACAAATTTATGAAGCCTTAACTGAGGGTGTTTTGTTATTTTTAGTTTTGTTAATCTACACTACTGTAAAACCACGCAAGCTGGGGCAAACCTCTGGTGTCTTTATGATCGGTTATGGTTTCGCACGCTTTTTCTTAGAATTTTTCCGTGAACCAGATTCTTTTGCAACTGGTGTGGTTCAAGCGACAGGCTTTTCTTTGGGGCAGTTTTACTCATTCCCAATGATTTTGGCTGGTTTGTTAATCCTGTGGTGGGGCAGCAAAAGTAAAAGCAACCTTGAACACTAATACATTGTTCAAATTAAGCTGGCATTTTGCCAGTTTTTTAATATCTAAGCCCAGAAATAATTTATTAGACTGATAGTGGGTTATGGTTGCTAGAACAAATGTTTTAAACGATGATTGTATCGCCGAATTAGTTTTATGAAATCTCAATCCTGAATTGTGGAGTGGTGAAAATATGGATAAATTCAAATCGCTTAGTTTAATGCTAATTGCGGGGTTGCTCGTTGGGTGTAGTAGTAGCTCACTTGGGTATAACGCACAAGGACAAGTGGTAAATGCTTTAGCTCGGGATAATAATTTATTGCTCCAGCCAAGTCATATTGAATCAGCAAATGCTCAACAAGTTATTGAAATTAATCAATTAAAAAATAGCGTTTATGGACTTTTCTTTAAACAAGGAATTTTTGCTGGGCAAGATAATTTAGGTTCGCCAGATTTTAAATATCAGCGTTGGCAAGTTCCGTTGGTGATTGGAAGCATGATTGATGTGAACCGTAATTATTTGGGGCAATTTCATGATTTCTTGCCTAATTTAGCTATTCAGAGTGGCTCTAAATATCCTGACTATCAAAGTTTTTTGGATGCGGTGTATCGGGTTAATAATTGGGATACCTTTGCACCTAATGAGCAAAAATTACTTTGTCAGAGTACCGTGCATTGTTTGTATATTGATGATAGACTGTGGTGGGTAAATGCTTTCCTTGGTTATGCCGAGGGCTTATTGGTGAATAATCCGCAGGATCCAAATTTGGCAAAAATGTTGGATTATGCATATAAAATATTCGTTGATGGAATTACACGCGATGACTATATCAATGAAATTGCGACGCCAGGTGCGAAAAGCGTCATGTGGTTTAGTGGCGTTGGTCAAGCTGCGGAGTATAAATCAACTATTTCAAATTCGCTCTATGTCACCGCTGGTGCGCGTTTGGCTAAGTTAATTAAATTTAAGTATGGTGAAGATGATCCACAATACGATTATACACGGGTATTAAAGGATACTCAATCGGTTGCAGATGGTTATTTTTTAGCTTACTTTGATAAGTTAAATTCAGATGGTTTATTAATGGATGGCGTAATTACTCGTGATTTAGATGTGAGCAATAAAGACTTAAATGGTAAAGTTGTAAATCAAATCTTTACTTATAATCAAGGTGTAGTTTTGCCTGGGATGGCAATTTTAGCACAGCTAACAGGAAAGACCAAGTATCTTAAATTTGCCAAGAAATTGGTGGTGGCAAGTTATGCTATAAGCTTGCAACATGCTGGCTTTTGGGATGATTATGGCTACCTGCAAGCAAATGGCTGGTTTGCAGACGGCGATGGAATTGCCTTTCGTTTGGCGTATTGGCAATATTTTAGTCTGTTTTTGGAGAATTATAATTTAACCTCAGATCTTAAATTTCGTCAATTAGTGGAAGATTTTGTGGCAAATAATGCGCGGCAAGTAGTAGTTCGTTCAGTTGGTTTGATTCGCTATGGCATGACAGTTAATCTGAAAACTGCGATGAGTCCAAATCATAATAACTTTCCGAATCTACCACGTGGTAAAGCATACACCAGTTATCCTGATGGTTATTCTGTGCCAGGAACTGCGGCGGCTTTGGAGTTGTTAGTGCTACAACAGCGTGTACAAAACTTTAGCTTACAACAAAAGAATTAACTAAATTAGATGCTGTTAAATAAAATAATATGGTGAAGTTAATTAATGCTTGGGTTTTATCTGGTTATATTATACCTTGTTGGATTGATTGATTTTTTTATAAATATAGAGGGTCAGTAATAATATTTTGTTGATAAATTGCGCTATTATGGTTACAATTCGATGATAGATTATGTTCTAGAATGATAGGTAATATTGAAGCAATGAAACACAATTCAGTGTGGATTTCAGGTTGACGTAACGAGACTATTAAGGTTAAAAATAAATAAGATCTGCTGAGGAAGATTACAGATGAATTTAAGAATACAAGATTTGTTTGAGATTACTGAATTTTATGATTTAAGTGTTGTCATAATTGATGGATGCAATGTTATTACATATGCAAATCAATCGGCATGTCAGCTATTTAAGGCAAGCAGATCTCAACTAGTGCAACAAAATATAAATTCTTTAATCTCGTTGCAACACAACTCTCAGCAGGTGCATTGCTTGCCAAGTGAATTAATCCACAAGGAGATAATTAGCGACGTTGCGATGTTGGTTAACTTAACCGATTTAAATGGAAATCAAATTGCGCTAAATTTTATTAGTCATCGAATTGATCTAATTGGTGGAACTAATCATATTTGGCTATTTGGTGATGATAGTTCGCTCCTTGAGAATATAATCTTGGATTTATTTAACCGGATTATGGAACTTCAAGATTTTATACTAAACCCATGGGAGAATGAGGTTTCTAATAATAATTTACAATTTTTATTAGAGTATTCTTTAAAAATGTTGAATGCTGAATATGGCTTTGTTGCGGAACTTGGGACTGATTTGACGCCTAATATAGCAGTGTTAAGCTTGAGGAGTCTTGCTGGTTCAAATTTGAACCCTGAGCTTAGAGCTAAATATGCAAATCAATTACGGCAAATAAATTTTACCTCAGTTGAAAATACACTTTTGAAGGAAACGTTGCTAGCTGGACGACCTGTTATCGTGAATGAAATTCTGGAACATAATCATTTTATTTTGCCAGATTTTATTTTAACCTTGGATAATTATCTACTAATTCCTCTTTTTAATGATGGGGCCTTAATTGGGGTTTTGCTGCTGGTTAATCGAGAGAATGGATTTATGCATGAGCATGCATTGCTCTTGCAATTATTGATTAGGCCAATCAGTAACACGTTATCCAAAATCCTGAAACCAGCTATATTTCATGATAAAACTGATTTGATCACTGGTGTGCAGAATCGCAATGCCTACATTTGTGATTTTAATGATGTTCTCAACTTGCTGCCATTGGACAGTGAACAATTGATAGTAATGATAAATGTTAATAATTTTAAAAATATAAATATGTATTATTCTATCGAGGATGGTAATTATCTATTATTTAGTCTAGCCACACGTTTATCGGTGATCTTTGGTAAAGAATATAGAACTTACGCATTGACAACAGATATGATATTATGATTGCTAAAAACATAACACCGTGGAATTAATATGAGAAAAAAGAGTAAACCATCAACAGCAAAGTGTAATGAAGAGATTTATAGCGCGTAT
>JAGOUD010000127.1 GCA_018061465.1 Burkholderiales bacterium
AAAAGAGTTCATGCTAGATTTGGTAATAAAATGACTCCATTTCAGCGACACCGACAATTAGTTAAGGATGGTAAAATTATTCCTTAATTAGATTTGATCATTTTCCAATATGTACCTGGCGCATACAATAACGATCGTTATTATACAGCTGGTTTGTTGATGTGATACAATTCTTATCTGTACAGCAAATTGTATAAATTTATGATGAATTATGGGTTAATGTTTAACAATGAATAAAAATGGCTAAAATCATAGCTTACCTTCGAGCCTCTACAGATAAACAGGACTTAAATAATCAAAAACTTGAAATTCTGGAGTATGCCCGCAAAAATCATCTTGAGATTGATGATTTTATTGAAATTACTATTTCGAGTAAAAAGACCAGTAAGGATAGACGAATTGATGAAATGACTGCTACTTTGAATGGTGCAGATATACTTATTGTAACCGAGCTTAGTCGCCTAGGACGTAGTACTGCTGAAATTATCGGTTTAATAAATGCTTTAATTAAAAAACAAGTCAGGATCATTGCCATCAAACAAAACCTGGACATCAAGCAGCATGACATGAACTCCAAAATTATTACAACTTTATTTTCGTTATTTGCTGAATTAGAAAGAGATTTAATTAGCCTACGAACAAAAGAAGCTCTAGCTAGCAAAAAATCCCAAGGTATTCAGCTAGGTAAACCCAAAGGTACTATACAGAAAAGTAAATTTGATAAAGATATAGATAGAATTAAGGAGCTACTTGTGCTAGGCCTCTCTGTTAGAAAAATTGCAGCTATACTAGGTTATTCAAATCACATTGGACTAAACTTATATATTAATAAACGAAATATCAGGACTATTCCATAAAATGAAGTTAAAAAATTTCTTATACTTAACTTTCTTGTTGGCAATACATTCTTTTGCTGTCGGTACTTATACTACTATTGAGAGTGGCGTTACAATTTATTCTGAATACTATCCTAATCCAAAAGCAAAATTCAAAGGTACAATAATTCTTGAAAATGGCAGTGGCTCGACTACCGAAGAATGGACTCAAAATAAACAGTTTCTAACTTGCGCAAATCAATATGGGGCGTTATTTATGTATGACCGTAATGGCCTTGGCAAAAGTCCAGCAGATTTACATACATCTGTTTCCAATCCCATTACTGCTGAATTAGTAAATAGCAAGTTAATAAAATTACTAAATCTAAGGCATGTGAAAGCACCATACTTAGTTATCGGGCATTCCTATGGTGGTTTATATGTAGATTATTTTGCTCGGAAGTACCCTAATTTAACAAAAGGTATCCTTATGGTTGATCCACAACCCATTAATTCACAATATTCAGATAAAATCATGAGCATAATAAATATCGAAAGTTGGAGTACAATTCCCAATCAAGAGTTATATAGTAAGTATAGTTATGATAATGCTAAAAGGCTACATTTAGATTCTGCAGCGGTAATATACTACCAATTACGTGGTTTTGAGCAAACCACACAACAATTGAATGCACTTCCTCCGTTATCAAATAATATTCCGCTTATTTTAATTTCAGCTCTTCAAATGGAAAGTGCCAATTTGATAAAGGAGCCTTGGCTTGAGAATCAGAAGCAGTACTTAAATAAAAATCCGGACAGTAAAATTATAACAGTTACTAGTGGGCATTTTGTGCAACTGGAAAACCCAAATCTAGTATGTAACCAAATAAAAGAATTGGTAAAAAATTAATTGAATAGTCTAGCATATAAGCTAATAGCACCAATGCTTTGCTGCAAGTTTCAAAAAAATCTGCGGTTTGGGAATGGAACCCCTATAAAGATGCTGTTCATTAAACCACTCACTATGGGTAATAGTGATGGGTTATTTTTGCATCTAGGAGGCTGAGTATGCTATAATTAGCCATTAGCTTTATAAGCCAAGCCTAAATATTCGGAAATAAATACTAAAATGAAGAAAAATCAACAAATTGAGACAAAAGGTTCAAATATCCCTAAAAATACTCAAATAGAGCCAAATAAAAATATTTTAGATATAATCAATAAATATAACATTTTATATATAAATAGCAAGAAAGCAGCCAATTTATCTAAGAATACCATTAATAACGCCAATATTATACTTGAACGCTTTTACCAGTATTGTGCTGAAGAGTCCTCAGAAAATGAGTATCTATCCATAACTGATTTAACCAAGTATTTTTTAAATAATTATTTAAATAAATTGACCCAGGATGGTTTAAGTAAAAATACTCAAAAATTACACCTTACCGTTATTAAGGATTTTTTATCCTTTATAGCGGATTCAGATTTAGATCAATTCGGCTTTTTAAAATTAAACCTATCTGCAATAAAAGTTAAAACCGAGCAAAAAGAAAAAGTAGCCTTTAATCACAATGAGCAAGAACTAATTTTAAACTATATAGCTAAGCTGGATAAAGAAAAATCTTACCTAGCTCAACGAAATTCATTATTAATAAAAATACTCATGTATACGGGTGCTCGAATTTCTGAAATTATCAATATTAAATGGGCCGATATAGCTGAACATTATGATGATACTTATGGATATGTATACACCATTCTTTTATATGGTAAAGGTAGTAAGGAACGTTTTACATATATTCTACAATCAGAAATTCAGGATAACTTAGAAAAAGTAAAACAAAAAGCTGGCAATAGCTCATATTTATTTACTTCAACTCAAGGCAATCAATGTAACCGCAGTGTAGTGTTAGGGGTTGTAGCTAACCTCTTAGCTAAAGCTGGAGTGAACAAAACTGGCCTACACATCTTTAGGCATACCTTCGCCCGCAACCTAGTCAATAAAGATATCAACCTTTCTACCATTAAAGATCTGCTGGGACATAGTAATATTTCTGTTACTGCACAATTTTATGCTAAATCTAATGAAAATGCTAAACGCAATGCTTTATTTAAAAGTTGATAATTGCGGTAAATTAGCTCATCCCAGATTACCAGTAGCTTACTTCAATTTATTGATAGACAAGTAGTAGTATAGTTATAAACCAAGTAAAGATAATCATTATGAAGCAAATAATTCACCCTGAACTTATTAGATCCAAGGATTTGATATTTAACCCATGCCATTTTAAATGCTCAGAACCAATAATAGAAGCCCAAAGCGCTGAATATGGAGCCTATATATTCAAACTAAACTCTACTGATATTAGGTTTCGAGTGGCTAAAATCACTTCTACAAAAGTCGGTCAATTTGTGACATTATGGAAAAGAATTGGAAAGGGGCCGATTCAGCCATATGATATGGAAGACCCTATTGAACTTTTTATTATAGCAACAGCTCAAGCTGATAAATTCGGTCAGTTCATATTTCCAAAGTCCATTTTATATAAACATGGCATAATTTCAAAGAATAATCAAGGTGGTAAGCGTGCAATACGAGTATACCCGCCGTGGGATATTACTACAAATAAGCAAGCTAAAAAGACTCAAGCATGGCAATTAGAATATTTTTTATACGTTCCAAACAATGAACAAATCAATCTATATAGAGCACAAACATTATACAGCTTGAAAGGATAGTAAATGCAAAAGCGTTTATGTCGATAGTTCTCATTGCCGATTTACCCCGGATATGCGGTAAAACCCAATTTACTCCACTTTATGAGAAGCAGATCATTAATCAAGAATTCACGGTAATTAAAGTTTACCATTTAAATTTTTAGTTGGAAGAAATGCTATGATAAATAAATCTAAATACGATAAAGGTGTGCAACAACAAAATTTCAAAGAAATTATACAAGCAATGTTAAGTATTGATGGCTGGAATATTCTAAACGATAAAGACTTACTTGCCCTGATTGCACCTTCATCTGTTAACTTTGTAAATTTTACATGGGGTAAGCCTAGCCCATCAAATATAGAGAAAGTAAAGTCATTTTATAAACACGCAGATTTTACTTGGCTAACTTCCGGTAATGACATAGATGGTTTAATCCAAGAGGGATTTGTACTTGATGAATCAGTTAGTACAGAAATGATACTAGATTTTAACAAGTATGTAATTCCGGAATTTTCAACAAGTATTAAAATAATAACCACAAAAAGCGATACAGAATTATACGTATGGACAGAAACAGCTATTAAAACATTTGGCTGTAGTCATTATGAATTTAAGGAATTCTTTCATCCATTAATAAGTTTTGCACATTGTGTTCCATTTTTATTGACGTATGATAATCAACCAGCTGGTACCGCAATGGTTTATTGTGGTCAAAATACAGCTGGAATATATGCAATGAGTACAATCGAAAAATATCGAGGCAAAGGGTGCGCTACAGCGGCAGTTAATGCGTGTATTTCATTAGCTCAAAGCAAAAATTTACATCATGCTGTACTATATGCATCTGCAGTGGGCAAGCCATTATATACAAAATTAGGATTTGAAGAAGTTGATACGTTACAAGAATGGCATTTGGAGAAACATTTAGCAAAAATATAACATTTGCAGTACGTTGCTGTGAATTTCAAAAATTTCTGCGGTTTACGCATGGTTCCCCTATTAGCGGTTTGGGTTTTAAATTCTCTGGAGCAAAAAAATGTTGGTATTGGAGCCCGACTATAGATACTAATATTTTTAAACGTGGCAGTAAATCTATGAAAAATATTCGGAAAGAATATGGTAGCCAGATAATTGAAATTGCCGAGCAGGTGGTAATTCATTAATCATATTTTTGTAGATAACCTGGCTTAGATAATTCTAAGCCAGGATTTGTGCTGAATCCCGGTTTTACTGGTAAACCCCCACCATGCCCGAAGCCAGCACAAATATAGTATTTTCATCTGGTGAATCAGTATGTTGTTTTCATAGGGTATGAGTGGTTAAAGTGGTACAATATGGTATTAATATAACCACAAATAAACATTAAAAGAAAATACATATAAATTATGGAACAAAAGCAATTAGAAGATTATTTATGGGGTGCCGCCAATATTTTACGCGGTATGATTGATGCTGCAGATTTTAAACAATATATCTTCCCATTACTATTTTTTAAACGGATTAGTGATGTTTGGGATGAAGAGTATAAATTGGCTCTTGAAGAAAGTAGTGGTGATTTAGATTATGCTTTATTTCGGGAAAACCATCGCTTTCAAATTCCCGAAGGTTGCCACTGGAATGACGTCCGAAAAGTAACGATGGATGTAGGTAAAGCATTACAACTTGCTATCACTGGTATTGAAGAAGCTAATTTTGAGATGTTGCACGATGTGTTTGGTGATGCGCAATGGACAAATAAACGCCGCATGAGTGATGAAAAGATGCTGGATTTAATTGAGCATTTTAGCAAAATGGATTTAAGTGTAGCTAATGTACCTCATGATATTATGGGGTCAGGATATGAATATCTAATTAAAAAATTTGCTGATGATAGCGGGCATACGGCGGCTGAATTTTATACTAACCGCACCGTAGTTAAGCTAATGACTCAAATAACTGACCCCCAATCCGGTGAAAGTATTTATGATCCAACTTGCGGAAGCGGTGGTATATTATTAAGTAGTGCTTTACATGTTAAAGAGCAAGGCAAAGAATATCGAACTTTAAAATTATACGGTCAAGAACTTAATTTGATTACATCTGCAATTGCCCGGATTAATATGTTTATGCATAATGTGGATGAATTTCTAATTGTGCAGGGTGATACTTTAGATAGCCCACAAATTTTGGAAAATGACGAACTTAAACAATTTGATGTAATTATGGCCAATCCGCCGTATAGCGTGAAAAAATGGAGCCAGCAAAAATGGATGAATGATCCGTTTGGGCGTAATATTTGGGGAACACCGCCGCAGGGGTGTGCTGATTATGCATTCCAGCAGCACATTATGAAGAGCTTGAAGCCTGATACCGGGCGCTGTGTGGTTTTATGGCCGCACGGAGTGCTGTTCCGAGATGCTGAGAGTGATATTCGCAAAAAAATGATTGAACAAGATTACGTTGATGCGGTAATTGGTTTAGGTAAGAATCTATTTTACAATAGTAGCATGGAAAGTTGTTTGCTCGTATGCAGAATGAAGAAACCAGCAGAACGTAAAGGTAAGATCATATTTATTGATGCCAAAGAAGAGTTGCGGATTGAGCGCACCAATGCTTGGCTTGAACCTAGGCATATTAAAAAAATCAGTGATGCCTATTGGCAGGTTGCTGATGTAGAAAATTTTGCACAGGTTATTAGTAATGCCGATGTATTAAAAAACAATGGTAATTTAAGTGTTCAGCTTTATGTAAAACAAGCCAGTAATACAGTTGTGCACAACCTTGAATTACTCATCTCTGACATCAGGAGTGGGCAACAACATATTAATACTTCATTAAACAATTTATTTGCTCAACTGAAAAATATA
>JAGOUD010000128.1 GCA_018061465.1 Burkholderiales bacterium
GGAATATACCAGTATGGATTTATATCTAGGTACGTAATTTGACTACTTAAGACACAGCTTTGTAAACCCCGCTCGCTACCCACAATCACCGGCATATCGAGTACAGTTTGATCATTAGCAATTACCTTTAAAGAGAAACTGGGAATATTCACCATAATATATTGCGTACCCAGATCGCTTGGTAGATAACGAAATCTATCCATATTCAATTCAATTTGTTTAATTCGGGTCATTAGTGGTATATTTAGCGTATCTATGGTAGTTTTGCCAACCACCCCATCCGCGATTAACCCATTATTTTGCTGAAACAGCACCACCGCTTGCAATAAATCATGCTCAAAAACTTTGCTTGGAGAAGTATGTTTTAATTCACCACTAACCAGTAACCGCTGCTGCAACCGGTATACCCGATCTCCGTGCATCCCCTCAACAAGCTTACTACCTATTGGCACTTGCTCCCACGATTTATATTTAAGAGCTAACTGTTGATAAATTCCTAACTGCTGTTTTAACTTAAGGTACTCTTGATTATGCGGCATCAATCTATCAATAGTATCCTTAAAATTTTGGGATTGTAATACTTGATGCAATACATCTATTAAATTAACTGCCCGTTTGGTAATTATCCAATTAGGATAAATTACTTTATTATTTACTCTTCCTAAAACTACATGTGATGAATATAAAAAAAATGCATCAGTTAGAAGTATATCCAGCTGTGCAATTTTTTCGTTATCTTCATTATGATTTTTCAAATAATCAAGGAGTGTTTGTATTTTTACAATATGGTAATCTGGAGGATTTAAACCCTCTTGGTAGGAGTCTTGCAAAACAGTTAAACATTGGATTGCCAATGGTAATAACTGCCCATTTTTACTCCATACCAAATTATAATTATTATCTCGATAAAATTGCTTGGTATAAACAGATCCACAACGCACATTCTGACTACACTGAGCCTTGATTATAGACTCAGACTCAAATTGACTAGCAATATACTTATTTGTTAAATTGTCCTGATAAAATAATTCATCTGCAACAACATATGCAATAAATAGCGCAGATAAAACACTTATATATGTAAAACATTTAATTTTCATTTACTTTAAAAATTAATCATTCGCTACAGACCAGTTAATAAATGACTCCCAAACAATAGACGTAATTTCTGGTGGAAAAATTTGAGTGCTTGATTCATATTCTTTTACATCACCATTTTGATTATAATAACCTTTACTCGCATTAATATCTGAATATGCACTAATTCGCCAAGCATATAGATCTGAACCAAGATAACGATTATTCGTAAACGCATCCGAATTACTAACACTTACTAGTGAGGCATTAAAATATTGATACATATGATCAGTATTAGTATAATTTACACAATTTTGGCTATTTAAAAACCCCAAGATAATTGCTTGTGCAGCAGCACCAGGCACTCCCGGACAAGTTCCATTAGGAGGGTTTGCATCAGTTGGGCTACTCGGAGCGCATAAAAATGCAGCTAAGGCACTATTATCAATAGTTCCCATTGTCGCAGCATCTACTTGCTCACACAATGATTCATCAGTTAATGTAGTTGGGGCAACGTAGGTATTACCAGTTGCAACCATATTATAACCTTGTAAATAATCCCACATAGTAGAAGTTGCACTGGCCGGCAACACAAACCGGAGTGGAGGATTATTACTCAATTCAGGGCTTAAATCCTTACTTGCCTCACTTTCCACTAAGGTTGTATAATTGGCTAGGCTAACTGGCCCTGATGATTTATCACTTTCTGTAGTATCCAAGTCATACAAATTTTGTTCAATTATAATATTGTTTAAATTTGAATGATTATACCCCTTGCTATGTAAATATATTGCAGTATCAGAAGCATCAAATAAGAATAAATATTTTTTATGTAATGCTAATTGATACGCCAATTCACCATAAAAGTTTCGTTCCAGAATAGTTCCTGCTGGAGTAGTACTACTACCACCTTCCTTACTCAATAATGGTTCATTATCAAATGCTACTCCATACGCATTGGGATCATTATTAATAATTGCAGCCACATTATCTGCCACAGCAGCAACTACGCTTGGGTCTGCAGCAGCCAATGCAGCACCCAAATTAGAGGTAATTTCTATTACTGGTACTACATGGCTAATAAAGCTACTATAATAACTAGTTACCGACTCCCCATCCACACAAGTTCCCAGGATAGTACCTGTGGTTAAATATGAATCATTAAGTTGCGGTAAGGCATAATAATTTAAAAGTTGTGTACTTGGGGGTTTTTCACGTAATGGGCAATTTATTATAAAATCATCACTATTAACCGGAGTTGGAATTACTCCATTAGGGGCATCCAATGTAGAAATAACCGGCAATACAAATTGAATTGTTGAGGTTGGATGGGCAACCGTTAAATCGTATTTTAATGATGGAGATTCAATTGGAGTTTGCGTACCATAATAATAATCAGTTGCCACACTATAATTCCATACCCCATTACCTTCAGCAACAGGATCTACCAAATTATCATTACTATTAGAACTTGAAGACGCTTGTGTTCCAGAACCATTACAAGCACCTAAAATCAATAGGGCAAATACTAATAACAACCATATTTTCAGCAAATGTACACTTCTAGTAACCATCATAGACTCCAACCCTAAATATTAGCGATACCATTCCTGAGGAATATAATCGTACATATAAATGCCCGCAGCACACCCACCAGGTGCAGGACATTGCCCATTAACTTCTTGTGCAGTTAAAAACTCATTCGTAAAATTTATAAAATTATCCAAATGACTGCCCCAAGTACCAAAGTTATTACCATCCCCACACGAAGCCGCTGAATTATACAATGAAGCAATACACGAACAATTCCCACTTGCTTCAGCACATTGAAGATGTGAGCCATAATAAGACTGCATTGGTCCAATATATTCAGTTGAAAATAAATAAACTATTGCATTACCTGATTCTGCAGGCTCAGGAGGTGTCCCAAAAATAGGTGATGCATTACTATAAATATAATTGAAGCTTTGCATCATCTGTGCATCTGGACTTGCAGCAACATCAATTACATTGGTATATGATTCATCGCAGCTATTTGCTTGTAACAATTCAGGAGTATTACTAATTGCGCATTGATAAATATTAGCGCCCACAGCACCTACTCCAGTACTCTCAGGTACATAAGTCGCCCATTGCACCCCTGGAAAAATACCCGTATAGCTGCAATATTGACCACTGCACACTGGCGTGGTAATAGTGCCGGATGAAAAAAAATCGAGTACTTTCTGTGGTTCAATTTCATCTACTCTCACTGGCGTATGATTATAGGTACCGATATTATATACTTCAATTAAATTCAAGTCTACCGAAGATTTTAAACCACCGCTAACCCACCCGAGGAACAAATTATCTGCAGCTGCCATATCATGCATCCAACTAATAGTTGATTCAGCTTGTCCTAAAATAAAACTTTGCCCATCATAAGCAACCCCATTAATTGCACCCACTGATCCGCTTTCTTCTTTAGCAATTAATTGATTCACCAAACTTGCCCAGCAAATTGATTTTAGCGCATCTTGTTGTTCTACAGTATTGGTAGAATCAGACGCAGCAGTGCAACTACTAATGGATGGATTAGCAACCGGAGGAGTCCACGATGCCCACTGGCTTGATACCTCAACATCGGGGAAAACATATACCTGTACGGCAGCTGTTGAGGTAGCTAACTTAGCTAGAAACTGTACTGCCAAACCACTACTACCGACTGTATCGCCAATTGCAAATAAATCAGGATTTACCGATGGATTTTGAGTGGATAAAAGAATTCGCGACGCTGGCACCTTACTTTGCCCAACAGTTAAATGAGCTAATAAATCATTGTAAAAGTTTGCCCCAGTTTGACCATTGCCGGCATATGGCACATTAATTACTAACGTATAAGCGCTGTCATTACCATTTGAATCGCCAATACCATCATTATTAATTGCATTCGAAGTTGCGGTACCACCAGAACCATTGCACCCTGCAATAGTTATTACCACTCCAACCAGCAATAACAATTTACCATATCGTTGCATAATATACTCACTCCCACAATGGTTTTCAATAAATTTTCTGTTAAGCCAATCCCTCAATTATATAATGAATATACTATAATAAATTGCGGCTTTGAACACATTTTTATAGAAATATACTTAACTTTACCATATATTTATATACTTATGCAATACTTATTTATGCAGCAACCAGACATATGTGTAAGAGTGTTCCCGCATAATTTAATTTTTATAGTTGTAAAAGCACAATTTACCTGCTAGCTTCATAAATGACATTTGCGGCATCAATTATTTCTGATAATTTAGTATTGGAACTACCAATACCACGAGAATCCCCAGTGAAAAAATTTTGCGCAAATTCTTTTGCTATAACTCTGTGCTCTTCTTTTTCTTGAATATATTTGGTAAAAAATGCCAACAGATACGAACATTTAACTTCTGTTTCAATTAAATTAGGATTTTGTTTTAATAATGCTAAAACCACGCCTCTCTGATAATGAAGTTGCTTACAATATTTATACGCAGCCAAGAAGTGCTCTTCCAAATATTGAAGGGAATTCAACGTATCCACCTCCACTTGCGGATTATCTCTTAAATTGCGCAATAGGTTTCTGCAAGCTTCCTTTAGAGTCTCGGAGATTAATTGATTATTATTAAAGTTGTTGGCCTCAATGTTTAAAAATATTTTACGTAATTGGGTAATAACTTGCGCGTAGCTGCGGTTAGGCGGCAAATTAGTACCAGAACAATATTGCATGATTACATCATAAAGATTTTGTTTTTGTTGGGTTACAATAGCTATCTGACGCTGCTGTTCTAAATCTTGTTGTAATGGTAAATTTCGGATTTCATCTTCTAGCACTTCGGGCACAGGTAAATCTGCCAGCTCTCTTTTTAGTTCTTCAAGTTTCCTTTTTTGCATTTCCGAGCGGCGTACCGGGTCAATTAAATTTAAATTCCTAATTTTATCTTCTAATACTAAGCGTCTATTGAGTTTGTATTCTAGTTGTTGGCGATGCTCAAGCTGTTGTTCTAAATTTTGAATACGTTCTTCCAATTGCTCGTATAATGTTATTACACGAAACATATGCGGATTTCGCCGATTATCAGTTGGCGTATCACCAGGTATATATAAAAAATTCCGTAAAAGATTAGAAAATCTGGTTAATGTCACAACAATAGGATTAATAGCTGTTGGTGGATTCTCATATTGCTTAAATTGATCGTCAGGAGTCTGTAATATCTCTCTCACTAATTTTATTTGATCAATTGCTCCCTTAATAATTTCAGCCATTCTATTTAATGCGTTGTGATAGAGTGCACTGTTTTCTAATATGTTATAATTCTCTCTCTCATCCAACCGGATATCATAATATTTCTTTCCATTAGAAAATATTCTAACTATATCGGCGGGTATTAATTTTAGGATTCTATTCGGTTCATAATTAAGCTGCAGCTCAACCAATATCATAAAATATACACTATAACTAAAAGTTTGTTGCAGCCAGTCAACTTCGAGCATTGTATTCGCTTGAGCGGTTATTAGTATAGGTTTAAGAAGCATTATTAAGGCATCACAAATCATCTTCTTATATAACATAATATCATGCGGAGTTATATCCATACTCACACCTATAATCTCATTAATTATACTTCTAGTTTGGCGCAATTGATCAATTATTTGTAAGGCTCTTGCACGAGCTTTAAATGTATCAGTTAAATAATCATTATCGTAATGGCTCCATATTGTACCTAAATTATCTATATAGGCTCTAATTAATAACTGCGCTTCTGAAGAAGTAAAGTTACATTCTTTAAAATTTATACTTAACTTCTTGTTTATTATATAATTCACAATGATTTTAAGTAAAAATTGTTGATTTACACCTATATTTTCCCGAGTATAATCTACCACAAATTTGTTGAGATCTATAATTTTACTTTGTGTAGTGGAGTTTTTTAATAATAGCTCAATCTTGTTTGTTTCATTTTTTATTCGATCGGGTGGGGATGAAGTATACAATAAATCGGGCAGCTCATTTTCATTTTTTTTCAGTACATCGCTATCTATCAAAGGATATTCCTTAAATTTAGATTTAGCAATATCTTGAGTTGTTAAATTGTTAGCGCAAGTGTTTAATAATTTATTATATAAGTATATAAATAAAGATGACTCTGTATTAAGAATGTGGTGTAGATATTTTAATACTTGGAGTGCGTTATTAACTGTTGCTTGCAATTTATTGTTATCT
>JAGOUD010000129.1 GCA_018061465.1 Burkholderiales bacterium
ACCTACTACAGCATGTTTCTGCACCCTCAATATTTCTTCTGTTATTTACCTTGGGTATATGTAATATAGCTATTAGTTGGCTATTATTTAAAAAAGTTAGACTGCTGGATATTAAATGTTCCGCCATAAAATCACAATCTTTAAAAGATTTTTTTTATAATTCTTCATTAGTATTTCCTAGTATTATAATGATGCTAGCATCAGTTGGAAATGGTGCTATATTTACATTTTTGCCACTTTATCTTTCCACTATTTCATCTTCATTTGGTGAAACTTACTTTTTCCTACAAATGTTAACTCTTGTTTGTGCTAGATTCGTTGGTGCCAAATTTATGAAATTGAATACAGTATTACCGGCTAGATTAGTATTACTATTACTTATTTGTGTGTGCTGCAGCTTTGGGATAATTGCATTTTATCCATCTCCGCTTGGATTATCTATTGCTGCAATAGCAAATGGGATTGCGTTTGCGTTACTTTATCCAACGTTATTAACTATAACATCTTTTCGTATCAGCTCTGTTTATAAAGGATATTTTCTCGGGATTTTTATTGGTTGCGCAGATTTTGGCTTTGCAATGGGGGCAATTTTAATTGGTATTATTGCACAAATAATTTCATTACATATGGCTTTTGTTTTTTGTGCAATATTAATCTTTATAGCTGTACTATTTTGTTTGACTCCAAAATTTTTAAAATCAAAATAATTTATACCCTACTTAAAAGAGGTAAAAGTCAGAAGCACTCTGCCAAAAAGGCAACCCATAAAGGGATATTTACTAACATATATCCTATAGTAAAATGACATCCTTTATTAACTTAAAATGCAGCGTTATGTGTTGTTAAGACGCTAAATCATCATAGGAGTATAATTATGGGGCTAAGTATAGGCGGATCAGCTGGTGGAACTGGAATAGTTAAATATATAGATAAAGAAATTACCTCAAAACCGGAGCGGCAGACAGTAAAAAATGCCTTACTTATGTATAAACAAAATCCACAAAACACACAGAATCAGAAAACCTTTGTTGATGCAATAAATGAACTTAAAAATAATAGTTCTGGCTCTCCTGCCATGAAAGAGTTATTTGAATTCAAAGTTGGTATTGGTGGCGATATAGCCAAAGAAGCTGAACATTATGCAAAGGTAGCAGAACGCCTGATAATGGTTAAAGCATTACATAAGGCAGATAATAAATCAACAGATTATTTTTATTCAGGTAGAAGTAATACCGAAATATATGAAGAACTAATTAGCTCATATAACAATAAACTCAATAGTAAAAATACCGAGCAAAATAAATTTAATGATGCATTAGTTAAGCTAGGTCGGGCACAACGATATACTGATCCTGTAACATTTGAAAATAAATGTGCAGCGTTGGCAGATGAGTTAATTCAGAAATACAATGATGTTACTTTCCCCGTAAATCAACAAGTTATTAAGAATTTTGTTCGTGATTTTGAAGCAGTAGTAAAGATATCCTCAAATAATACTGCCTCCAGAACAGACGAGTACAAAAAATTCTACGAAAAATGTGGTAAGGATATGAAGCCACTTGCGCAACTTATGCTGTTGCCAGCAGTTTTATTAAAACATGGAAATAGTATTGCTGAAAAACAAACATTAAACCATACAGTGCTAGACTTACTAAAAAGAACAATTGCAGACTCTAAAGATTCTGATACATTTAAATTATTTCAAAGCTTTAACCACCAATGGATACAACCTAACATTATTAATCAAGATGTAATAGTTGAGTTTATAAAAATTCTTATTCCATCTGATTCTTCACCTATCAGTGTTAATAATAACCAACTTATTCTATATGCAATGGTTTCACCAATATTAAATCCTGAGAATTGTGGTAAAGTTATTATATTACTGGTGGATAGATGTATTAATTTATATAACAATAAGCCTATTGACAGGCAGGTAGTATTTAAAAATATTAAGCAGACTTTAGTTATACTTAATCTGAACCAAGTTAAGTGTGATGAGGATCTGCGCCGTAAGCAAAAAGATAGGTTACAGTCGCTCCTTAATAACCATCTTAATAAGGTTATTACTGGGTTAGAGGCTGAATTAAAGACAGATCTTAAGCTAAACGCTGAATTAAAAAAAGATTTTGAGTTTGGCCCCGCGTAGCTAACGTATTAACGTTTCGGAGAATAAATTAATTACATGTGGGGACATCCCAGGATGGTGTCCCCATGTGGTAAGAGTGAATGCATTAAAGTAGCGGGTGACTAAGATTCCTTGCTCAGGTTTTTATCATCCAAAAGGCACAAATCTATTCATTTTCTACAAATATATTAGCGATTTCTTTGGATAGCTGATTAACCAATACGGGTTTAGCCTCTTCAAATTTTAAATTAACTTTATCTGCCATTGAAGAAATTCGAGTGTTATATTTTTTTAGAGCATTAGCATTCCGCACTGAGACTTGTACATCAGTAATTAATGAATAAGTTTTGGTAGTAACTAATTCATCTGCAGCAAAAGATGCCGCAGCTACGCCTAAACCGATGCCCACTCCCCAAGGAGTGCTACCAGCGAAATAACCAACCGCAACCCCAGCTAATGCTCCGGTGACTACTGAACCAAACCCAGACATGGTAGCTTTTTCGACTTCTTTAGAATTTTTAGCCTGACCATATTGTAAGACATTTACTTGGAGTAAATCATGCGCTTTTGTAGGGTTATTGACAACAACCCAGCCACCATTTTGTAAATTTTGTTTAATTTGAGCGGTTAAATTAGCTAAATTCTCAGTTGAAGTATTTTTAATTTGTATGTATATGGTTTGTTGATTTTCATCAACTGGATCAAGAAAGATTGAGTTGCTCATTTTTGATTCAACATTTAAATTACTATGATGAATTTCAGTAGAAATAGCGCTACAACTTATTAAATCGACAATTAATACTCCATTAATTAATGTTTTAACTATACTTTTATTTACAGACCTCATATTATCTCCCTACGCTACCCTAACATTCGACATTATAATATATATTATATAATTAAGGTTAATAAAATTTAGGAATTAATATTCTTAATCCCAATAGGTTTACCATGATCATCAATTGCAACATAGGTAAATACACCCTTAGTAACTTTTTTTAATTCTAAAGTATAATTATCATAAACCCATGTTTCCACTTCAATTTTCATTGAAGTATTACCAAATTTGATTACTTTAGCATAGGTAGATACTACCCCGCCCACTTTAATGGGATTAATAAAAGCCATACTTTCAATCGCAACAGTTACCGCACGCCCAGATGGAGAATAAACTTTGGCTAAAATAGCACCACCCAAATCCATTTGAGATAGTACCCAACCACCAAATATATCCCCATTGGCATTAGTATCACAGGGCATTGCCAGGGTTCGCATCACTAATTCTCCACTTGGCAAATCATGAGGTGAGGAATCACCAGGCAATGCTGCATCTAATGACTCATTTATATCATTATTTTTCATCTTATTACCTCACAAAATCTAATAATAATCCTCTAAGCGCCCCTATATACTTTGTCTTTAAATCCTGAACTTTACCCCAACCTTATAAAATGCATTAAATAGGTTCTAAATTAATTAACTTAGGTGAACTAAGCCGCCTATTTAAAAATATTTCACCAATTTTATTAAAATTAGGAGATAATTCAGTGACATAAAATTCATATTGAGCAGGTTTTAAATTCTGATTAAATAATTGCTTTTGCTGCAAAATTGAGTGTAATTCATTAGCTGTGGCTATAGCAGGATCAACAATGGTTACATTATCTCCCATTATTTTTTCTAATGTGGGACGAATAAGTGGATAATGAGTACAGCCTAAAACTAGAGTATCTATATTAGCCTTTATTAATGGTGCTAAATATTCACCAGCAATTATATCAAGAGCCTGATGTACTAAATACCCCTCTTCAATTAAGGGAACAAATAAAGTACATGCGACTTGTAGCACTTGCAATTCATCATTTAAATTTTTAATTGCTCGTGGATATGCCATGCTAGTCACTGTTGCAGGTGTGGCAATAACCCCTACTCTCCTACTTTTACTATTGTTACTAAGCGTAGCACTGCATGCAGAAATTACGTTTACCACCGGAGTATCACCGGCTAATTGTAATACTTCGGCTAGGGCAACTGCAGAAATTGTATTACACGCAATTACAATAGCTTTGACATTTTGCTGTAATAAAAATTTAACAGTTTGATAGGTAAATTTACGAATTGTAGCTACCGACTTAGTTCCATAAGGTAACCGCGCAATATCGCCAAAATACACAATATCTTCATTGGGCATTAATTCTGCAATAGTTTTTACTACAGTTAAACCGCCAATGCCCGAATCAAAAACACCAATGGAACTATTATTTAAGCCCACACCATATCCTAAAAATTACCAAGTTATCTATTCTAGCATATTTAATGGATTATTGTAATTTATCCTCAAACAACTTCGCCATTTATCTCTATAATCCATAATATTAAATAAATTCCCCAATAAAATATAAATTAATATAAAATACCTCTCTTAAAACCAGCTAATAATACATTAACTATTACGAAACCAATAGCTCTTTAATATGCAGATAGAAAAAAAACTTATCGAGAAAACTAAAATAGCTCCGGCACCTCACTTTGCTATTATAGATACATTTAAAGGTTTCGCCATACTATTGGTAATTTTAGGACACTGCATACAAAATTCTATAGTAAATTTTGACGATAATGCGCTATTTCGAATAATTTACTCTTTTCACATGCCATTGTTTATGCTGCTTAGTGGAGTTGTGATAAAATTACCCCTAAATATAAACATTAAAGCTAAGGCTCGCAGGTTATTATTTCCTTTTTTAAGCTTCGGATTAATTTCTTATTTTAGTGGATGGATGCCAATAAATGTTTTTGCCTTATTCACGCACCCTGATTATGGACTATGGTTTTTATATACTCTATTTCTCATAAATGTATGGCTATTTTGTTTATATAAAACCTATAGACTTAATAAATATATGGGAATATTCTGCGGCACTATACTTTATTTCGTATTGGCGTACATTACCCCAGCGTTTTCTTTATATCTAAAATATGTGATTATTGGTATGTTATTGCGCGCCTCGCCTGCTAGATGTATGGTAGGAACTAGCCCCCGTTACTCAAGCCTATACGGCGTTTTTAATCTGTTTGAGTATATGTTAGCTTTATTATTCATAGTCTTAATTCCATTTTGGCACAGAGTAAACCCATCACCGTTTTTACTCACATACCATCTTACAAGTACCTATAAATTTTTTACCGCTATTTGTGGAATTGGATTATCTCATATCTGTGTAACATACTTAAATAAAATCCAATTAGTTCAATTAATCCTGCGCAAATTAGGCATAAATTCCTTAGAACTTTATGCACTTCATTTTTATATACTCAGATTATTTTCCTCTCCAATAAATCCCATACTCGAATGCATAGCAGTAACTAGTATAACTTACCTAATAATACAGATATTAAACTATAGTAAAATTGGCAGACTCATATTATTTGGCAGCGCTAAACCATAGTTATACCAAAAAACCTTCAAACTATAATCCTAACAATTTATACAAATCTAAATTTAATGGTTTATCTGGAACTTGATTCAGGTAAATCAATTGAAAAATTTTATTGTCCAATTCAGATGCTAATTCTTTATTTTCAGGATAAGTAAGCAATAACGGTAAAAATACTGATTGGCCAATTACAAACCGACTACTTCTATCTTTTGGAGACATACCCCACATCTGTTGATAAGATAGGGCAAATTCGCTACCATTAACTTCTTTATAGCTCCCTATATACAATAATATATGCCCCTTAATACGTACTAAAGTTAATAATGGTACTCCATTTTTAATTAAATAATCCGACCGTGCCCTAGCATCTAAATTACTAATATCAACCATCTTACCAGCAAAAATTTGATTACTGGTACTTCTTGGCATAAAGAAACCAAACATTGTAAAAATAGCTTTCATTTCGGCAGAACAATCATTATAAAAGCCTAAATTACCCCACCCGTAATTTCGTCCTTGCAACGCCTTAAATAATAATGCAAAATTTGCAGCACTTGCTCTAATTGGTAAAATTGCTGCTTTATTGTTAGTTAGGTTACTATATGATATTGTAGCCATGCCATTTATTTGTTTAAATGGAATTAAGATTTGTATGCCATTCTTAGTTATTTGAGAAACTGGAAATATCATTCCTACATAACCACGAAACCGATATTCGTTATACTGGTC
>JAGOUD010000130.1 GCA_018061465.1 Burkholderiales bacterium
CACTTAAGCAGGTACTAGCAGAGGGGAAATCTATTGAGCCTTATCTCCTTGTAATCCAACATATTGCTAAGCATTATCCACGAGAAAAATTTAATATATCTCATTTTGCTAATATGGCAGAAGCAGAACGAATAAACCCACATTTCTTTACTTATATTGGGCCTGCTTTGGATCAAGTAAAACTAAGGCGCCCAAAAGCGTAGGTTATTTAATTTACAGTTATAGCTAGATAATTTTGGGCAACTAGATTAAAACTTAGTAGTTGCTCATCTATCCAGTTGTCATTCTTATTTAATTCTTGAGCCATTATTTTGGCGATTTGTGGGGCAATTTCAATTGCAGCCTTAGCATCCAGTAAAATTGCTCGAGTACGACGCATTAAAATATCTTCAACAGTTTTTGCTTTTTCATAACGAATTTGATAAATTATTTCAGCTATATAATACGGGAGGCGCGGATGCAGCCGTGGATTATCCCCTAATTCTTCATTAATTTCTAATATTTTTTCCTGCTCTGCACCATAGACACTTAACGGATATTGCAATTTCTTATTTGTATTGCCAAATAGGCGTAAATTGCGAGTAACTGATTTAGTGGGATATAATAATTTTTTGTTAACGGCAAAATTAATCGTATCCTCTCCCATTAACCGATAAATAGTCCATTTTCCGCCAACTATAGAGATTAATCCACTTTGACTAATTAAAATTTCATGTTTGCGTGAGATTTTAGCACTATCCATATTACTTTCTGGATGTACTAAAGGGCGCTGTCCAGTGAAAACTGATTTTATATCGCGAATAGTTACTTCTTTTACGGTGTATTTATTTAATGTTTGTAAAATAAAATTAATTTCTTGATCTTCTGCTTTTGGATCTAATACCGGTACCTCAACAGCTATATCAGTAGTACCGACTAACACCTTATTGTGCCAAGGCAGAACGAATAAAACTCGCCCATCGGCAGTCTCTGGTATGACTATTGCATGAGTTGAATCAAAAATATCTTTATTAAATATTAAATGGGTGCCTTGAGCTGCTGCTACATTTTTATGTTTAACTGCTGGTTCGTCAATATCTAAAATTGTATCGGTTAATGTACCAGTTGCATTAATAACAACTTTAGCAAAAAGATTAAATTGTTGATTATTTAGCTTATCTAAAACCTGAACTCCAGTAATTAAAAAATCCTCATTTTTGAGTAAGCGGACAACCTGATGATAATTGTGTGCAATACCCCCTAGATCTTCAAAAGTGCGTAATAAACTAATTAGCATTCGAGTATCATCAAATTGCCCATCAAAATATACCACGCTGCCACGTAGACCTGCAGGTCTTAGATGCGGCGCAATTTTGAGGGTCTCTTGTTTATTTAAGGTTAGACTTTTACCAATCTTCTTTTTTCCCGCAAGCAAATCATATATTTTTACACCGCAATAATATTTAATTTTATCTTTCAAGGAATATAATGGTACTAAGTAGGGTTGAATGCTGGTAATATGTTGTGCATTTTTAAGAAAATAGTAACGTTCAGAAAGTCCTTCACGCACGAGCATAAAATCAAAATTAGCTAAATAACGAATACCACCATGAATTAATTTGGTCGATTTAGAAGAGGTTCCAGTTCCAAAATCATGTCCTTCAAGTAATATAGTTTTGTAACCTCGAGATGCAGACTCTACTGCGACTCCTAAACCAGTTGCACCACCACCAATAATAATTACATCAAATTCTTCCACTTTATTATTCCTTAATCCATGTTCTGCAGCGGGAAATTGCTTCATGCCATGTATCTAATAATTGTGATCTCTCACTATCTTTCATTTGCGGTTCAAATCTGCAATCTAACTGCCATAACTGCTCAAGTTCATTAATTCCGCTCCAAAATTGAATGGCAATTCCTGCCAGGTAAGCAGTACCCAAAGCTGTTGACTCAAGACATTGCGGGCGTTCAACGGCGCTATTTAATATATCCGCTTGAAATTGCATTAAAAAATTATTTTTACATGCTCCACCATCAACGCGTAAACTGCTGAGACCGCAATTAGCATCTTTTTCCATAGCAGTAACTAAATCAGCAACCTGGAAAGCAATTGATTCTAAAGCAGCCCGAGCTATATGCCCTCTATTAGTACCACGAGTAATGCCAAACATGCTACCCCTGGCATATTGGTCCCAGTATGGAGCACCAAGCCCTGCAAAAGCTGGTACTAAAAATACGCCTCCATTATTGGGCACACTGGTAGCTAGTGCTTCTATTTCAGAGGAATTATCTATAAATTTTAATTCATCACGCATCCATTGAGTTACTGCCCCACCGATAAATACACTACCTTCAAGACAGTACTGGCGCTGATTATTAACCCTGCATCCTATGGTTGTCAGTAAATTATTATTGGATTGAAGAGCCTTACCACCAGTATTCATTAATAAAAAACATCCAGTGCCATAAGTGTTTTTTATCATTCCAGGGCGGATACATAAATTACCAAAGGTAGCAGCTTGTTGATCTCCACATACTGCAGCAATTGGTATTCTGCCACCAAATAATCCCGAACTTGCTTCACCTATAATTCCGGATGATGGTACAATTTTGGGCAATAATTCGTGTGGAATATCTAAAATTTCAAGCAATTCATCATCCCAGTTGCCTGTATGAATATTAAATAACAATGTTCGTGAAGCATTTGATTCATCAGTAACATGATTACGTCGATTGGTTAGATTCCAAATTAACCAACTATCAACGGTGCCAAAAGCCAATTTATTAAGTTTAGCTTGTTCTCTACTTCCGGGTATGTTATCTAATATCCATTTTAATTTAGTGCCTGAGAAATAAGCGTCTAAAATTAGTCCAGTTTTGCGTTTAAATGTATCTGCTAATCCATGTTTTTTTAAATTATCAATAATGTCTGCAGTTCGGCGATCCTGCCATACAATGGCATTATATATTGGCATACCAGTGTCTTTATTCCATACTATGGTGGTTTCTCTTTGATTTGTAATACCAATAGCAGCAATGTCTAAATAGGTAGCTCCAACTGCTGCCATTGCCATTTTAGCTACAGTTAATTGACTCAGCCAAATTTCATTGGGATCATGTTCAATTAAACCAGGCTTGGGGAAAATTTGGCGGAATTCTTGATTTTGACTTGCGACAATAACCCCATCGTGGTTGAATAATATTGCCCGTGATGAAGTTGTGCCTTGGTCTAGTGCTAGAATATATTTGTGCGTATTCATAGTAAAATTCTTTCTGAGGTAACTTTTTTACCTATAGTGTAATCATAGACTAATGCACCAATTGGACCGCCAATTAAAGGTCCGAGAACTCCATGCACCCAAATATATGAATCATCATTTAGCCCAGTATGTTGAAATTTGAGGAGGGTAATTAATAATCGCGGACTAAAATCACGCGCTGGATTGATGCCATAACCATGCATACCACCAAAAGACATGCCAATGCCAACTATTAACAGGGCTACAGCAAATGGAGAGAAAAATGATGCCTTATCCAAAGTAAAATGATCAACAATAGCTAGAATTCCAAATAATAAAATAGCGGTTGCAATAATTTCTGCCATAATACTTGGCATAAATGCATTTACCGCCGGAAAGGTAGTAAATATTCCAGCGCTGCTACTCAAATTTGGATCAATCTCTGTTAATTTAGCTTCATAGAAATAATATACTAACGCTGCACCTAAAAAAGCCCCAATCATCTGAGATAACATATAAAATGGCATTTTATGTATGCTAAATCGTTTGGTAATTACTAGCGCTAATGTTACTGACGGATTTAAATGAGCACCACTAATCCTAGTACTAATAAGGATACCAAATAATACAGCCAATCCCCATCCAAAACTAATATTTACATAGCCGCCTAAATTAAATAAAGTATTCATGGCACATACGCCATTACCAAATAATAAAATAACCATAGTACCAATTAACTCTGCCATACATTCACGCAATAAAGTCTTATTTTGCACTATTTTTGGCTCTTTCTAAACGGCGTTCATTAGGAGTCTTCGCCAGAGGGCGATAAATTTCAATTCGGTCATTAGCTTGTAATACATAAGTATTAATATCAATTTTTTTGCCGAAAATTCCCACACATAATTTTTGAGGGTCAAAGAGATCTAATTGCGAAAATTTTTGCTCAATTCCAGATAGACAAATAGCCTCAATAATTGAAATACTATTTGCTATATTTAAAGGTATGACTATTTGTTTATCTGGTGTTGCATAAGCTACTTCAATTTGAATATACTTATCATCTTTAAATCCTAGACTTTGTTGCATCTTATAAAAAGCTCCCTACTGATACTTTTTCTTTGCTTCTTGTATAAAACATTCAACTATATTTTTGCTTATATAATTAAACATAGGACCAATAATTTTTTCTAATACATTATTAGCAAATTTATATTCAAGATTAAATTCAATTTTACAGCCAGTATCACCAAGTGGCATAAAATTCCACATACCAGTTAAATGTTTGAATGGTCCTTCAACTAGCTCCATTTTAATTGCTGAATATGCAATGTTAGTATTTAATGTAACAAAATGGAGTTTAACTTTTAAATATTCAAGGTATACTGCACCAGTGACTTGATTATCCATTCTATTGCGAATTTCACTTTTAGTACACCAGGGTAAATATTGGGCATAGTTTTCAATATCACTAATTAAATTAAACATTTGTCTAGTGGTGTATGGTACCAGCACAGTTTTAGTAATAGTTGGCATATTTAATATTTAGATCAAACTGCTATCTTACGACAGGCAACTATATAATTTATATCTACATTATTTGTTATTTTTGCATTTTGGGTTAGAGGGTTATAATGAATTCCTTTAATATCGAATAACTCAAATTGGTATTTGGTAAGCACCGTGTTTAATTCTGATGGCTTAATGAATTTTTTATAATCATGGGTTCCACGTGGAATAAGCTGCATAATATATTCTGCAGCTACTACTCCTAAAGCATAGCTTTTTAAATTACGATTGAGAGTAGAAAAAAAAGCGATAGCTCCTGGCTTTAATAATTTGTTGCAATTAGAGATTATAGCTTCATAGTCGGTAGTATGTTCAAGCATTTCCAAGCAGGTGAGAATGTCAAATTCATGAGCTAATTGATTAGCCTTATCTGCAATATCGATGCATTCATAACTAATATTTAGCGATTGTGAGTTTAATTGCTGACTTTCAATTAAATGCAGTTTGGCAGTTTCAATTAATTGTGGTGATAAGTCCAGTCCAGTTACTGCTGCACCAGTTTGTGCCATACTTTCTGCAAGTATTCCACCCCCACAACCGATATCTATGATTTTTTTATTCTTAAGATTAATATGCGATTGGATAAATTTAAGACGTAACGGATTAATATGGTGTAGAGTTCTAAATTCACCATTAACATCCCACCACTGGTGGGCTAATTTACTAAATTTATCAATTTCAGTACTATCCATATTATAAATCCTGCTTGTCTTGTACTCCAGATCCAATTAATCGACGATTAATTAAATTTAAGAATTCATCGCCAAACTTGTTCATTTTATTATTTAAACTTTGTATATCTGCTGAGAATTTATTATAAAAAATATAAGCCGGAATAGCTACAAATAACCCAACTGCAGTAGCAACTAGAGCTTCAGCAATACCTGGTGCTACTGAAGATAAAGTTGCCTGTCCTGCTGCTCCTAAACCAATAAATGCATGCATGATTCCCCATACCGTACCTAATAGACCAATATAAGGGCTTACCGAACCAAAAGTAGCTAGAGTACTTAAACTTTTTTCATAATTATCTAATTGGGCATCTAGGGTTGAATTAAGTGTGCGTTCGATATTTTCAATTATTAAATGTGGTTGTGAAATACCATGCTTACTCAACTTATTATATTCATTGATACCTTGATAAAAAAGTGCAGCAACTGAATTTTTACTATTTTTACCACTAACGCTGGTAAATAAGCTAGAAATATTATTTGAAGCATTATATTGCCGTAAAAAACTATATGTATCAAATTTGGCACGGGCTAAACTTGTCCATTTACCTAAAATAATGCCCCAAGATACTACAGAAAACACTATTAAGATAGCAATTACTATTTGTACTACTAAACTTGCATTTATAATGAGTTGTAGTATTGATATTTCTTGTTCCATATTCTTTCCTTATTTCAGCATAGAACCCGCTGTAAGATTGTAAGCAGATTCTAAAC
>JAGOUD010000131.1 GCA_018061465.1 Burkholderiales bacterium
ATTTGGAATACCTTAATCATCGCTGTTATATTCTTATCCTTTATTTGGAACAATCACATCTATATCAGCACCCTTTAATCAAGGTATTCAATTCGCACTTATTGGTGCAATTATTACTTTTATTATTGGTATTGTATTTAGTTTATTATAATTTCCTTAGCGCGGAGTTTCGTCTCATTCTGCTTAGTACCCTTATAACTTAAAATTAATACCTTGAGCAAGAGTTAATTCCTCACCATAATTAATAGTTACTGTTTGGCGGCGCATATACATTTTCCAGGCATCAGATCCAGATTCACGTCCCCCGCCCGTTTCTTTTTCACCACCAAAAGCGCCACCAATTTCAGCACCTGAAGTGCCAATATTAACATTAGCAATACCACAATCAGAGCCATGTGCTGATAAAAAATGTTCCATATGGTACATATTTTCGGTAAATATAGCCGAAGATAAACCATGCGCTACCGCATTATTAATGGCAATTGCCTCTCCAATAGTTTTAAACGGCATTACATATAAAATCGGGGCAAAAGTCTCTTGCTGAACAATTTCCCACTCCGGTTTAGCTTCAATAATAGTCGGCTCAACAAAATTACCGCTAATAACCCGCCCACCATAAACTATATTAGCCTCATATTGACCAACATTATTAATTGCTGCTTTAAATAAATTAACCGCATTCTGATCAATTAAAGGCCCCATATGGTTAGTCGGATTAGTTGGATTCCCAATTTTAAGTTGGGCATAAGCATGCTTTAAAAGTTCCAGCACCTGGTTATAAATACTCTCATGCACAATTAACCGCCGCAAAGTGGTACATCTTTGACCAGCAGTACCAATTGCTGCAAATACTAAAGCTGGTAATGCGGTAGTTAAATTAACACTTTTATCCAGAATGATCGCATTATTCCCGCTTAATTCAAGAATTGAGCGCCCAAACCGTTTAGCAACTTCTATACCTACTTCACGTCCAACAGCTGTAGAACCTGTGAAAGAAATTAGCGGTAAGCGCCTATCTTTAACTAAAGACTGTGCCAGTGATACACTAGTCGAGGTAAGCAGGGAAAGCACGTTAGCATAGCCATGTACGGCTAAAATGTTAACACAGATCTTATGCGTAATTATGGCACATAATGGTGTTTTAGGTGATGGTTTCCAAATTATGGTATCTCCACAAATCATAGCGAGAAAAGCATTCCAGGCCCATACAGCTACCGGAAAATTAAATGCGGAAAATATGCCAACAATTCCGAGTGGCTGCCATTGTTCATATAATCTATGAGACGCCCGCTCTGAGTGGGTGGTAAGTCCATATAACATTCGTGATTGACCAGCGCAGTAATCGGCCATATCAATCATTTCTTGAACTTCGCCCTCACCTTCAGCTATTGATTTTCCCATCTCAAGGGCAACTAATAACCCTAATTGCTTTTTTAGCCGGCGTAACTCATCCCCTATTAACCGCACCATCTCCCCGCGCCGCGGTGCTGGCACGTCACGCCAAGTCAAAAAAGCTTCCTGGGAACGATGAATTATTGTTTCTGCTTGCTCAGGCGTAGTTTGCTCAATATCAGCAATTTTATATCCTGTTGCCGGATTATAGGAAGAGAATAAATTATTGCTATTAAACCATTCACTGCCACTAGCTGTTCCTGAAACTCTGGTATTACAGCCAAAACTATCAAGCAATTGCCGAACCTCTTCGGCTTCATGGTAGAACGATGGGGTGTTGTGAGATAATTCATGCAATGGGTGTGGATTGCTTTTAAAGGACTGCATAATCATTGAATCCCATCTACATTAAAAGCTTTAGCATAATAAACACCAAATCGATTACTCAAAAATTCGTCAAAACTAATTTGTTCTTGCAATACGATTCCAGTTAATTTTTTGTGTTTAACCACTAAATCAACAATGGTACAGATGCCAGAGGCAGTTGACATTTGAATCGCGGTAAATTTGTGCCCGTCATAATAACTTGGATATAATGTATTAGTATAGGTGCGCTCAGTTAAGCGCCCCTTAACATAACCGATAGCAGCAACGTAAATTACTACTTTGTCGTCTTCTACATCAGGAATAGCATTTTTTAATAAGTCTTTTAATAATGTAGGATTTTTATTGAGTTTTAAGTCATGGAGTAAAAAAGACATCTTTTCACAGTGACCAGGATAGCGAATTGTTTTATAATCTAAATGGCTCGCCCTACCCTTAAAAGTATCAGGCATCGAACCGGCACCACCTGATGTATAAAAAGCCTCATAAACATCACCATCAATAATTATATTTTCTAGCCCGCTCATTGCCGGCACACGTTTTTTCACGCCTTCATCTAAGATAGTACACGGATGAATATATTCATTGATTAAGCCATCAATTGACCAAGTAACTCCATACTTTAAATTATTATTGGCGCTTTGAGTGAGAGCTCCTACGCGCATTTTGATATGCTCAATATGTTCCATTTCTTTAATAAGCGAATTTGCAGCAATACTGATAAAGCCGGGAGCCAATCCACATTGTGGTGCAAACGTAGTTGCGCCACTTTGGGCTAACTCATAAACTGCGCGGGTAGTCTTAACATCTTCGGTAGCATCAAAATAATGAATTTTACATATAAAAGCTACTTTAGCAACTTCTAGAGTAAGATTAAACGGCAAACACGAGATAATAGCTTCAATTTCGTGTTCAGCTATAAAATGTTTAATTTCATCAGGTTTAGTTATATCACCAGTGACAAATTCTATAGGATTATCTTTGATAAGCGGTAATTCATGTGGCGGTTTAATATCACTTAAATAAATAGTATAATCTCCACAATGGCTAAGAAGAGCGGCAACCGTAATACCAACTTTACCCGCTCCCATTATTAAAATTTTGTGTTTATGCATTATTTAAATCTCCAAGAAACAAGTTAATATATTTTTAATCACTGCATATTTTACCTCATATATCAATCAGGTAGTGTTAAAATTTAACTCTAATAAATTAACCGCTTCCCTAACCATAAAACATTAATTTAATATATGATAACTTGTGCTATGCAGCAGAGTAATATATGACATAATTATTTATCTGGCGTATAATTAGCTATTGAAAGAATGAAATGGGTAGCAACATATGCAAATTATTTTCATTGGCGGCGGTAATATGGCGGAAGCTATATTCTCTAGGTTATACGATTTAGGGCTGAATATAATAGTAGTCCAGCGCAACCTAGATAAACGTAGTCGTTTAGCCGCAGCATATTCTTTTATACGGTTTTTACCTAAACTTGATTTTATTCCAGCTAAAGAGGATATTCTAATTCTAGCAGTTAAACCACAGGACGCTAAACAATCCTGTCAAAGTTTACCAATAATTAATTGTGCTATTGTGTCTCTTATGGCGGGTATTAATACCACCACTTTAGCTCGTTGGTTAAACTCTAAGCTTCTCATACGAGTAATGCCAAATACAGCTGCGAGCTTAGGACTTTCGGTAACTGGAATTTATTATACACCTGATGTATTACCTCAACACAGAAAAATTGTTGAATCAATCATGTCGCATATTGGTACCAACTACATTGTTAAAGATGAAAATACCATTAATAAATTCACCGCAATTGCCGCAAGCGCTCCTGCTTATATATTTTACTTTGTAGAAGGGTTAATTGAAACTGCAATTACTCAATTTGGATTTTCTCCGACGGAAGCACATAATATTACACTTCAAGTATTAAAAGGTAGTTTAACAATGATAGAACTTAATCCCAATATACCAATTAAAAAACTGCGAGCAAATATTACTTCTAATAAAGGTACTACAGAAGAAGCAATTAACATTTTCGACAAACAAAATTTAAAGCTCATAATTAAAGAAGCGGAACTTGCTTGCTATAGTCGAGCTCAAGAATTAGCTGAAGCTATAAATAAAGAATAGGAGATTAGATATGAATCATGGACAACTAATTCCAATTGATTTACACTGTCATTCAATGAATTCTGACGGTTCACTTCCCGTAAAAGAGTTGTTAAATATAGCTAAAAGTAATGGTAGTAAGTATTTAGCACTAACTGATCACGACACGGTAGACGGGGTTACTGAGGCAAAAACATATGCAAAAGAAATTGGATTAACTTTATTTGGCGGAGTTGAAATATCGGTAACTTGGGAAAATGCATTAGTGCATATTTTAGGGTTAAACATTAATGAAAGCAATACTAATTTATTAACTAATCTAGCTCAACTGGGTAATTTACGGATTGAACGCGGGCATAAAATTGCAGATAAACTAGCTAAAATTGGAATTAAAAATGCTCTTGAAGGAGCTATGCAATATTGTTCCGGAGAAAAATCTCTGAGTCGAACTCACTTTAACCGTTTCCTGGTGGATCATGGTTATGCTAAACCAGGCAAGGCTTTTGAAAAATATCTGGCTCCAGGCAAAGCAGCATACGTACCACAACAGTGGGCCAACTTAGAAAGCGCTTTAGAGTGGATTATTCAAAGTGGTGGAATTGGAGTTATCGCTCACCCATCACGCTATAAATTTACCCGGACTAAATTAATACGACTAATTGAACAATTTAAGTACTTTGGCGGGAGAGGAATTGAAGTAATTAGTTCTGCCCATTCACTCAGCGACGTGGCTAATATTGCTAAATTTGCTCATGATTATGATTTACTCGGTAGTGTGGGCAGTGATTTTCATGCTATTGACACTGGATACCGTAAAATCAAGGTAGGCGTAAATTCTCCATTACCGGCTATATGTGAACCAATTTTTAACAGTTTAGGAATTAATCCAGCTGTAATTAGTGAGTCAATACCCAACCATTTAGTACCACAACATATGGCAGAAAACTATAGCATAGAAGAAAATGCTATTTAATTAGAAAGAAATTATGCAATGAAGAAGAATCAATTACAACATAAATTAAAAAATCGCCATTTACAGATGATTGCCTTAGGGGGAATTATTGGCACAGGTCTGTTTTTTGGTTCAGCCAAATCAATCCACTTAACCGGACCCTCAATTATATTATCCTATCTATTAGGCGGTATAGTTATTTATATTATTTTACGTGCTTTAGGCGAGATGACAGTTGATCAACCAGTATCAGGTTCTTTTAGCCAATATGCACATACTTATATTGGTAATTATGCAGGGTTCATTTCAGGATGGAGTGCGTGGTTTCAATATGCAGTGGTATGCATGGCGGAATTAACTGCAGTAACTGTATTTTTTGATTATTTTGTGCCTGGCATTCCTCATTGGATACTATGTAGTTTTATTCTATTCTTCTTCACCGCTATTAATTTAATTAATGTAAAATTATTTGGCGAATTTGAATTTTGGTTTGCCGGCATTAAAATTGCCACTATTGTAATTATGTTATTATTTTCAGCTTATTTGATTATATTTAAACATGGACTTAATTCCGAGATCAGTCAGTATTATGATCCCAATTTATTTTTTGCGGGCGGCTATAAAGGATTTGCAATCTCATTTGTTATTGTAATTTTCTCCTTTGGCGGCAGTGAATATGTAAGTATTGCCGCAGGTGAAGCTGAAAATCCACAAAAAAATGTTCCCTTAGCAATTAATGGGGTTATAGTACGAATTTTACTCTTTTATGTGCTAACTATGATGGCTATAATTTTACTCTATCCTTATCAAAAATTATCGGCTAACATTAGTCCATTTGTTGATGTATTTAGAAAAATTGGTTTTATAACAGCAGCCAGTATAATGAATGTAATTGCAATTACGGCAGCATTATCTGCCTTTAATAGCTGCTTATATGCTGGCTCGCGCATGTTATTTAGCCTATCTGAAAACGGCTTTGCTCCTAAACGCCTGTCTAGAATAGATAGTGTCGATCGTATTCCTAGGCGTACTATTTTATTTACCGCCTGTGTAGTTGCCATATCCATAATTATAAATTACTTTTTCCCGGAAAATGCAATTATGTATTTATTAACTATTACCACCGGTTCAATTTTAATTGTATGGTTTATGATTTTAGTAACTCAAATGGTCTTTCGCCAGAAAAAAATTGCCTCAGGGGTTAAATTACACTATAAATTAATTTTATTTCCCTATTCTAATATTTTTGCAATGCTAATGTTAATTTTTGTTATGGTGGTAATGACTCAAATGGATGATATGCGTATAAGCGTAGTAGTTGCACCCATGTGGGTTGTAGCCTTAACTATATTTTATATTTTAA
>JAGOUD010000132.1 GCA_018061465.1 Burkholderiales bacterium
TATGGTCTATGGTATGGTTGGGGTTACTCCATATGAACAATTAGGTAACTATCCTATAATATTATGGTGTAGCCTAGTTATCTTTGCTGCCTTAGCTCAGTTACGCTTACGTAATAATAAATACTAATACCCCAAGTTACGATTATTATTTAGACAAATAAAATTATATTGCATATTTGCAAAACTGCCATCGCCAAGCCGTAGCCATTTTACATCACTATCATTGGCATAATTATAATGTATGAGTTTAACACCAGATTCGTTGTAAAGTGTAACAGTATTTAATAAGTATTCTTTACTATCGCAGTTCATTTGCCATGTGGAAATTAAATATTTGAAATGTGGCTGATTGCTTGGGTAAGCAAATTTATTGGGTAATATCACCGTTTTACGGTCTTGATAGCTAGATAGGGTAGTTCCATTATTAACATTTTTACTAATGCTGTTGATGTCCACTTCATCAACTAACACGCCATCATCAGTAGTGCCTAAATAACGCCAATTACTTCCACTTCCACCTGGCTTTTGAATAGCGGCGGTTTTGGGAATTTTAGTTTTACCTGATTTGTTTGAGGTACTACTTCCTCCAAACCAAGCACAACCAGTTAAGGATATTAGAAAAATGATATTGAATAAGTTATATTTCATTGAAATTATTAATTTAATAAAAAAGATGCCTGGATTGTGGCATCTTTAATATTTTATGATCTAAACAACTATTTCTTTTTAGAAACAGCTTCTTTAAGAGATTTACCAGCTTTAAACTTCGGTGTAGTAGTTGCCGCAATTTTAATTTCTTTGCCAGTTTTAGGATTACGACCAACACGTGCAGCACGTTTAGCTGTGGAAAATGTACCAAACCCAATTAATGTAACGGTATCACCCTTTTTTAAAGTTGCGGTAACGGCACCGACAAAAGCTTCTAGAGCTTCGCTTGCTTTAGCCTTAGAAATGTCAGCTTTACTCGCAATAACTTCTATTAGTTGTGATTTATTCATAGTTAATACTCCACTAAAATTAAATTAATTATTCCACGTTCACCAACAGTATGCAGACATAGTTATACCAAACTGCCTCAGTAATTGTCAACGCCTTTTCGATTATTTTATTTGAAGAATTGATAACATTCTGTTTTATTTGGTTATACAGTGAGCAATAAATTTCATTTATATTGCGATATTATTGAATTTATTTGATTCTTTCTGCATTGGTATATTATAAACTTATGAATAAACTCTTAATTTATGCTTTATATTGTAGGTAGTTTCCATTTAAATTTAACGCTATACAAGCGAAATAATACCATAATTATTGTGGCAACCATACCCGCTAATATGTTACCCAAATATGGATTTAGAAATAAATAACATATAGCTCCGGCAAATGCTACAGTTAAATAAAATTCAGAAGAAAAAACTAATGGCACACGATTAGCAATAATATCCGCACATATTCCGCCACCGACTGCTGTCCAAACTCCCATAAGCACTGCAATAAGATCATTTTGCCCATAAGTAGTAGTTTTTTCAACACCTGCCAGGCAAAATGCAGCAAGCCCCATAGCGTCCGTCACAATTAACAGTGTATGTAACCTTTGATTGCTAAGTAGTTTACGGTTATAGTATACCAAAATAAAAGTTAATGCGCCAATAACTAAAGTAATCCAAATATAAAATTGATCTTCCATCCAAAAAATTGGAGAATTTAAAATTATATCTCTTACCGTACCACCAGCATTAGATGCAATAAAAGCGAGTAAAATTGCGCCAGTAATATCCATTTTAGATTCAATAGCGCGTAATGCACCACTAATGCTGGTTGCAACCACACCGATAATCATGAATGACATTAAAACGTAACTAATTCCACCTTGTAGATTCATTGTTGCTCCATTAGTGTTTTTATGATACTTAATCGGTATGCATAAATTTTAGCCATTACTTCTTGTGGTTTATCGCTTTTGAATTCTGCATAATTAATTTGCCTAAATTGAGCAATAATTTTTTCTAATAATTGCACATTTTTGCAGGTGTTATGATCATTGTCGGCATTAGCAATTATATAGGCTAGATCAACAAAATTATTATAGTATGTGGTCCGCCTAAAAGGATCTAATTTAATAATTAATTTTAAAATATTTTCTGAATTTAGCATATCTAATTCTTTCAGTAATGTATAATAATTAGTAAGCTTAATAGCCAAATTTTTACAGCTTTTATTGGCATATGCATTATTAATAAATTGTTGAGTATCTTTTAGTGAATAATTTTTACTTACGCTATAGTATAAAAGAGCAAATCTTTTATCTAATATAGAGTTATTAATTTGGCTAATAGTTGTTTTAAAAAAAGTAAATTGGGTAAGGTTTTTAATAAATGTCTCAAATTCAGGGAATATTTCTTTAAAAACATGAACCTTATGCATAATTCTAAAAAAATTTTCACAATGATCAGTTAATAATGCTTTATGTACTTCAGTCCAAACTCGTTCTTTACTAAGTAATTTCAATTCACCAGTTGCAACTATTTTCTTCATTAACTCTAAAGTATCGGGGGATATTGTAAAATCTAATTTAGCGCTAAAACGAGCTGCACGTAAAACCCGTAGCGGATCTTCAATAAAAGCCTCACTTACATGACGAATAATTTTATGATTTAAATCATTAATACCCTTAAATGGATCAATTAAATTGCCATGTACATCTTCTGCTATGGCATTGATAGTGAGATCACGGCGTTTCAAATCTTCAATTAAAGAAATATCCGGAGAAGTTTGAAATGTAAAACCATGATACCCCAGCCCTATTTTTTTTTCACTTCTAGCTAAAGCATATTCTTCACGTGTTTGCGGGTGTAAAAATACTGGAAAATCTTTTCCTACAGGAATGAAACCGAGCTGCGCCATTTCTTGAGGAGTACTGCCAACTACCACAAAATCATTGTCAGTCACAGGTATTCCTAATAGTTTGTCACGGACACAGCCACCAACTTTATAAACATCCATTAGATCACTACTTTCCGAATCTATTTATGTGCCTGCTGTACGCTATTATCAAATTGATTGATATAACGATTTTTATTGATTTTGTCAATATAAGCTAATAGGTCAATAGTATAGTCATCCTTCAGTTTAGCATCATAGATTGCTTTATTACTTAACACTTTTTGTACATAATCGCGGGTTATTTGAATGGGAATTAATTCAATTTGTACGGCATTATTTAATCTACCGAGTTTATCTTGCCATTTTCTAACCCTGCCGGGACCTGCATTATATGCTGCAGTTGAATAAATGAGATTACCATTAAATCTGTCATATAAAGTCCCTAAATACCAGCTGCCAAATTTTATATTGCACTCTGGAGATTGACGGTAACAATTTTTAGACCCTGATTTGGTAGCAATGTAAGCGCCAGTTTGTGGCATGATTTGCATTAACCCAACTCCACCATCAAAGGCAATGGATGAATAATTAAAACGACTTTCTTGCCGACTGATCGCGAGCGGATAAGATTGATCAATACCATTAATTTGACTATATTTTATATAATCCTTTAAAAATGGGGTAGGAAAACTTAATTCAACATAACGCTGATCCATTTGATTAGCTGCGTATATACTTAAATCATACCAGCTATGGCTGGCAGCCAAATTGCTCATTGCCAATAGTTCATTGTCAGAAGCTTGTTTAGAAGCATAATTCCATTGAGCACTTGCTAAATTTATCAAATTTTTACTGCCGCTATCTTTACCTTCTCGATAAAGGTTAAAGGCGATTTTAGCATTTATGCCTGCTTGACTGTTATCTAAGCTAGTAGTTAAAGACGGATTATTTAAAAATTCAGTGCCATCATCTAATTGTGCATCAGCAAGCATTGCATAGTAGGAATAATCATCTGGAATTTGCTTGAAAAAAGCAACAGCTTTCTCTTTTTCTCCTAAATTGGCATAGGCTTGGCCCTCCCAATAGAGCCACACATTTTTATTTTTTAAACTAAGCGGCATATTCTCTATGCATTCGATTACTTTGGACCATTTACCATAATACATATAGCTGCGAGTTTGCCATTCACGCTCTTCATCGCTCATATAATCACTAGCATAATTTGAATATAAGTTTATAGCTTTTTCAAAATCATGTTTCATAGCAAACTGCATGGCTAAGTAGTTGCCTAAAAATTCTTCAGTATTTGAATTGATATTTGCCTGTTTCATCTCTGAATAGGCTAAATAAGGGTCATTGTGTCCAATAGCATTTATCCGTTGAACTACTAAATAGTTATAATTGTTATTATTAGGTAAATTGCTGGTCTTACTATTTTGATAATGGTAAAAATTGATAGGTTTAATGTGCATTTCATCAGCAACGGAATTAAAAATATCAGTTTTATAGTTTATAATTAAATTATATAACAGAAGATTGCGCTCTTTTGCATTGATTTTGCCATTATTATAATATATACCAGTTAAAATAGCACACCAACCCGGAACATTATTATTGACTAACCAGACATTATTGACTAAAGGTTTAAATGACAAATTAGTTGCGTTTGAGGCGTAATCATAGCCGCATTTTTCGTTTAATGAGGCAGTTGTGGGATTTAATGACTTAAATACCCTTAAATAACTTGAGTAACTATCATTATTAAAGTAAAAAATTAATAATTGATGAATTAGGTCATTTCGCATGTAGTTATCTGAGGTATTACTGACAAAATCTTCTGCATATTTAGCAATGTTTTTAGTCAGCATTGCTTTGGCGTATAAATAACTAACTACCTGATTTTTAGGGTCAGCGCTGTATATTTCACCTAAACTAGTTAAATTGCCTGTAGTATAAGCTTTATCTGCTTTTAATATAATCGGATCTGCCACCACGTGATAACCAGTTAGGCAAAATAGCAGTATACATATTTTCTTTTTCATATGCTTCCTAAACTAAAAGCGGTTTTCAATAAGTAATTATACCAGTGTTCTATTATAACAGCTAAAAAATGATTGATTAAACCAATACTTTTTAAACTAAAAAACCAATTTCTGAATTTTGGTTATATATAATTAATATGGTTGTTATAATTATGACTGGGAAGAAGTGAAGGCGCAAATTGTGACTTTACTGAGCTAGAAATCTTTAGTACAATTTTCAATTGTGAAGTATATGAATAATCTTAAACAGCAAATGCGCCATCAAGCATTGTTGCGCTGTAGTACGTTAACCCGTGAATATAAAACAAATAGTGAATATGAAGCATTACACCATCTGTCTTTTTTACTCAATACGGTATCTTCGGTAGTGGTATACCATGCCCACGGGGTTGAATTTAATTTAGGCGCAATTATTGATTATTGTCAAAACACTGGTAAAAAGTTATATCAACCGGTGAGTTATCGCCATACTAAAATCATGCTTTTAGAAAAGTTTTGTACAGATAAGAAAGAAATATTCAGCAATGAGCTGTATATTCCACAAGATACAATACAGTGGTATAATGTTGACTTAGTCTTGTTGCCTATTGTAGCAGTAGATAGTCGTGGTTATCGCTTGGGTAAAGGCGGCGGATACTATGATACTACCTTGGCGCATATAGCAGTAGCCAGGCCATGTCTGTGTGGTGTTGGCTATGCAATTCAGCAACAACTGCTGGATATACCTAACGAAAGCTTTGATGTAGGGCTTGACTATTTTGTGTCAGAACAGGGGATAACTAATTTTAATAGGAAAAGATAATGCAATTTATTGATTTAAAGCAGCAATACCAACATATTAAAGATGATGTGTTACGTGAAATTAATGAAGTATTGGATTCTGGACAATACATTTTAGGTAACAAGGTAAATGAATTAGAGGATGTATTATCCAAATATGTTGGAGTTAAACATTGTATTGGGGTGGCAGACGGTTCAAAAGCATTATTAATTGCGTTGATGGCATTAGATATTGGCGCGATGGACGAGGTGATAGTTCCGGCATTTACCTTTATTGCTACAGCTTCAATGGCAGCTCTTTTAGGGGCTAAACCAATATTTGTAGATATTGACCCTAAAACCTATAATATTGATCCTAAATTAATTGAAGCTGCTATTACACCTAAGACGCGAGCAATTATTGCTGTTGGATTATTTGGGCAATGTCCTGATTTAGAGGTTATTAATCAAATAGCAGCAAAATATAATTAATAAAAGTGAA
>JAGOUD010000008.1 GCA_018061465.1 Burkholderiales bacterium
ACGTGAAAAAATAAATAATATATTCATAAGTACCTTTGCAACATATACAAAAAATACGACTACTCAGATTATAGATTAATTAATTGAATATCTGTTAACATAAAATCAAGCAATCAAAACAAACTAGTAAAACACAGCAATATATTAAACATCAAAATTGGCTGAGTGGTTACAAAAAATTATCAGCTTATAACCGCATCCATGATTATAATTGTAAAGCCAATATAAAATACAGAATTAAAATAACTTATTCATAAATAGCAACTATGTATTTATACTCAATCACTAAATTTAACGGGATGAATATGGAATATAAACATCTCTGCTTTTAACAAGCTTATTCTGTTTATTCTTGGCTAATATTTTTAAAACATAGTTCGCGTTAACTCCATACAACGTAGAATTATACCTGAAGACTAACTTACAAGCTTCACCTTTAAGTAAAGACATATTACCAGTCACACTACAGGTGCTGCGTGTCTCATCATATGACATTCCACTTGGCAAATTTGACTCAGCTGGAAATACTAAATCATATAATGTGATTGCTCCTGTATTATGAATTAAATACGTACGCAACCCAAATGAGCCCACAGGAATATTACGCAATGAATTATTACCATAATTAACCGACTCTGGGTCAAAGACACTCAACCCAGAGGGATCTTTAAACATGCCTACATAACTGGCTTTAATATCGAAAAAATTTCCTTTACCACCAAAATATGGTACAGTTCCTTTGACTGTTGGGCTGTACATTGGTGACTTGTCTTCACTCCAGTTATTTAATTGAACCCTTGTTTTGATAAAGCGAATATTGGTATTACTTTCATCATCTGAACCACGCACTGGGTGCATATTAGTCATCAATGCATTATCTCTTAATGCAATATTTTCGAAAGTAATATTATGATTGCCTTTTTGTGTAAAGCGTAGCATCGGCAAAGTATAGTTAATAAAAGAAGAATCGTAACTTGCCGTAACATTTCTCACGGTCAAATTAGTTGAAGATAAAACATCCATAAAACCATCAGGGCGTAAGGAAATATAGCTTTCAACTAGACTATTATTTGCCTGAATTTTTAACGACACCGCATGTCCACTAATTGGTGCACCTTTACCCTTATCTCGTGCCAATCCTTTACGCACTCCATTATCTTTAATATTATTAATCAGAAAGTTATTATTCAGTAAGGATACGTCCCAAGTCGGTGGCGTATTAAAATAAAACAAATGCGGCGGTGGGAACCAAAAGCCAACTCCACCAATATTCTTACCATTGCTATCTTGCAAATCACTATAACGTTCTGCTGTCACATTTTTAATCGTAATATTTTGCCCAGAACCATGCCAGCCAAAATAATATCCATCAAGCTTAATCCCATCAAAAACTATATTATGTGGAACATTCAAGATTGGTTTTTTAAATATTGCAGGTGCAGTAAAAGATTGATTATTTGCTTCACCTGGATTTAATGAAAAGGCAATTGGAATAAATTTATCTGGTTTAGCATTGGCCGCGGCAAATAATTGCATATTCTTAATCACCACATTCGAGGTATCCCCCTTGATAAAGAAAATTGCCGATGGATCTAAAAATCCAGTTGAAATCGTGTTCACACCACGCGCGTAATTTATATTCCGATTTTGACGTAACCAATTACTTAAAGTAATATAAAACATTTGTGCGGCTGGTGCGCGATAAGTTACAGGAATCCATTTAGAATTATCATAATAACCACCGGTATTTTCATCAACCACCATACTACCAGTATATTTAATCTTCCAATTTAGTAAATTAATATTTGATGAATTGGCAATCACAAAAGCTGGCACTAAGACATTATCTACAATAATTACACCATTACCGCTAAACTTTATCGTCGTCTTATTATCAATAAAAATTGGCTTGGCAATATCCATACCTACATGAAAATATATTGGACAATCTACATTCAAAGTAAACGCACCACCACGTGCAGCCAAAACAGCTTGAGCTAAACCAGCACTATCATCATCAACACCATTGCATTTAGTCCACTCTTTTACCGAACGGACTGACTTGGTGTTACCCGATATTTGAGATACCTCGGGAATATTATCAGAATGAGCATTTATGCATAATAATGAGAAACATAACGCCAACAAACAATTACTTATTTTTTTCAACTATTTACCTTTTAATTTAATCAGAAAGCAATTAAATATAATTTAATATGGTGATGAATACGGCACATAAATATTATCACTTGCAACAATGTGGTATTGAGTATCATGTGCATATAATTTTAAAATATAATAACTATTAATACCTTTCGTTATTGGCTTATATTGATAAACTAATTTGCAACTTTGCATTGGTGCTAAAGAAACACCATCTTTAGTCAAATCACAAGTGGACCGAGATATATCATAACTAAGACCAACTGGTAAATTTGATCCTGTAGAAATCATTACATCGTATAAAACTTGCGCAGTATTATTTTGTACAATATATGTTCTTAAACCAAAATTACCAACTGGAATATTACGCAAGGTATTATTACCATAACTAGTAGCATCTGGGTTAGACACCGTTATGGCAGCAGTTTGAACCATACCATTATAAGTCGTATAAAAATCAAAGCTATGCCCAGTGCCACCAAAATATGGTGCAGTGCCTTTAACAATTGGGCTATACATTGGAGGATTAGGTTCGCCCCAATTATTAACTTTAAATCTCGCATTCACAAATACAATATTTGTGTTATCTGCCCCATCACAGCCACGCAATGGATCAAGGTAAGTAAAAAATGCATTGTCAGTTAACGAAATATTTTCAAACCTAATATTGTGATTACCATTTTGTGTAAATCTAAATGCTGACAGCGTGTAATTAATAAATGAGGAATCATAATTTGCAATAACATTTTGCACCGTTAAATTATTAGACAAAAGCACATCCATAAAACCATCTGGACGAAACAATGTATAATTATTAACCAAACTATTATTACCCTGCATTTTTAATGAAACCGCATGACCTGCTATCTGGGTATTATCACCTTTATCCCGTGCCAAGCCAAGTCTGATACCATTATCGGTGATGTTGTAGATCGAGAAATAAGAATTATCTAATGACTTATCCCAATTTCCTTGTGTGTTGAAATAAAATAAATGTGGTGGTGGAAACCAGTTACCTACACCACCAATTTGCCCACTAAATCTATCTTGAAGATCACTATACTTAAATGCCTTAACATCTTTAATTGTAATATTTTGTCCAGAACCATGCCAACCAAAATAATAACCATCAAGGCTAATATTTTCAAACGCTATATCATGTGGAACTTCAATATATGGCTTAGATAAAGGCGCTGGTTCGTTTAAGGTTTGGTTATTGGTTTCACCAGGATTTAAAGAAAATGCAATTGGCATAACTTTATCAGCTGTAGTTGATTCAGCAACAAATAATGTCATATTATTTATTTTGACGTTAGATGTATCACCCCTCAAGTAAAAAATTGCAGCTGGGTCTAGAAACCCAGTCCACAATGGTATGAGAGCCTTGGTCATACTAATGTTTCTATTCTTTAATAACCAATCTTTTAGTGTATAAAGACTAAAAAACACCACTGCTGGATCTCGTTCATTCGCTGGAACCCATATTCCATCATTATAATAACCACCAGTGCGTTCATCTACTGGTATTCCACCTGTATACTTAACTTTCCAATTAGATAAATTGATATTGGAAGAATTGGCAATTACAAACGATGGAATCAATACATTATCAACAATAATTAAACCTGAGCCTTTAAAGTTAACGCTAGTATTGTTATCAATAAAAATTGGGCGAGCAACATGAAAATAAAGCGGGCAATCAATATCTAAAGTAAAAGCACCATTTTTTGCCGCTGCAAAAGCGTTGGCTAATCCCTTACTGTCATCAGTAACTCCATCACAGACAGTCCATTCTTTAACTGACTTACTAAGTATCAACTTAAGCTGATTTTGTTCTACCACATTTACCGTAATGTCTGAGGTAGAGTTACCTATATTATGGCAACCAGTCATAAAACCAGCAATAGCTAAGACTATAACTGAATTAACCAAGATTTTTTCAACATGCTATTCCAATTTAAACTATCTAATTCTAAGCGTATATTCTAATTCGTAAATATTCGATTAATCTTAATATTTCTTCCACACAACTCGATTAACATAATCTGTGTAGCTATGGATAATTCGTACAACTTTATCTGCCACATTTGGCATGCTATAATCCGCAACCTGACGGAACACGCGCTCATCACTCTGAGTTTGTTGCTCTAAAATCGCTAAACCTTGCATAACTCGCTCAAAATTAAAGCCAACCATCATTACCGCAGCTTCTTCCATTCCCTCAGGACGTTCACTTGCCTCACGCATATTTAAAGCTGGGAAATTTAAAATTGAAGATTCCTCATTAATCGTGCCACTATCTGAGAGCACAGCTTTAGCTGACTTTTGTAATTTAACATAATCATGAAAACCTAATGGTTTCGATAAATTAACTAGCGGATCAAACGTCACGCCCAAGCTTTCGATCCGATTTCGTGTGCGTGGATGCGTTGAAACTATAATTGGATAAGCGTATTTTTTAGCCATGGAGTTTAAAATAGCAACCAAGTTTAGGAAATTCTCTTCTGATTCAACATTTTCTTCACGATGAATACTTACCACAAAATATTTACCAGCTTGTAAATTCATACGCTGCAAAATATCGGAAGCATCAATTTGTGGCTGATAATGATTTAACACTTCAAACATCGGGCTACCAGTTTTAATTACTAAATCCGCAGGTAAGCCTTCACGCAATAAATACTCACGTGCAATTGAACTATAGGTCATATTTACATCAGCCGTATGATCAACAATCCGACGATTAATTTCTTCAGGTACGCGCATATCGAAACAACGATTTCCAGCTTCCATGTGAAAAATTGGTACTTTACGTCGTTTAGCAGGAATTGCCGCCAAACAACTATTGGTATCACCAAGAATCAAAACTGCGTCAGGTTTAGTATCAGATAAAACTTTATCCACTGCAATAATCACATTGCCAATGGTCTCAGCCGCGTTACTTCCACTAGCGTTCAAGAATACATCAGGGCTGCGCACACCTAAATCTTTGAAAAATATTTCATTTAACTCATAATCATAATTTTGACCAGTATGCACAATAATATGTTCACAAGCTTGGTCTAATTTTGCCATAACTCGTGATAAACGAATAATTTCTGGACGAGTTCCAACCACCGTTACTACTTTTAATTTTTTCATTTTAATTTACCTTAAATCCAACTGTATCAGGTTTTTCACGATCAAAAATTTCATTTGCCCACAGCATAACCACCAATTCATCAGCACCAATATTGGTAATATCATGTGACCAACCAGGAATCGTTTCAACTACTATAGGGTTATTTCCATCAGCTTCTAATTCATAATACTCATCGGTAAAAATTTGTCGAAACCGATATTTAGCTCGCCCTTTAATGACCAAAAATTTTTCGGTTTTAGTATGATGATAATGACCACCACGAGTAATCCCAGGATGTGCAGTGAAGAATGAAAACTGCCCGCAATCTGGCGTTTTTAACATCTCAACAAAGGAACCACGTGGATCTTCATGTTTAACCAATGGATAAGAAAATTTAGCCAACGGTAAAAACGATAAATACGTCGAATACAATGCACGCACCAAACCAGTACCCACACGTGGTGTGATTCCACTAACAATGCTATCTTTAAAACTCTCGATCATATTTGCCAATTCGCCAACCGTGGTCTGATAAACCGGCATAACACTTTGGTTAACATCCGCATCATCTCCTAAAGTTAATAAACTCACAAATGCAGCTACAACATCATCGATATAAACCAAATTTAATTTAGCTAATGGATCATTAATCATAATCGGCAAGTCATGGGCAATATTGTAACAAAAGGTAGCTACCGCAGAGTTATAATTAGCTCTACTCCATTTACCAAAAACATTCGGTAAACGATATATATAAACGCTGTTATTTTGCTCACGCTTGAGTTTTAACAAAGCCTCTTCAGCGGCACGCTTACTTAAACCATACTGGTTATCCAATTCAGCTTGTGTTGAAGAGCTAATCACAATTGGAATATTACGTCCAGATTTAGCTATTAGCTCACATAAGTATTCGGTTAATTCAGTATTTCCCTGTGTGAACTCAGCTGGGTTTTGCGGTCGATTGATCCCCGCCAGATGAAAAATAAAATCACTTGTATTAACTAGTTGTTCCAACTCAATTAATGATTGATCTTTGCAATAAGTTCGTATGGTATATCCATGTAACTCACCTAAACGAACCTGTAAGTTTTTGCCGATAAATCCATTTGCACCAGTAATTAAAATACGCATAAATTTGACTCTCACTTAAGATTGGTAGCTCTACGACGATCTTGCAAGCAAGCAAGCCCAGATATTAGCTGTTTAGTTTCAAGCAAATTTAAACGATTGGTATTATGTGAATTATAATCTTCAAACTCAGAGACATGCATATCGCCATGTTCGTAATATTTGCTATAATTATGCTCGCGGATATCCGATGGAATTCTAAAATAATCACCAAGGTCTACCGCACACATAACTTCTTCACGGCTAAGCAATGCCTCGGAAACTTTCTCACCTTGGCGAGTTCCAATAATTTTAATCTCATGATCTGGACTATTTAATAATTCAACCACACTTTGTGCAATATCTGCAACAGTTGAAGCTGGTGCTTTTTGGACAAATATATCACCATTTTGACCATGTTCAAAGGCAAAAATTACCAAATCTACTGCGCTATCCAACGTCATCATAAAACGAGTCATATTTGGATCGGTAATTGTGATTGGAAGCTTGTTACGCACTTGACTCACAAATAATGGAATAACTGAACCGCGTGATGCCATGACATTGCCATAACGCGTACCACAAATAATAATTTTATTACTATCTAAATTCCGTGATTTAGCCACCATGATTTTTTCCATCATGGCTTTGGAAATACCCATTGCATTAATTGGGTAGACGGCCTTATCTGTGCTTAAACAAATTACGCGGCTAACATCACATTGAATTGCTGCTTCAAGCACATTCTCGGTGCCTAAAATATTAGTTTTCACTGCTTCAAGTGGATAAAACTCACAGGAAGGAACTTGTTTCAAGGCGGCAGCATGAAAGATAAAATCAACACCACGACACACGTTCATCACACTTTGCATATCACGCACGTCACCGATATAAAACTTTAGTTTCGGATGATTAAATTTTTTACGCATATCATCTTGTTTTTTTTCGTCACGACTAAAAATGCGAATCTCGCCAACATCCATATTCAAAAAACGCTTTAAAACAGCGTTACCAAAAGATCCTGTCCCACCTGTTATTAATAAAACTTTATCTTTAAACACATTAACCCCTTGTTAAAATTTCAAATTTTCTCACAAATTACTTTAAAATCATACTAAATTTACCAGATCGCATAACTCTACGCCACAACCAATAACTACAACCACCAAACAAAATTCCTAACGCACTACCTGCTAGGCAATCGCCAAGGAAATGATAATTAAATAACACCAAACCACTAAATAATAACCCAAATAAAAGACTAACCATCAACCTAAACTGTGAACGTAGTGCAATCACCCAAAAAAGACAAAAGCTCATGAAAGTACAATGACCTGAAGGAAAGCTGGCAAAGCCACTAACACTACTTAACCATGCAAATCCATATTGATTACTTTGATCAATATACCATGGTAAAAAACAAACATCTGGCACACAACGCCCAAAAAAATGTTTAAGTAGACCTTTAATAAAATTAAGCACTAGCAAACATAAGGCTTGATACGCAATCAAAAGCGGCAAAAGCTTTTTACTCAATACAAAACGACTACCAACAGCAACGAGAACTAAAATAGTCCCAACAAAAATAACCAAGGATAGTTCGGAAGTTAGTACATCGTAAAGTGAGCTTGAACCATGTGACACCAGAGAATGAACGGTCTCACGTTGTAAATGGTTTTTTGACCATTCATAAACTGGCTTATCCAGAAACAAGACCGCCAATAGTGCCAAACTAATCAAACTTATAGTTAATTTAAAATAATTTTCTGTTATAAATTTTGACTTAATCATTGCTGACTTTCATATTGAAATTACTCAACTTGATTGCTGAGATTTATATCCAATACTTTTTCAATAGCCGCGCTTACCGATAAATCAGATTCACGCATAACACGCCGCACTTCGGCTAACTTAGCATCGACCAAGAATCGGTACCAAAAACCCTGTAAAAAATGAAATGATAATCCTGCTGCACCATCCAAGAAACCTAATCCCAAGAAATAACGATAGCAAAAATAAGCAAATGCCCGCACTCCACCAGGTAATTTAGCATAAACATTTTCTTTCAACCAGCGCTTCATACCAAATGGTGATTTTAAATTTAACTTATTCACACCACTAGTTAAAAACTGATACTCTTTATTTAAAACATCCACAACTTCACGTGCCGAGTAACCATTATGTTTGGCAGTCCACCAGCCTAAAGAATTCAGATTATGATCAACAATATAACCACTAAAATGAATTGCTTTACCATCCAACTTGACATGTTCATCCATCCAACGAGTTTCCATGGTACCTTTACCAAAACGCCATAAGCGCAACATACTAATATTAACTGCGCCAAAACGTATCATTTTACCTTGAAAAACCCGTCTTAATCCACAATAAACTCCAGCAACGTCCATTGGTAGTGTTGCTAATTTATTTTGAATATCCGCAATATATACATCTGATAAATATTCATCCGCATCAACGCGCATAATCCAGTCAGCATCAGCATCTACTTGTGACATGCCCCATTTAAATTGATCCGCATAATTAACCCAGCTATGCTGCAAAACTTTTGCACCATAACTTTCAGCGATTTTCACCGTATTATCGCTCGAAAAACTATCAACCACTAAAAAATCACTCGCAATACCCTGCAAACGTTCTAAACAGCGCTGAATATGTAACTCTTCATTAAATGTTAATATAATTGCCACTATTTTCACAACCAATTATCCTTATATTAATCTAATCGAACAAATTTTGGTACAGTTCCACCCTCAAGTACCCAGCTATATAATTCAGCCATCATTGCAGATACCATGCTCCATGAATATTTATCCTGCATCAATTTTCGTCCATTTTGCCCCATCTGAATTAGTTCATTTTGCGATTTTTGCATCATATTTTGTAATGCAGTAGCAAAACTAGAACTATCTGTATCAACCCAACAGCCTGCATTATAAGCATCTAATTCCTGCCACGGCGCTCCTTTACTAACTACAGCCGGAACCCCACAAGCTAGTGCCTCAGCTACTGACATTGCAAAATTTTCGCTATAACTTGGCAAAACGAATAAATCAGCATTGTGGTACTCTTGCCACTTTTGTTGCTCATACACAGCACTAATGAAAACCACACGCTGAAGAGATAACTTAGACTGTAACTCTTGAAGTTCACTTAAGTGCCCAACATTATCTGGACCAACTATTTTTAATTGCCAATCTGGAAAAGAGGACTCCAGTTTTGCCCAGGCCTCCAATAACATGGCTAAACCTTTAATTGGATGAATTCTTCCTAAGAAAAGTACAGTTTTCGATTCATTAACTTGCTTTTGAAAACCTTCTGGTAAATCAATTCCATTCGGAATAATCGCTACAGGTTGTGTGTATCCCATCCGACGAATGTCCAAATATTCAGATTCAGCGGTAGCATGAAAGCAAACTGTCGGATCCAATGCTGGTTTTTGCAACAATGGCCAAAATAATTGTTTAATCTTAGAACCGCTTTCCCACGCTGCTTTAGCAAAAACTCCACGTGGTGAGGTAATCAAAGGAATTTTGTATTCACGTGATACCCAACCAGGATAAACATTCGGCATCATCCATAAGCCATGATTATGCAACAGCTTCATTTCACCTAATTTTGCTTGTTGACGTAAATACTTTAACATTTGTGGTGCGCGACCCAATTTAGCTGGACCAAGTCCTGGAGCAAAGCTCCTCGAGAAACCTGGTAGCGTAACACCTGCACGATAATCCGCATCTACTAAAATAACTTGATGTCCCTGAATATTCATTTCTTCATATAAACGACGCACCGAATACGAAGGGCCTTTTGCTTCATCAGCAATAGAATGAATTGTTGCATAAAGTTTATTCACTATAAATTACCTTTACTACTATTATCACCATTTAAATCTGGATTAGCTTCATTATGCTTATAGATTATTGACTGCAGCCAAACTACAATGGGTACCATCCGCACCAATAACACAATCAAAGCATCCATATTTAGCTCTGCAATTGATGAAATCATCACAACTGTACTCATTGCAACCAATGAACCAGCACTAGTTCTCCATGGTTGAGTTATGCCAAGTGTCAAACGCTGCATGCTTCCAATAAACATAAATCCAATTAATACCAGCAAATACCCGCCACCGATATACAAATAAGTTAAAATCCCCATTGCAGTAGAAGAAAACGAATACTTCAAATCCATTACCACTTGGGTGTACCATAATCCAATATTTTGCAACGTTTTACCCGACCAAATAAAGCGTGGGATCCAAGAGTAGAGTGGTGAGAGTAAGACCTCTGTAATCACATGTGGACTTCCCTCTGGCATCTCATCTCGACTATCATAAAAAGAAACCCCCAGCGAACCAATTTGCAACATACTGGTCCGTGACATAACTTTCAGATACGTTGGTGTATCATCAACTTCATCATCGTCATAAGATGCGCTACTAAGCTGCTCATCGGTGGGGAAAAACATCATTTGAGTAATATCCACCAGAGATGTACTAGGAAAACTTTCTTCCATTGAATTACGAATCGCACGAAACCTTTCAATAATTGGATAAGCTAAATTCATACTAATCACAATTAGCAATACCCAAATTATATTTGTCTTACCAGTACGTGAATATTGGCTTAAGATAATAACAATAAATGGCAAAATAACCATTTTCTTAAATCCAGTTAAAAACCCACCAAAAAACACCTCTAAAAAGACAACAAAGAAAAACCACATTCTTGTTTTTAATGAAGGAGGTTTAGCATAATACTGAAGCGAAATTACAATTAAAGCAATCTTACCAAAATAACCGCCAAGATTAAAATATTGCGTATAGACTGCGGCTTTAATAAATGCCTCATAACTCCCAGAATAGCCATACACGCCCATATATAACTGCAAAAGTCGACTAAACAAACCAACGCCAACCAGGAAAATAATCGCAGTGTCTTTTAATTCAGCATCATACGTAAAATAACGTTTAATCATACGCTGTGCATAATTAGAATCAATCATTTTCTGCGCAGATTTAGACCAATATCCGACCCACATTCCAGCCGCAGCAATAATTGCCATAAACTCTAATTTAGTCATCGCATCAGTAACAATTGGCTTAATCCCAACCGCAGCAACTTTGTCAGCGGGCATATAATATAACGTATTCGTAATACCATAATAAAGCCCTAAGGTCATCACTGCACATAAAAATGCAGGATTTAAGAAAAACCGCCGATTATCAAAGCGATACAAGCGCACAACTTCAAGCGCTAAATAAACCAATAACATTGATGTCAAAATAATTAATGATTCCGAATATTCAATAAACCCAGCCGCGCCAGAATAATATACCGCACCCGCAGCGGTTAAAACCGTCATTGCCGCCATTGGTACCGAGATTGAAACTCTATTTGCCACTGTCTTTATACTCTAATTGTACTTTTAGACTACAGGCATGGGATAGCCCTGTGCTTGCTGATCTAAAGTAGCTAAAATCAACTTTAAGCGCAATTCATAAGTATGTTCTCGATGGGCACGCTCTTTGCCAGCCTGCGCAATTTTTTCACGTTCGGCAGGATTATTTAACCAATAATCAATTTTCTCAGGTAGTTCAGCCATGTTTTTAAAACTAATGATTTCTTCACCATCTTTAAAAAGTTGAGCTAAGCCAGGACGCCAATCAACCATTTGGAAAGCACCTATGCCTGCAGCTTCAAACGTACGTACATTCAGCCCCCAAATTTCACCATAGTGTAAATTATTTAAAACAATTTTGGCGCCAAGAAAAGCTTGAGCCTTATCACTATTAAACACCATTTTATTTTGAAACATTTGCTTTGTTGTGGCCACAGGCATCCATAACGGAGCAGGCGGACCCCAAATTTTTACGTTATAGTTTTTAAGATGTTGATAAAAAGCAACGCGCCAAGAATGTGCATTGCCAGCCGTAGTAATTTCACATTTGTACTCATTAGCGATTGCAATACCTTCTGCTAATTTGTGTCGCTTGGGATTAAAACATTCTGGCATATAATACACTGGACTTTGTGGTACATTTAATAATGCTTTAACAATAAATGGATCTTTAAAAAATAATCCATCATATGCTGCATTCATAAAGTATCCTTTGCCAAAATTAACTAACGCATCAGGAAACCACATGCTTATTTTGGCGTTTGTCAAATCTTTAAGGCGCTGAACTTCTGCTGGTTGTAAAAAATCATGACATACAATCACGTAGTCAATATGGTGATCTTTAACCAGTGACCATAATGCCTTCATCCGTCGAACACGCACCTGAGGAATTCCACTGGTTACGTCATACAATACTCGACGAGCCTGATTAATACGATGCATAAAAATACTCCCACCCTGTGGTGCGTTACATCCTGGTACAAAGCGTAATACTTGATATCCCATATCATTCAATGTTTCGGTAATATGCATACCAAAACTTTCTGTGTTAAACTTACCAATCACCAAGACTTTTTTCATAAACACTCCCACAAATAAAACTTAATCCATATCAGCGTATGATTTTAAACATACGCAATATTCTTGACCTAATTTCAATATCTAAATTTACCCAAGAATAAATAATACCAATTAATAATACAATAAGACTAATCAAATAATACATCATATTCAAATTGGTGATAAATACATTAAGTAATAAAAAACCTAATACTGATAAAAAACATAATCCATCATACCACGTAAACATTAATTCACGTTTAGCACCAATTGATTTCAACTCACCACGAATAAAAATAAAGGTATTGGCTACCATTAATAAAACCTCGGCTAATAAAATAGCCATTCCAATGCCACTTAAGCCAAAGATTGGCAATAAAAAATATCCAGCAATTAAAACAAACAACCCGCGCATCAACCCCATAACTATTAAATAGCGACCGTTATTTAATCCTGTTAAAAAAGTATTAAACAAAGAATTTAGTGCAAATACCGATACCGATGCTAATAACAAACAAATCAACCGATGATCAATCGGCAATTTCCCTCGAGTCCAATATAGATAAACTGTATCAATTAATGGATAAGCAAGCATAATTGATAAATTAATAATTATACTCATTAATAAAATATGTGTTTTATGAATCATGATAAATTTACGTGGTTCTTTAGTTGCATGAAAACGAACAATGTCAGGCAACAAAGGTGCCGTTACAATATTGGTTACTGTTGTCCATAAATTACTTAACGTCCGCATAGTTGAGTAAATTGGAATTACAGCTGCGCCAAGTACTACAGAAATTAAAATAACTACACCACTATTCCCTGCTTGTTGAACAGCACCATTAATGGTCATCGGAAAAGATTGTACCATCTCCCTTAGCCCGATTTTTAACTTGGCCCCTGACAACCACGGATAAAACTGTGGCAAGCGCCATTTAATATAAAATGCTGAACAAATGTAAACAGCTGCCTGAGCAAACGCAAAAAATAGCGCAGCATTAAACACGCTCAACTGCAAATATGCAGCCAACATTATCGACAAACTTTGCGAAACTTGCAACAACATTACCCACCACAGCAATTGATACAACATCCCATTTGGAATCAAAAACCGATGCAAAACCCCAATATATGAACCGGTTAAAATCCAAGTTATACTCATCACCATTAAACCAAAAATTGTTTGATTGGCAGTAAGTTGACTAGCCGCCCCCCCCATAATTAAACCCAGACTATTACTAAAATAAAGCGCCAGTACAATAATAATTTGCGTGCTACCCAATAAAATAACACCCCAAATCGCAGAGGATAAAACTCGACGCATTTCATCTTGATCCTGATGATATAACATATTCAATTTATTGCCAACAAAAGCAGTAAATCCACCATCAACTGTTCGTAATATTGTATATGCAGCAGACAGTGCCAGCCATGTTCCATAGGTAGTCTTACCCCAATAGCGCAAACAAATTGGAACACTGATTAATTGAATAATAATTGATAGAGCGGTTGATAAAAGTGATACGAACGTAGTTTTTAATAACCGATGCTCAATTTTAGAGTTATTTCTAATCTTACTTTACTCCAAAATACTTAAATAAAGCTTAGAATATTGTTCTGCAGTATTTTGGGGTGAATAACGTTGGACATTCTCAAATCCAGCTGCAATTAATTGCTCACGATATTTCGCATCATTAATAATTTTTAAAATCCCCAAGCGAATTTCAGCTACCGAATATGGATCAACTAAACAAGCTGCCGTACCAGCCACGCTCAGCATCGGGTCAAAGTTCGAAGTAATCACCGCCCGACCAACTGCCTGAGACTCAATAATCGGCATACCAAAACCCTCTGAGAGTGAAACAAACGCTACCAAATCAGCTTGAACATAATTATTATAAATTTCCAACAAGCTCAAGTTGAAAAGATTAGTATAATTAATCTGATTATCTGCCAATAATTGTATCAACTCGGGATTTAAACGCCCAATAACCATTAACTTACATTTAATACCTGTTAAGGAAGTAATTAAATTAGGTAAATTTTTATTAGCTTTAGTTCCAAGATGTAAAATCACTGGTTCAGCAGAATTAAAATCTTTGTGTTTTGCTACAAACAAAGTTTTATTATAACAATTATTAATCACATTCACAGAGACACCTAAGCTAAATTGTTGTTCCAGAACTTGCTTAGTTGCCTCTGAAATAGTTGATAAACAACAAATCGAGCGCAGTGGTATCGTAAGATATAACCATTTATATATTAATTTTTTAAAACCGTGCAGCGTATAATTATAATGATGAATATCATGAATCGTTAACACCGTCTTACGCTTTGGTAAAAAGCAAGCCACATAATGCACATCACCAGTAACATGATAGACATCTGCTTTGAGCCGGCGTAGGTTAAAAACATCACGGAGCAAATTAGAACGAGTTCCCATTTGATATTCAATAACTTCAAATCTTTTACGAAACTCCTGTGCTAAAGTATGAAACAATTCTTCAATACTATTCGCACCATCAACTCGATTACGATAAATTAATACTAATTTCATTTTTCACTCCTAATCGGTTTTATTTATCGAGTAAACTGAATTTAACAACGGATTTTTTGGATGATTATAGATAATTCGTGAAATATTAATATCCAAATTGGAAAAACCATCCGCCATTATTTTAACTAATCCTGGCGTATCACGTGGCTCACTAATAATAATATTTTCATCGACTAATTTGGAAATATTCATAAAGACCTGAGAATCTAAAATAGCCCACGACTCAATAAAAATAAAATCAAAATTAGATACTCGACCAAAGAACTGTTTAAATCCATTTACATCCATCGAACTAGCAATATTCATCTCCAATTTAACTTTTTTAATGGAGATATCACTAAAACCCAACTCACCATCAAGATGCTGATAAACATCTTTAACTGATATAAATTTATAATTAGTCCCAAAACAAATTTGCAACACACGTTTACCGCGTTTAACAAAGTAATCACTTATGGAGTCAATGACAAAAGTTTTACCACTTCCAGCATTGATGCTTCCAAAATTACAAAACACACTAGTATTTTTACTGTTTACTAATTTAAGCAAAAAATAAGCATTAATCACATTAAATCCTGGATGACGATAACTAACCACTTTGCGTTTATCACGTAAATATGGAAGTATCGCCAATAATTTAGAATCAATTAAATGTGGTAATAAATTAGGATCTCCAGTCATCCAAATCGTAAACCACAGCACAAAGAAAATTTCAAGCAATAAAACTCCACTTAAACTTGAAGCGATTAATTTTGCCGATAAAGGCGTAAGAATCGGTGCTACATCACTTGTTGCATAAGTCAAAACATAAATTGGACTACTGATACCTGCGTACTGAATTCTAAGATTCTGCGACTTATTCAACAACAATAAATATAATTGTTGATTTACATCAAAAGTATTCTTTAAGGTTGCAAACCTAGATTGACTAACCGGTAATCTGTTAAAGTCAGCATGTACCGCATCGCGCTTCTTAACAACTTGGGCTAATTGAAGCTTCAACGCAATAATTATCGGATGATTTGCAGTATATAAGGATTTAAACTGATTAAGCGTAATTTGCTTGTCTAACGCTTTTACATCTAAATCTGTCATTTCTAATAAGTCATTTTTAGCTTGTTCATCCAAATTTATAATATGATTAGTATCTTGAAAACTCACTAATGCTTCTTGAGCCTCTATCATATTTTTTTTTGCAACTTTTTTTTGCTCTTCAAGAAATTCAATTGATTGTTTCAAACTTTGGCGTTGGCGTTCCCATGATTTAGTTCGAACTTCATCTATAATATCATTAATTAGCGCGGCTTGTTGAATTGGATTAGTATCAGTTATTGAGATATCAATTACCCCAGTATCGCTCTGACCACTTTTTTTCATAATTAGCACTGGATCAATTTTTATCTTCTTGATAAAACCACCAGCCACAGAATCAACCGATTTCTTCATTAGAGTAAATTTTTGTTTACTAATACCAGAATAAGAAGCAATTAATAACGTAACGTCTTTGGTAATTAAGGGCTTACCTACAACACCATTGCCTAATTTAGCATAGTTATCATATAAAACATACTCCTGTTGCGATGTAAATACCAATTTTAATTTATGATTATAATAGCGATGCGAAACCTCAAATTTATTAATAATAGGATATACCGGTGGTCGATGAGAGCTAAAAATACTCTTTAATTTATCAGCCCACCCATCACTTTTTAGCTCTTGTACCTCAATATCAAAATTATTTTTTATAATAATGTCTTTTAGAATATAATCTCTAGTTAACAACGAGACGATTATTTCACTATTCGTAGATAGTCCATTGGTATTTATTTGGGCAGTTGAGCGATCGTTGCTAGAATCTAATGATGGTAAATCCGAATAAGTTAAAGGAGAAGTATTATTAACCTGAATAACACCAGTCGTAGTGTATTTACTAATTTGCCGTTGATTTGCCAATACAACCAAAGCTACAATCACAATCATAAATGGCATTAAAACTAATAAAATTATTTTAATATTAATTTTAATACTTTTAATTAATGTGGCTAGCCCTATCTCACGTACGTAGTCTTTTGTCATTTCTCTCCTAATCAGGAATAATTTTATTTCCTACAGGAACAATATTTGCTGTAAACCAAATACTTTGTGCTGCAGTAAGGAACTTAGACATTATTCGATTGAACTGCGTTACGCCTGCGGTTGTCACAAATACAATATCTTCTGACTTCAAAAGAAAACCATTTGCAAATAACAAGTTTGTTGGGCTAGTTGCATCAAGTCGATAAACTGTAATGTCGCTTTCAGATACCAAGCGTAAAATATAAATATTTTTAACATCCGCAGAGTCTAAATTTACCCAACCAGCAAAACTTAATAACCCAGCCAAATCTAACGGAACATCGTTTAAATTAATGGCATTAGGTTTCATAACTTCGCCTAAAACATATACCAGCTTACTTCGAAACGAAGTCATTCTTACACTAACCTGTGGATCTACCACATATTTAGATAAGCGGATGGATAATTCCTTACGCACTTGGCTAATAGTCTTGCCTTCTAATTTAACTTCTCCAATTAGTGGGATATAAATATTACCCTGTTCATCAACAGTGTATGAATTCATACCATTATCCATAATATTTTGTTTTGCAATGTATGCATCATTGATATCTGTTTGACCACTATTGTTTATCAAAAACGGACTACGGTCGTTCGTAAATGACGCACCAAGTGGCGAGCTAAATTCAGGATGACCCCAAACATAAATAGTTAATTGGTCGCGCCTTCCAATAGTGTAAACATAACTAGTTTTACTATTCTGCGCAACAGATGTTGCATCAATTGGATAAACATGGATTTTATACTTCCCACTGCTAACGCTAGATTCAATAACCTCACTGGAGTCAGAACCTAAAACGGTTCGCGGCATAAGTGAACAGCTTGCATTAAACAACACCACCACCATTAACAGAGTATTAAGCATTCGAGCAAGATATTTTTTTTGCATAACCATTAATTTAACCATCTAAAAATTTAGCTTATACCAAGCAAATATGATTTTGTTATAAATTAACTCACTAATAGCTACGATTAAATAAATCCAGCTAGACTCAATCAAAGAAATTTAACTCCAAGAAGATCACAACTTTACAATATACTCGCTCAATACAAACAGAGTAACCTAGAATTATAACACATAAATTATGCAATATTTATAAACTTTGACCATCTTAAAATTGTAAAACCCTTGCTAGAAATAACTTTAAACTAAATAAAGAACACAACCAGAATAAGGCAACGGCGCTTGTTGACAATTTCACAAGCGCCGTAATTAATTACCTTTACCAACGACTAAGAATTTAAAATTTAAACCAAATTCATTAATTAGACCGAGAGCTAAATGGTATACTAATCAATGGTGTTGCAAATAGCTTTTTACTAGTCTCACCCACAAAGGTCATGCTATAATTAAATGAAGCATTTTCACCATATACTATCGGTTGATATTTAAATACCACATTACAACTTTGACCAGGCTCCAAACTACTTACGCTACGTATTGGCGAACAGGTTGGACATAGGCATGTAGTTCTGGTTACATCCATTGTCACACCACTCGGATAACTTGTAGCAGCAGGAAACACCATTCCAGATTCAAGTTCATCCGTTGTATTAGTTACAACGTAAGAAATTAAACCAAATTGATTAACTGGTACATAAATTAAGGTATTATTTACATAATTGTAACTAGTTGCCTTATCTAGTTGCGCACCAACTATTGCTGTGCTAAATGGAATTTGTATAGTTCCTGCACCCGTGACCTTTAATAACGTACTTACTGGATTGACATTATACACCGCTGTTTTTGTGGTTGCTGCAGTAGAGATAATTAAATTACTGTTCTTTTCAAAAGAAGCAACCGTGCTACCATTAGAACCGACACTGAGCGGAGCATAAATATATTTATTAACTGAATCGCTAAATTTAGCTACTGCTGAATCGCCTGCCAGCAAACCGCTTATTTGTACGTTCATTTTAGACAGCGTAACTGGGTTGGTTCTCATTGAAAGCGTTAAATTAGTGGTTTTCAGTTTAGTTATCGCTAAACTTTGGCAACTAGTTTGCATAAAATATTTAGCTTGCATTGGGTTAGCATAGCCAACTGGAACACAGACTTTATACGCATACCCCTTGCTAGTTTGTTCAAGCCCCAAGACATTAACCGAAGAACCTTGCGAAATTAACCCACTATATACAACTTGATTACTAGCCGCTGTATTTATAATTGTCACTGGTAAATTTACACTTTCAGCACTTAGCAAGGTAGCTAATGAAATTAAGGAATTCCCTGTAGTGACGCTAGATGAATAAGTAATCGCTTGCTCAGCTGTTTCTTGCGCAATGACATTAATCGCACCTTCTTTACTAGAATAAGTTACTTTAGTATTCTCAATTGGATATCCAACCACGGTGTAATTGCCAGCAGGTACACCTGTTAATGTTTGTGTGTAAGATTTACCAACAGAGGATGCAGGAACATTAAAGTTAGCAACTGAAGTACCATCAATTGAATTAACTAATGACACTGCTAAACCTGAACAGTTAGCACTACTCCCACAAGAAGCTTTACTTGTATCTACCTTCACTTTAGCTGATCCCATTGTTGTGGTATAGATTACCTCATCATTAGTGGTTGCACTTGATTTAATTACTGGAGCAGAATTAGAGCTTACGACGGTTGTATTACTAACATTTGACAATGTTACTGTATATTTACCTGGAGTTAAATTAGGAATCGTAGCTGAATAGGTTTTACCAAAAGACGCCGCTGGCACCGTGATAGAACCAACCGCAGCTCCAGCAGAATCATTCACTTGAGCGGTTAAATTATCACAGTTAGTCCACGTACCACATCCAGCCTTGGCGGTATTTATTTTTAGTGATAATGCGCCTGGTTTGACAACCGCAACTGCTAAAAGCGATTTTCCATTACTTTGCTCATCAACTGTATCTATATTTTGCGAAGTAGGCAGATTAGCTGTGGATAAATTGTTGCTATTTATTGCGCCACCCAAGCTAATTAGCTCCAAGGTCTTATTCGCTTGTATCGAATCAAATGAATCTTGATCAACTTGATTAATCGGGCCACTAAAAACCAATGTTTGTCCAGCATCAATTACTAAACTTCTATCCACTGACACAAAGCTACCAATCTGTTGATTGGAACCTGCCGATGAAAACTCTAGACTCAAACCTGAAGCTGAATTGTAAAATTTATCCAATGCAATTGCATCGCCACTTGTATCTTGAGCAACAAACTTAAGATTGGCCTGAGCTAATGATTGTGCGGCATGACAAGTGTTGGTTAAGCCTAAACTGCCATCTGCAGCAAACACACCATCAATACAGCTGTTTTTTACAAATTGCTCACTAGATTTGCTAATATTAGATGCTACGACTGCAGCACCACTAACGGTTTGCTGTGTATTATTATTTTGTACGGCACCACCAGTGCACGCTCCAAGCATCACAGCGCTTAACATGATTAATCCATGCTTTCTTATGTTATTGTATTTTATTACCATTATGCTTATTATACTCCTTAAATTTTTGCAAGGTCAAGATTATACCACATAAAACATCTAATACGAGCAGTAGTATAACTGAAAAGACAAAAAATCACCAATACAACACCCTAACCACCTAGCCAACACTTTTGTTGGCTAGGACTTGAAAGCAGATATGTTACAATCACAACCTATTAAGCTGTCTCCATGTTAGAGCTACCCCTAAGTTCAACGAAATTTGCATTTTAAATAAAAAAAGTTTATAATGGTGCCACCGTGCCGTGTACTAACTACGAGCTTAGATCAATATTAAAGCAGACAAACAGAGATAATTATTATTCCAGCACTTAAAATAGAAATTCATGACCATGCCATCAAATTATAAATACCTACTATAACTACACACAATTATAATAACGGTATTCACGCCTACAATATGATCTGCACTTATTGTTTGGTAGCGCTATTTTAGGCACTTAAATGAGAACCAAATTGAAAAGACCAGTAAAACTAATTATTCAATATCAGAAAATAATTTTATTTATCATTGCTATGACAAGTATAACTATATCTGGATTTACTGGATGGTATCTCTATCAACAACAACAACGTGCAATCATCAGTGAATTTCAAAAAGACGTGAGCATCCAAACCTTATCACTCTACCATGAATTAGACCATAGTATTAATGCTTTAGGCTTATTTAGCGCTGGATTTAATACTCAAACCGCTCTTGATTATAAATCGTTTAGTCTTAATTCTGAAAGAGTCTTAGATACAACTAGGTCCATTAAACTACTGGCATTTATAAAACAAGTTAACAACTCTGAGCGGCTTGTTATTGAGCATAAACAACAAATTATAGACCCAAGTTTTCATATTTTAGAACAAAGCCATACCAATGCGATGGTTGCAGCCAAAATACGTCCAAAATACTTCCCTATTTTTTATACTTTCCCCGTACCGCAAGAGGTGTCTATTGTTGGTTTAGATATTGGTTCTGATCCAGCCGTGCTAAAGGCACTCAAAGCAGCAGCAGAAACAAAAAAAGTAAATGCAACACTTACCTCTCTACAAAGTTATCCACATAAAAAATTATTATTAGGCATTGCACCACTCTATAACAAAAGCGTCTCTCTAAAAGATATTAATTCAAGCCAACCGACTGAATTCATGCTAGCGCTATTAAATCTTGAGCAAATTTTTAACGCTTCAGTTTTCAGTAATAATTTAGCTAATGTTGATCTAAAAATTATCGATAATAATGCCTCAACTCCAGATAAGCTACTCTATCATCGTAATAGTTCTGATATTAATTCAAAACTAGAAGTAGGGCTAACCTCGCTAGTTAAGTTACCCGATGATTACAGCAGTATTGACTGGAGTTTAGTTGCCACCCCCTCTGAAAGTTATCTTCGGGTTAGACAAAATAAAATTCCTGAGTTTGTATCCTTCTTAGGGTTAATGTTTACTATTTTTTTTATCGCATATTTGCAGATGATATTAAAACAAACCCGAATTATTGAACGCTTGGTAAAAAAGAAAACGCTGGAATTAAAACTCTCCAATGAACAACTAATTATTTTAAATCGCACCGATGCGCTAACTGGAGTAGCCAACCGGCGTTATTTCGATACAATGCTTAACCATGAATGGTCTCGAGCGATTCGAAATCAATCGACTATATCTTTCATTTTTATTGATATAGATTTCTTTAAATTATACAATGATAATTATGGCCATGTTAGCGGTGATAAATGTTTGAAAACAGTTGCCACAACTTTAGCGGCAACATTATCACGACCTGCCGATCTCTGTGCTCGCTATGGTGTGGTGAAGAATTCGCAATAATTCTACCTGAAACCCAACAAGCTGAAGTTGTTGCGGAGAAATGTCGGCGTGCAATTCAAAATTTAGGTATTGTCCATAAATTTTCGACAACAGCGGAAATTGTAACGATAAGTCTCGGGGTTTGTAAAATAATTCCAAAAGTAGGAAGCAATCCTAGCACTATTATTGAATATGCCGATCATGCACTTTATCAAGCTAAAATTACTGGTAAAAATAAGGTTGTAGTAATAGCTAATCCACTTGACTAATCTTGAGTAGCAGACATAAAAAGAAAAGACCATCATACAACATTAGATGCTTACTTTATCAAATCTGTCCAACCTTTTTTGCTGAATTAAAGATTCAATTTCTTCGGTTGGTAAGGGTTTAAAGAAATAATAGCCCTGAAAAAACTTACAACCTATTTGCCGTAAAATCATGTAGATCTCCTTGTTTGCTACTCCTTCAACAATTAAATCCATTTCTAAGTCGACAGACAAGCCCAGTAAAGATTTAATAATAAATTTGGATGATTTGCCACGATATCCATCACTCAACAATTGTAAAACTAAAGACTTATCAATTTTTATAACATCAAAGTTACAGGCCATTAAACGCTCAAAAGAAGAACCCTCCACACCGAAATCATCAATTGACAACGTTATATTCTTGGAGTGAATAAGTTTCGCTACTTCCATAAAAACATCTTCATTCTGAACTTCATTTCTTATAAACGCTTCTTCTGTAATTTCAAATTCCAACTGTATCAAATTAAGATCTAAATCACTCGCTTGAATTATATGCAACAAATTTTGAATATGCTGCAAAAACCCACTCGATGATGGTGAGACATTAATAGCAAAACAATAATGCCGTTGTTGAAGTTCTTCCTGCCAAAAAGTACTGTGTAACAACTTAATTAGATTATTAAGCACCCATTCATCAAATTTTTCTGTAAAATGATTGCGCTGAATAGATGGCAAAAAACTACTTGGTAAATAAACCTCTCCTCGTAAAACTAATCTGGTCAAAACTTCAAGCCTAATTACAACACCATGCTCATTTACTACAGGTTGTAAAAATAGTTTAAAACAGTTATTTAACAAACAACTTTCAATTAATAGCGGATTATCAAGACGGTTATTTTGTAAAAATGGCAAATTATTATCATAAAGCACAAAATTAATATTTTCACGACGTGCATAATATAATAATAGGCTCAAATTCCTTAAAATAGCTTGGGCATCAAATTTATATAATCTTGTATTTACAACTCCACTGCGAATTACAACGTCAACCTGCGTGCTTGACAACTTAATTTCACGCCCAATATTACTAAATAATTGCTGTAACTCTACAACTGAATAACCTTTTGCCAAAATGATAAACTCATCATTTCCTACGCGGTAGATATATTCTAGAACTTACGCATTGACACAACCTTCAAGCTGTGCGTTAATTAATAATGGCATTCCATTGAATCTAATAAAGTCAGCAATCACATGATTAAATAACTGACGTTTTAATTTATACCAGTTGTTA
>JAGOUD010000133.1 GCA_018061465.1 Burkholderiales bacterium
GCTATCTCATCATTAAATTTACCTTCACTTTGCGCTTTTTCAGCTTTATTTTGCGAAGTAACCGCAAATTGATCTTGATCTTCACGTGTCACATTATACTTTTTTGCGACATTTTCTGCAGTAATATCCATATGATACTGATTATAAACGTCAGTTAATGCATCGTATACCATAGAATCTAGCAAAGTAGTATTGCCCATCTTAAAGCCATCGCGCGCCCCAGGTAAAACATATGGCGCTGCTGACATATTTTCCTGACCGCCAGCAATAACAATATCAGCATCACCACACATAATGGCTTGTGCTGCTAAATACACAGCTTTCAAGCCAGAACCACATACTTGGTTAATTGTCATTGCAGGAGTTGCTGTCGGTAACCCTGCCTTTAGCGTAGCTTGTCTGGCAGGGTTTTGTCCAGAACCAGCCGTCAAAACCTGCCCCATGATAACTTCAGAAATTTGTTCCGGCTTAACTTTGGTTTCTGCCAACAAGGATTTAATCACAATACTGCCTAATTCTGGGGCAGAAACTTTCGCTAAACTTCCCATAAAACTACCTACTGCAGTTCTCTTTGCCGCAACTATAACCACATTACCCATAATTTACCCCTTAAAATTACTCTTTGTCTTTAAACCGTGTACGTTGCCAAACCTTAAAGTGCTTCCGCTTCCATAATTGACAATGCACGTGCTTTTACATATTCCCCAGGTGCATCTACTACCGGTGGATATATTTTATTACCTAAAGTTTTAGGCGCTGCAATCTGGCTTCCAGATAAATGAACCAACCAAGCTGAAAAATCCTTCCACCAGCTACCAGGCATTTCTTTAGCCTTTTTAAACCATTCATCATGGTTTGCGGTAAGTTTAGGGTTAACCCAATAATTACGTTTACCACTACTTACCGGATTTACCACCCCTGCAGTATGCCCTGAGGCGCCCAAAACAAAACGCACATCACCTTTTAAATACCTAGTTGTTTTATATGCCGAAGTCCATGGCACTATATGATCTTTTTGAGCTGCAAATAAATAAGCGGGATAATCAAGTTTAGTTAAATCCATAGTAACACCATCAATAACTAAATTATTTTTTACCAAATCATTTTGCACATAAAACCGATTCAGTAAGAAAGAATGAACTAAAATAGGTAAATCAACCGCGTCATTATTCCAAAATAAAATATCAAATGGTTTTGGCGTCTTGCCTAATAAATAATTATTCACCCAATAATTCCAGATTAATTCATTAGCTCTTAAAGCAGAAAATGTTTGAGAAATAATACGACCAGACATAATTCCACCGCCATGCTTTTGCACTTCTTGCAACTTCATCAAATCCCGATCTAAAAAGTATTTAATATCACCAGGATCTTCATGATCTAACATAACCGTCATATGGCAAAGAGAATTTACCCACTCGAGGTTACGCTCTTTCAAGAGCAGGCATGCTGTAGTTAAAATAAGTCCGCCAATACAATAGCCTAAAGTATTAATTTTTTCTTGCCCACTAATTTCTCTAGCCACTTCAAGTGCTTTAATTACTCCAATATTAGTATATTCTTCCCAGCGATAATTACGAATTGTTGCATCAGCCGATTTCCAAGAAATCAAAAATACTGTATACCCCTCATCAACCAAATATTTAACCATCGAATTATGCTGTTGTAAATCTAATATATAATATTTATTGATACATGGCGGTACTATCAAAAGCGGTATTTCATACACTTTATCAGTTGTTGGAGTATATTGAATTAATTCAATTAAATCATTTTTAAAAACAACTTTGCCAGCGGTAACGCTTAGGTTTTTACCCACGGCAAAATGTGACTCATCAGTCATTGAAATATAGCCGTTTTTCATATCTTCAGCCATATTTTTCATGCCTTCAACTAAAGACATACCTCCAGTATCTACAACTGCTTTAATTACCTCTGGATTAGTAAGGGCAAAATTAGTTGGCGATATGGCATCTAGGTATTGCCGCAGAAAAAATTTCATCCGCAATTTAGTTTCTTCATCCAAATCCGATTTAGCTGCAAATTCTACTAAATAATCGGACATACTTAAATAGCTTTGTTTTAAGTAAGCAAAAAATGGATTTTTTTCCCATTCTGGATCAGCAAATCTCTTATCCGAAGATTTAGCCACTTCACGAGTCACATGATCATGTTCAAGCTTAAAAAATGATTGCCACAGCGCAAGTTGTTCTTGATAAAAAGCATGCTGCGAATCTAAATAGCTTTTAGTATTATCAAAAAACTTTTGATACATATCAACAAAAGCATAAGCTTCAGGATCAACAACATGTGATTTACGATGTCCAAGAAGGCTATGAAACCAATTTTGACCACTTTTTGCCAGATGAGAAAAGAACTCTTCAAAATTTTCCGGGGTCTTAAACATAAATTCACCTACAACAGTTTTTAAACAATACTGCCGTATTTTATCATCTCAGAGGCATTAGCATCATGAATTTTTACAATTTGCGATAGTATCATAAGTAAAAACATTAAAACATATGTTGCCCGCCATTAATTGCTAATTCAGCTCCCGTCATAAATCCAGCTATATCTGAAGCTAAATAATCAACTAATGCTGCTATTTCTTCTGGTTTTCCAAGTCTGCCAACTGGTATGCCCTCAATAATTTTATTTCGGACACTCTCAGCAACCGCCATTACCATATCTGTGGCTATATATCCTGGAGCAATAGTATTAACTGTAATTCCAGCTCTGGCAACTTCTTGAGCTAATGCCATAGTAAAACCATGCACTCCAGCTTTGGCTGCTGAATAATTTGTCTGCCCAAACTGCCCTTTTTGCCCATTAATTGATGAAATATTAATTATTCGCCCAAAGCCACTATTTAACATACCATCAAGTACTTGCCGAGTTATATTGAACATGCTATTTAAATTAGTATTAATAACGGCATCCCATGCTTCTTTAGACATTTTTTTGAACTGTCCATCACGAGTAATACCTGCATTATTAACTAATACCGCAACTGTACCAATATCTGCCAAAACTCGTGACATCATATCTTGACATGACTCAAAATCTGCCACATCACATTTATAGGGATAAAATTCAAAACCTTCCTGGCGCGTCTTCTCTAAAAAAGCTCTACATTTATCTTCATTGCCTGAGTAAGTTGCAATTACTAAATGCCCACTTTTCGATAAGGCCTTGCATATTGCCGTACCTATTCCCCCCATAGCTCCTGTTACTAAGGCAACTCTTTTTGCCATTTTTTTCTCCCTATATTAATATATCAATTATAATTAAGCACTAACATGCTAATTAAGAGCAAAATTTATTACCCAAATCAATACGTAGTGGGCATTCTTACGCGCGTTCCTATTCAAAATTAATTGTTGCAGGAATCCATACCACATTGATTTTTTATTTTTCAGCTCTTATTAATTGGCACTAATGCAATATTTTAAGTTAATCGGACTACTTTATGTTATTAATTATTGTGCATCGCTTATTACAAAGCTTTTTCTTGCCGCCATTTAATGCAATTATAATTATCATCATTGGCATTATACTCACGAATTTTCGCAAAAAAACCGGCATAATTATTGCTCTACTTGGCATATTATTGTTGTATATTCAGGCCACTCCAATAATGGCCTATTGGATTAGTAAAAAATATGAATTGCCACCTTTAACTTCTCAAGAATTTCAATCAAGCCAAGCAATTGTAATTTTAGGCGGAGGGGTAAATAGAAAGGGACCAGAGTACACATTGGATGCGAATGTGTCCAAAGCTACCCTAATTAGGCTTAATTATGCAGTATTTTTAGCTAAACAAGACCCAACTAAACTAATTATTCCCAGCGGGGGCTATACAGGTAATATACGTGAAGCAGATTTAATGCGTGAATTACTTATAGACATTTATAAAGTAACTAATCCAATTATAGTAGAAAACCAATCCAGAAATACTGATGAAAATGCAAAATTTGCAGCTAATATTTTATTGGCAAGAAATATTAAAAATGTAATTATAGTTACTCAAGCTTTTCATATGCGTCGCGCCATGATGTTATTTCACAAGTATGGGTTAAACCCGGTTGCTGGCTCCACTGACTATTACACTGATGATAATGCATTAACCCCCGCACTAATGTTCATCCCGAACGCTGGAGCAATGCACCAAGTAGCTACAATTTATCACGAAATACTCGGGTATTTAGTATATGAATAATCCGTTAGAAGCCTTTTATCAAATTTTTACAAAGTCCAGGATTCAAAGACGATGAAGTACCTAATAAGTGCTATAATGCTGCCTTAGTTTTAAGTACGTTATTATGTCGACAAAAATTATGTACCATACGAAGTTTTTTCTTACACAGATATTTACCCAATTAAAGTCTAAAAACATTCAAGCGTTATTAGCTATGGATTTTATTCTGTTGCCGCTTGCACTATTTACCTCGGTGTTACTCCGCTTAGGTGGTAATTGGGATCATAAACTTAATCCTTATATGTGGATATTTTTAGCCCTACCATTATGGACTATTCCAATTTTTATTAACTTTGGCTTATACCGTGCAGTTATAAAATATTTAGATGAAAAAGTCGTAACCATTGTTTTCTACGGGGTTAGCTTATCAGTATTAATTCTAATTGGAGTTATTCATTTTTTGCAAATCAACGCCTTTCCTAAAACATCAATTATAATTTTTTGGGTTTTTGCTCTGGCTTATATTGGGGGAACACGCTTTATCTTTCGTGGACTATTACGGAATTTAAATGACCGCGGCAAAATTAATGTGGCAATTTATGGTGCTGGTGTTGCTGGAGTGCAAATTTGTTTAGCACTACAAAATGGAACTGAATACAATCCTGTAGTTTTATTTGATGATGATCCGCATAAATGGAGAAAAAGCATCTGCGGTATAACTGTCCACGCCCCAGCTACATTGCAAGAAATCATAAGTAAAAATAACATAAAGCAAATATTGCTTGCTATACCATCTGCGGCTAATACCAGACGCCGTGAAATAATTAATTTAATCGAACCATTGTCTATTGAAATAAAAACCCTGCCTGGCATATCGGAATTAATTAGTGGAGAGGTTACAGTTAATGATATTAAAGAAGTAGATATTGAAGATTTACTGGGGCGAGAGCAAATTCCGGCGAATATAGAGCTCATGCAAAAAAATATTTATACAAAAATAGTTTTGGTAACTGGCGCTGGCGGCTCTATTGGCAGCGAACTATCACGCCAAATTGCAACCCTGGAACCGCAACTATTAATTTTGCTGGATAATTCAGAGTTTGCTCTCTATAGCATTGAACGCGAACTTTCCACCACTCATCCTAATATAGCTAAAGTTGATATTTTAGGTTCTATTGGCGATGAATTATTGATCGACTCGGTTATAAAAAATTATCAAGTTAATACCATTTACCATGCAGCAGCATATAAGCATGTACCAATTGTTGAAGCCAACCCATTAACTGGAATAGAAAATAATGCTCTAGGTACCTACATAGTTGCAAAAATAGCACAGAAATATAAGGTAGATATTATGGTATTAATTTCTACAGATAAAGCGGTTCGCCCTACTAATATAATGGGAGCTAGTAAACGTTTAGCTGAAATGATACTTCAGGCATTTAATAGTCAAACTACGCACACTAAATTTACTATGGTACGTTTTGGCAATGTTTTAGGTTCATCAGGTTCTGTAGTACCGCTTTTTCGAGAGCAAATTAAACATGGCGGACCAGTAACAGTTACTCATCCAAATATTATTCGCTACTTCATGACTATTACTGAAGCGGTACAATTAGTAATTCAAGCAAGCAATATGGCATCTGGAGGTGAGGTATTTGTTTTAGATATGGGTAATCCAGTAAAGATTTTTGATCTAGCAGTTAAAATGATCCATTTGAGTGGATTTACTATTCGAGATAATTCTAATCCACATGGAGATATAGAAATTGTATTTAGTGGACTGCGTCCCGGTGAAAAACTTTATGAAGAGTTGTTAATTGGAGATAATCCACAAAAAACAATACACCCAAGAATCATGAAAGCCAATGAAGAATTTTTAGCTTATGCTCAATTAAATGATAGAATTATGGGCTTAAAAAAATACTTAGCTCAACGTAATTTAGAACATACTTTAAAAATAATTAAAGAATTAGTAG
>JAGOUD010000134.1 GCA_018061465.1 Burkholderiales bacterium
TACCATAACAAATGCCCAGAATAGGAATGCCTAGGGTAAATATAATTTTAGGTGCAATTAATCCCTGCTCCTCATATACTGAGTTAGGTCCGCCCGATAAAATAATTCCTTGCGGCGCAAATTGAAGAATGGCGGCATCTGTTATATCATAAGGGTGAATTTCACAATATACTTTTAATTCCCGGATTCTTCGGGCAATTAATTGAGTTACTTGTGAACCAAAATCAAGAATTAATATTTTACTATGCATGAATTAGTGTTCCGTGAATATTGCCTAAGATTGAATCAATAAGGATATTGTGGTTGAAGATATTACATACTGCAATGTTTATTTGATGTTGATTACATAAATCAAAAGCTGCCATATCCATTACTTTTAAATTTTGCTGAATGGCTTGGGCAAAGCTAAGATTAGGGTATTTAACCGCATCCGAGTTAAGTAGTGGATCAGCATTATAAACGCCATCAACTTTAGTTGCTTTAATTAATAGATCAGCCTGCATTTCAATGGCCCGAAGTGCTGCAGTAGTATCTGTGGTAAGATAAGGGTGCCCCGTGCCTCCGGCAAAGATAACTACATTGTTATCTTCAAGGCGGCCGAGCATGCTCTCACGGTTATAGCCTTTTACAATGTTATTAATAGCGAGGGCAGAATAAATTTTAGTTTTGATATGTGCATGAGCTAAAAAATCTTTTAAGGCAATGCCATTCATTACTGTTGCTAGCATTCCGATATAATCAGCATTGGCTCGATCTAAGCCTAATTGTGCACCATTAACTCCCCGAAAAATATTACCGCCGCCAATTACGATGCCAATTTTTACATTAAGTTCAACTAATTGTTTAATCTGCAGGATTATGGAGTCGATGGTAGGTTTATCAAATAGCGCTGTACCGCCACCCATCAATGCTTCACCCGATAGTTTAAGTAATACTCTGCGATATTTAGCAGTTTGTTGCATAGCTTATAGTACCTTATTTTATTGTTAATAGTGATTAAGGAAGCTATTATACCATTAGTAGTGATTACTAGAATTTATCACATTGTAAATTAGCAAATTAGGTTGGTTAATTTATCCATACTGTTATTAAATGAACCATGTAAACCCATTGGTAAAAGATGGGGTAGATTGACTCGTGTAATTTCTGTAAATGATCGGGCATCCAAAAATAAAAGAAATGAGGTGCTAGTCTTGGGGTTGCCCACAACAACTATTATAATGCCATCGTCTTCGGTAGTACTATGTGGTGTAGGTACAAATATAGGTTCTCCTGGATAACAATCATCTTGATGCCAAAACTGATGCGAATTCATATTTGCTAAATTTAATTTTATTAATGAATTTAATTTAAAATTATTATTTGTAGCGGCAACTGCATAAATAAAATTGTATGCTTTTTGCGTATAGGCATTATTGATGCAGGGAAACTCAAGATCATTAGCTCCTAAATCAGTACTGCTGCAGCTATTGGTAGCAGTATCAATAATATAGCGACATAATTTTGAAGTGATATTACTATCAATATTTACTTTGTGGTTTAAATAGAACGACTGAATAATGTCAGCATTTGGATAAACTATTAAATCTAGATAAATCTTATTTGCCTCTTCAAAGGCATTCACCATATGAAAACAAAAGAAATTATCATGGGGTATTTGCATTAAAATTTTACCAGTTGTGCTTATTACGCTAAAAATTACCGGACTATCAGTCCATATATAGTTTTCAATAAATGGCTTTTGGCTAAAAAATAGCTTAGATAAACTTAATTTTAGCGGGTTCTCGTAAAGAATAAAAAAATTCTGCGTTTTGGCAAAGCTATGCATATATGATGGCGATTTAGTTGGTATTTTAGCTATAATCTGCCGGGTATTTGTCTGAATATTGGTTTTATAAATATTATATGTTGATATTCGTCCAAATTTAATGCCTATGTTATAGAGAGTGTTATTCTCAATTTCAATAAGTGGATGAGCTAAATTTAGAGTATATTTGATATTATCCAAATATTTATGTGGTTTGACAACTGACAGTGTAAGAGGGTCAATTAATGCATGATTATCGGTTTCAGTCATAGCTAAATAGTATTTACCCAAATTAATAATATTTACATTATTATTATCGGTAAGTTTATTTTGAATTAAATTAAAAATGCGCTTAATCCATGATTGTTGTGGAGTAGTAGCAAATTCTTCAGATCTTAAGGCATGCTTATTTATAAGTGATAGATAAGCATTACTTTCTAGAAATTTACTTTGATAAAATACTTTGCCGGATTTAAAAGTAAACCTATGTAACATGCTCATACCGTCAAACCAATGGTTTAGACTGAAATTGGCTAAATTAAATAAACTTGGAGCATTGCGAATAAATTCGCCATTTAACCATGAAGGCACGTGAATAGTGGGATTGAGTTCTGTTAATGCTGTTTCTGAAATATCATTAAAGATTAAGGGATAACGCGGATTATTCATATTAATTTTACCCATGGTTTTGGTTATAGTTTTTAGATACACGCATAATTGTTGAAGTACAATTTTAACTGTACTTTAGCATATATTTAATATACTAGTTGCAAAATGTGTCATACTTAAAATTAATTGGCTAGAAGCCACGATTAATTTTAATAAGCATTTTTACCAGGAATTTTTTATGGATCAATTGGTGGAAATTTGTAATTGGTAATGGTAGAATCTTGCCCTTTGAGGATATGGTTGATTAGTTAAATGGCTGTGATTAATCTATTGCTGTAATGAGAGCTGTGGGTAATATTAAGATTTAAATGATAGAGGAAAGTTATGTATGGTAATGATTTTAGATATTCACCTGGATTGCCGAATTTGTGGACAAACCCTGGCACAAATAACAAACCTTTAAATAATATGGAGTTTGGTATAAGCGCTTATAATCAATTGCGCACTACAGCGCAAGTGCAGATGGTTATAGCGCAGAAGCAATTGGATGAAATTCTAAAAAGAGTAGAAAATAATTTTAATGAAGACCATAAAATTAGGCGTGACAACTTAAAGCGTGGAATTGATGAATTAGAAAAAAGCGTTGAGATGTATAGAAAGGTAGCTCAAAATGATTATATAATAAGCGCAATGCTACCCTTTAAGGATGAAATCTATTTATTACTGGCTAGGAGTTATGTATGTCTGGGCAATTTATGCAGCATATTAGCGGTACCAGATGAAGCATTTAGTTATTATTCTCGGGCATTAAATTATAATGATGATTATGTTGTTGAAAATATAGATACCATTGTGCGCAATATTGAACAAGCGCTAAATTTTGCCAGAGCCATAATGATTAATAAAGAATTTCTTTCCAAGCTTAGCGCCAGTGTGATAAAGGCATTGAATAAGTCATCATATTTGAATTTAGACAGTCAGCCATTGTCTATAAAAAATTTAGAGTTAAAGAAACAACAACTACATTTATATGAGATTCTGGTTAAATTATGCGATATAAGTGCTAATAATGTGGAGAAACAGCACTATATCAATGACTATAGCGTGAAAAAAGTAGAATATGACAAAGATAAAAAATTGTTAGATATTGATCATTTGTGTGAGTCAGCTACACAATATTATATTAGTGAAAATTATGTAGATGCTGTGGTAGCGCTACAGTCAGCATTTAATCTTTTAGATACGATAGATGATAAGGACCGGGCGGCGGCTATTAACTGTTTATTTGGCTTAGTATGCGTTCAAGAAGAGGACTATGCTTCAGCAGAATTATATTTGCAGAAAGCTTTTACACTAGCTAAAGAAATAAATAACACCATTGTACTAATTGACGCTGCGTTTTTTTTAGGTAAAATATATTTTATTTCACAAAATAATTTTATAGCTAAAGAGAAGTTCATGGAGGTAGTATGTGCTCCTATTGTTGTCAGTGAAGGTTTATGGGGTGCTGCTACCTATTTTTTAGTGTGTATATTAATTAATGAAAATAATATTAATGAAGCTATAAGATTGGTAAAACCATTAATAGGATATGCGGCAGATTCACGTGATATTGATGGGTTGCGAGCTGTGTTGCATTTATGTGTTGATATTTACTATAAATTAAATGATTATATTAGCGCAGCAACATATTTAAAAGTGATAAATGGACAGGGTAGAAATAATGATGAGATACTAAATATTGCCAAATTATTTATTAAATATGAAAATTTACAACCACAGTTGGAGTTTGTAAGCAACAGTATTAATACTTCAGAAAAGCAACTTAACCATCTCCCTCAAAAAAATATGATAATACCTCATTCAAAAAAGGATAAATCGTTTAATTGGAGTAAGTATAAAACACTACCCAAGGCGAAGGCTATACAAGCGCCTATCTTAATTAATAAGCCGCGACAAATTAATGTTAAGCAACCGCCACTAACTGAGCAACAACTGACTCAAGTAAATGTTGATGGTGTAATAACCTCAACTTCTTCCATATCCACTATAACCCTATTGCCTCCACAGTTTAGTCCGAATATTGTTAAAGTAAAAGAATCATCTGCCGCGGTAAAAAATACAGAAAAATTGCAGAAGTCAAAATTTATGCAAAAAACTAAATTAAATAAATTAATTGAAATAAAGAATGATCAGAAACATATTTCTGAAATACCACAATGGAGAATAAAATTACAAAAATTAGGGCGTTTGATTGATATTGATAAGTCGAATAATCTCGTAGTGATTTTGGATAAAAATACTCAGGAGATTCTGTCTTTTCAAGAAAATAAGCAAAATAGACATATGGAACCACGATTATCTATAACTATGGGTGAAGGCGGTAAGGGATTTAAATCGCTCAAATATAATTTGATTAAAATTGGTGATCTTGAATTTAAAAAATATGAAATGAAAAAACCTAATGTAGCCGATAGAATCATCTTTATTAAATTAGGAAACTATTTATTACCATATGGAGAGTTGAAAAATAAAGATTATACTCGAGTGAGAAAATATACATGGTTTGATGATATGTTTCTACAAGCTCAAGAAATACTTAAAGTATGTTCATAATCGGGTTGCTTACTGGCTGCAACCTACTACTAAGAACCTATCCCCGATACTCAATGCGTTTCATATTTGAATTTGCGATATTCTATAACCTGAATTCCCACCCATAATTGCCCCATAGTTCCAAGTTTATTCTATATAATCAACCCTGTTAGTTAGACTTAGAAGGAGCATATGATGGAAAATAGTAATAACATAGTAAGAAAACCACCGGTAGCGAAGTATCAGGAGAAAATGCGCAGCAGTCTAGCAGAGAAACGAGCTATGCGTGCTCAAGGTAAAGCAGCGGGAGTGGGTATTGGAGGAATTCAGAGTGATCCTACTGTACCAACACCCAATATAGCTCCAACTATATGCGGGCTAGAAGGGAAAATTGCTACATCATTAATTATAAACTTTTTTATACCTGACTGCGTGGTAAATGATTTAGATAATAGAAAAGATATTATTGTGTACATTATAAATAACAGTAAAGAAGCTAGTGGCACACAATTAAAGGAAGAATTAACGAAAAAATACCCTAAACACGTAAGTATTATAGAAAATTTATTTAACTATCGCATAATTGATAACCTTGAACAATTAAGAAAATTACCTGAGGCGGATAAAAATCAGTTTAAGCAGGACCTGGAAAATATTATTTTAGGTTTGCACAAAATTTATGGAGCATTGGACGATGGTGTTGAAGAATTATTTAAACATCAGGGTAAAAGGATAGATTATCTGCTTAATTCGCTCATTAATAATCCAGTGATGCTAAACAGGATTATTCGCTTATTGCCGTCCTTACTGGATAAGTCAGATCGTATACCAGAAGGCATTCCTCAATTGATAAGTCAAATAGGTGAGAAAAAAACTCATAATCCAGAGGTTGTGTCCACTTGGGATAAAGAACGAGAGAAAGTTGTCTTTAGCATACGCCTATTAAAAAATTTTGTAGACAAAGTAATGAAGAACAGAAATTTTATGGGTACAGTGAAATTGGAAATATTAGGTCTGAAAGTGATTAAGGAGCTATTAGATACCAATTCACCCTTATATAAAACAATGGGGACTAAATCTCCTGAGTTTATTAAAAGCGTTATTGGCGCAGTATTGGTAGGAGGCTCACAGTTTTCTGCTCGAATTAAGCGCCACTTG
>JAGOUD010000135.1 GCA_018061465.1 Burkholderiales bacterium
ATATTTAAATGTGCAATATCTATTGCATGAGTTATATTATCTATACCCTGAATAGTTTGTTCCGAACCAGCTATATTAGCGCTTCCACCAGAAAAATCCTGCCGTACACTATGTAATTGATTAGAAATATCATTAATGGTGGTATTTAACGCAATTAATTTTAAAGGATCCAATAAAATTTCTATTTCACGCTCAACACCTCCTTGCCGGGTAACTTTTCCGACGCCTGGAGTTGCTACTAACATTTTATTGATATCATTATCCACCAGCCAGGATAAGTCAAATAGATCCATGTTGTTACTAATTACCTGGTAAGTTAAAATTGCCCCTGAAGAGATATTTACTTTGGCAATTGCTGGTTCTGAAGTACCAGGTGGAAATTGACTTTTTATGCCAGTTACCGCATCTTTTACATCACTTACGGCATCAGATAATCTTTTTTCCAACCGAAACTCTATTGTAGTTAACGAGTTACCATCTATGACGGTTGAATTAATATGCTTAACTGAGTCAATATTTGCAACACTATCTTCAATTTTTCTAGTAACTTGAGTTTCTAATTGATTCGGCGTAGCCCCTGTTAGCGATACTGAAACTGTAACTAATGGTAAATCCAGATCCGGAAAATCCTTAACTATAATTTTATTAAAAGCAAAAATACCCAATAATGTCAATATAATAAATAAAATAATCACCGGCATCGGGCGCCTAATGGCCAATTCTGAAAAATTCACTAAACAGACTCCCCGATTTGTAGAGAGCTACTTTCAGCAACACTCACTAAATCACCATCATGTAAGAACCCTACTCCATCTACTATAATTGTGTCATTAACAGTAATTCCAGATTCAATAAGGGCAAAATTATTTCGATAAGTATATAACTGAACTTTGGTCTGTTTAACTTTGTGTGCCGCATTAAGCACCATCACATAATCATAGCCATCTCGATTAACCACTGCTATATTAGGTACTTCTATAAACCAATTCTTGCCATATTCAATATTTCCTCCCATATAAGTTCCTAATTTTAAATTAGTGCCTAAGGGTAAATCAACATACGCAATACCGTTACGCGTATTTTGATTTAAGGTTGGTGATACCTGACGCACCTTTCCCACCACTAGCTTTCCTAAATCATTAATAATTTCAACTGGTTGTCCAGTTTTAATCTTAGTCATTTCCAATAAGCTTACCTCAGCTTGCCATTCTAGGCGATCACCGCGAACTAATCTAAATAGTTCGCTACCATTTTGTACTACACTGCCAACTGTTGCCGTACGAGAAGAAATAACCCCATTATCCGGAGCTTTAATTAGCGTATAATCAATTTTTAGTTGTTGTAACTTTAAGGCTGCATTTGCAGCATCTAACTTAGCTTGATTAGTCTTTGCTTTAGTCTTATATTGTAATAATTCCTGACTACTAATAGCCCCAGCATTTTGGAGTATTGTTGCTTGATTTGCCTCAGTTTGCGCTTGTTCTAAATTAGCAGTTGCCTCAGCCACATTAGCTATTTGCTGTAATAAATCAGTATTTACTTGAGCAACATTTAATTTAGCTAACAATTGTCCCTTGTGAACCTCATCCCCAACATTTACATATACATCACTTATATCTAAACCACTAATTTCAGCACCAATGATAGTCTCTTGCCACGCTTGTATGCGTCCATTAGCATGAATCCACACCGGCAAATATTTTACTTGCGGTTTAGTTACGGTAACAGTCATTACAGGAATTGCTGTTAGCACTTCTTTTTTTTTGCCGCTACAACCACTAATAATTAATATTATAGCTATAATAACTGTTGATTTAATTATATATTTGTTTATCATTATTCCAACTACCACCTACTGCTTTATAGAGTGCAATCCATGCCTCCACTTGTTCAAGATTAGCTTCCGCCAAATTTTGTTGATAATTTACTAAATTTATACGTACGGTTTCCAAATCAAGCAAATTACTCCAACCAATTTGATATTTTGTATTCATAGCACTAAAATAAGCTTGATAATATTTAACTGCTGATGCAGCAGCAGCGGCCCTCTTATATGAACGATCAATTCTTACTAAAGCATTTTCAACTTCTTTAACTGCAATTAACACTTTATATTTATATACAGCAACTGCCTCATCATATTGAGCATTAGCTAAAGCTACCTGTGCTTTTAAATATCCACCATTAGTAAGCGGCAAACTGACAGCAGGACCAAATGACCAAGAGGTTGGCTCATTGATATATAAGCTGCCAGTATTAGCACTAATTACACCAGTTAAGGAGACTGATGGATAACGATTAGCCACTGCAACTCCAATATTAGCAACAGCAGCTGCAACCGAACGTTCTGCCGACGATACATCAGGACGCTGCGATAAAATGTCAGCTGGAACACCAGAAATAGTAGTTACTTTAGGTAATGGTATACTAGCATATTTAAATGCCATTTTTGATTCAACTATCTCATGTGACATTCCGGTTAGGGCAACTAACTCATTGTTAAACACTTCACAACTACTTTTTTGCTTTTCAATATTACTTTTTGTTTGCATAGCTAAACCAAAACCTTGTTGGCTATCAGATAGAGGAGCAAAGCCTGCACCAACTTTTAAATCAGTCAATTTTTGAGTAGACATTCGTGAGTTGTATTGGCTTTCATAAATTAATAATAATGCTTGACATTCTCGGGCATTAACATAAGTATCTGCTACCTGGGCAACCAAAGATACTCGAACATCATTCCAATCGTTTCGTGCAGCATCTAAACGTGCCTGATAAACTTCAGTTCCACGCTTAATCGCCCCAAACATATCTAATTCCCATGAAGCGTTTGCTCCAACTGAGTACGCAGATGTTGAACCAGTTACCGAATTAAAAAAATCATATTCACCAGCATTATTAATGCTCGGATCTACTCCAGGATAAATATTATTTTGCGCTCCAGCTGTAGCATTTGCCGTAACATTTGGATAAAAATATGATCTACTAGCAGTAAAATTAGCCTGAGCTTGGTTAATTTTAGCTACAGATTGCGCCAGCGTTGGATTAGTTACAATTGCCGATTCAATAAAACTAATTAAAACTGGATCATTAAATTGATCCCACCATTTTATCATTTGCATATTACTTCCTGCATGAGGTAATACAGCATGCCATTTAAGCGGCATCTTTGCCTCATTTGGCGACAATGGTTTATAATCGGGACCAACTGTACATCCGCCTATAACCAAAATCAAAATTAAAATAAATAATATTCGCTGCATTAGTATAAAATTCTTTCCAACTACTTAATATGCCCCATTTTGCCATAATACTGCGGAAATAGTTTTAAATAAAATCACAAAATCATACCATAATGACCAGTTTTTAATATAACATACATCAAGGCGCACCCGCTTATGATAATCAATATCATTACGCCCACTAATTTGCCATAATCCAGTTATGCCAGGACGCACTAATTTATAATAATAAAAGTCATCCAAATATTTTACTATTTCTGCATCAATAATCGGACGTGGACCCACCAAGCTCATTTCACCGATTAAAACATTAAATAATTGAGGTAATTCATCCAAACTAGTTTTACGTAAAAACTTGCCAATTGGAGTTACCCGTGGATCATCTTTTAATTTAAAATCTTGCTCCCATTCTAGACGTCTGGCTGGGTCTTTAACTAGAAGCTGGTTTAAAACCTCCTGGCCATTTCTATACATAGTCTGAAATTTAATACAATAAAAATACTCACCATTTTTCCCAATCCGCCGATGTTTAAAAAATGCATTCTGCCCTGTAGTAATAATAATTATCAGACTTATAATCAATATAAATGGTGATAATATAATTAATCCTACCAAAGATAAAATTATATCAGTGATCCTTTTTATAGTTCTATTTAACCGTCGCCCTAAGTTATTTTGCAACCGCAAAAATAACTGCTCACTACCAAAAAAATGTTCTACATGCACTCCATATAAGGGTAGTCCAATTATATCTGGAACAATTGACACAAACGCATAGTGGCTCTGTAGAACATTAATTTTTTTTAAGTGATGGACTATTTCTGTACTTGATAGTGCCACCACTATTTCTGAATCTATAGAATTGGCATCATGATTAAGTAGAGCATCATATTTTAAAACTGGAGCATCTAATTCATGAATCAATGAGTGTTTACCATCTATTGATACAAAAGCAACAATTTTATAGCCCAGAATCCGATTATGAGAAAGTAAGTTGGCTGCAGCTATTGCATTTTTACCAGTGCCGATAATGTAAACGTTTCGCGTCCATAATCCTAGATGATGTAAAATAGTCTTAGTTAGATAACGAAACATGGGTAAAATAAAGTATAATATTAACCAAAATAAAAGGTTATATATTTTTATAACGTGATGAGAAATTAAAAAACTAAGCCCCATATGCAGGATGGCAAAAATAAAAATGGTTTTGTAGAGCAAGGCTAATTCTTCCCAAGTTGGTCTACGTTTTACATATTGTTCTTGGTACCAAAATACTATAATTACTACCAGCCCGCCAAATTTTGCAATGCCTACCGATTTAAATGTAATATGCTCAATATTAGGATTAATTAAATTTAATACATATCTGGCAACAAGAAAAGTTATTAGCAATGCAGTCAAATCAGATGTGATAAGTGCAATTTTTTGAATTATAGTTTTATTTTTTATCTGCATTTAAATTAATTAACCTTAACTGAGTCACTAAAAATACTGTTTAGGCCTAGAGCCTGTTCTTAAAATTTAACCAGTTGAAATATACCACGATTAGGCTTACGGCTGCTAACAAAATCGCTAAACTTTTTTCTAAAGGTTGGTATAGCAAATTTTTGAGCATTCAGAATACAATTATGTGGGGTATATATATTTCTGTTGGCTTCAAAATAATCTAAAGCCATAATAATACTTTCCCATTCTTGCTTATGAAAAAAAACGCCACATGGATTATTCCCTTTATCAACAACACTTTCTAAAACACCGCCCTTACCATAAGCAATTACCGGCACTCCATGAGCTAGAGCTTCAACAGGAACAATTCCAAAATCCTCTTCGGCAGCAAATACAAAACCATTTGCTCTATTTAAATATTCTGAAATTACTTTATTGGATTGATAGCCTAAAAGAGTTATATTAGTAACCTCATTTACTTTTTTACAAAGATTTTTATACATGGGACCATCCCCAATTACAATTAATTTGCGCTGTGGCGAATGAAGAAACGCTTCAATAATAATATCAATTTTCTTATATGGCACCATCCGTGAGACTGTGATATAAAATTCTTCACGCTCCGCCATAGGTTTAGAAAGTGCTACATTAACTTCAACGGGTGGGTAAATAACTGCAGCCTCACGGCGGTAGAATTTATGAATTCTTTTAGCAATAAAATTCGAATTTGCAATAAAATAGTCAACACTGTTACTTGTTCTTAAGTCCCACAAACGCAGTTTATGTAACATATAACGTGCTATCCAAGATTTTAGTCCACAGATTAAATTTGATTCACGTAGGTATTGATGCTGTAAATCCCATGCATAACGCATAGGCGAGTGGCAATAACAAATATGTAGTTGATTAGGACCCGTTATCACACCTTTTGCCACAGCATGTGAACTTGAAATTATAAGTTCATAACTAGATAGATCAAACTGTTCAATCGCCAATGGCATTAAGGGCAGGTATGCCCTATATCGAGTTTTAGCAAATGGAAGCTTTTGAATAAAAGAGGTGGTTACTGGTTTATTCATTATAATATCGCGTTGATTATGCGGTAGAAAATCAACTATACTAAATAAATCAGCATCGGGATAGCACATAAGTATTTGCTCTAATACTTTCTCGCTGCCCCCTACTGTAACCAACCAATCACAAACCACTGCAATTTTCATATTTATTCTTATTATAAAGCATACATTCAGCCAATTATTATAGTACACCTAGCAATATAATGGTCGATTATATTTGGGGAAGTTTTAGAGTAAAAGTTAGAGCTTATTATGTAATCTATTATTTTTTGAAACTAATATTTTGAAGTTATTCATCAAACTTTGTATGATTGACATGACTCTCATAATAGTCTCCATTTAGGG
>JAGOUD010000136.1 GCA_018061465.1 Burkholderiales bacterium
TTGATATATATGGAAACTAAAATCTTCACCCATGGTTGGAAATGAATGCGCCGCGCTCCATCCTGTAGTTGTTCGCCCAAATGGTGAGCAACATTTGCCTCCTGATAACGGATCAACAAATCCAATCGGGTAAATCATGCTGTATTTGTACTCTGTTTTATTCATTAATGGCTGAGGCACAAAAGACGCAAACATTGCTAATGGACCTGCTGTTGAAAATTCAATTAGTTGACGATGATTTTTATGTAATAGGCGCTCCATAGTTAGAACACTATCATTAATTGAGGTGTCCCCTGGTAAATTACCATCTAATGGGTACATTGAACCCTGGCATCCAGCGCTCCAATAAGCCAATCCACTCGCAACATTCCAAGCTCCAGGTAAATTAGCCACGCAATCTAATGCAGCAGTGACTGCAGTCGCGGGATTTGCATACAAGACGGCATCAGGGTTTAAGAAAAACGTTAACGAGTCATTATTCCATAATGGATCTAATTCAGTCAAGTAACCGACATCAAAACCAGCTACTTGCGTGCAAGACATGTCAATTGGAACCTCAAGTAAAAACAGCAATGGATCTATATAGGTGTGGGCCTGATAGAATTGCTTTACCTTGACTTTTTCATCCTGTGTGGCGGTACCAGCGCGTTTATATAAATTGGCTAGCCCTGCACTCATATTTACGCCACCAAGCCCAACCATGCAATATGGTGTTCTAGTTACGTCAACAATTCGATTTGGGTCATAAAAGTCCATACCAATTCCTATTTTAAATCCAATTGGTGTCATCCCCGCACAAACTGCTGGTGCAGTAAACGAACCAGCGGGTTGCTCACCACGTAGATTATCTATCTGTAGTCCTGCAATCATAAATGGAAACATGCAAGACCAACAAATATCAGTAATTGGATTCGCCCACTTCCCAACACATTGAGCAGTTGCGGTACTTAGTCCAGAAATCATCAATAAAAGCAAGACTAAGATCTTATTGAGGTTATTTTGCATCTTTAGTCTTTCTTGTTAAGTATTTTGTTATTACCCAATAGTTAATCATGGCTAAGCCAACTAATAGACCAAGTACAGCCAAACCAAAAATACTCCGCAGAGTTGCTCGAGCATGATTATTTTCTTCAATCATGCTTTCACGTTCGTTTGCCAAAGCTATTTTTTGCTTATGCATCCTAGATTCAACTTCGGATTCAATTTTAAATTCAAGCTCAATGTTTTTTTTGGTTTGAACCAGTAATTTGGTTTGATATGTCAAACTTGATTCAGCTAGGTTTTTATTGTTATATTCACATTCGGTTAGCTTTGCATTATCAAATTTTGAGCATCCAATAAGTGTACACGCACAAAGTGCGCATATAAAATGCTTCATAGCTTTACTTCCTCAATTCTTAATTTTGTTGGTTTAACTTGATCCTGATAAATTATTGTTGGTACATGACGAATATTAAATTTCTTAGTTAATGCAGCACCTTGGTCATAGAAAAATAAATGTTGCTCTTGTCGTAATAAATCTCTAAAATTATTTGCAGCGATTAATACAATACTGCTTTGAAATGGAGAGCGCTTACTTTCTGCCAATGCGTATTCAACTTGATTCTTATCTCGGCCATCAATAAAAATTAACTCATTATTGAATGACATATACATCGTTGGGTTTACGATTTGTCCTTTACGAGCAATAATACTCTTATCATAAGGATTAATAATATCCTGGTTAATTCTTACTGCTGGATCATAATAGCGAACTGAACTCTCCACGGTTGGATAGATTCCAGCAATGACAGGTGGGTGATCAATCTTGTTTTCTGTGTCTCTTACTGCTTTTTTGCGTAAATTTTCCCATTGGCCATTATTAACTAATGTTGTTGCACGCGATTTAATGTAATCCATTAAATTTTGTTCACCAATTGGATATGTTTTACCGATAACGCCCAAGTCTTCAGAAATGGCTTGGCTGGCAATAATCATTATTAGCAAGCTAAATAGCGTTTTATTCATCAATAACTCCAATTTTCTTTTTAGCCAATTTTGGATAAATTTTTTCATGCGTTCTGGTTAAATGGTAACAATAACCTTTGACCGCAAATAGGAAATGCTTAAACAAGAACCAAAAAAATTGTAAGATCCAAGTTCCTACTACAACTACGGTTGCATGAAATAATGGGTGAATAACATATTTAGTTATTGTATGCGTTATATGCTTAACAACTACACCGACACCAGGAATAACCAAAAGCAATAAATAGACTAAAAAAACAATTACACCAACTACAACCCAAGTTTTGATATCCCAATTGGGATCTATATTGAAGTAATCAAACATTTAAACTCTCCACCATTAATTCAAGCTCTGGCATATCCCAGATAGTTGGAGATGAGTAATTTCGAACAAAGGTTGCATAACTTAATCTAGGCTTAAGCTTGTTATATAACTCCAACCAACTATTATGTTTATTAACAAGTTCTTGTACGTATAAATCCATCTGTAAAAACCATTTGTTAAATAATCCAATATATTCATTTAAAATAGTTTGCAGTTCAACCGTGTAACATTCAGGATGTTTCAATAATTTATACCGATTATCAATCTTAAGTTGAACCATTAATTGATAGATGTTTAACTCAATTGACTGGCAAAAATTCTTAATATTAGTCTTTTTCGTACCGATATCCGAATAGAGCATTTGTAGTTCCTGAAGTTTTTTTGCTTTGATCATTGCAATTGATTCGTCTAATTTACTTTCAGATAATTTACCTATCACATCTGATTCAAGATCACCGCCTGCTGCAACCCAGTCAAAGTTAAAATCACGGGTATCATACAGTTTTTCTTTACGCTGTAAAAATCGCGCAACATTCATTACTTGGTACGTAAATACTCGACCATTGAAAGCACAATGCTGTTTTAGAACCGCATCCAATAATGATTTATTTAGAATTTTGAAAACAAGTTCTGCCATTAAGTCCTCTTTTGGAACATTAAACTTACGAGAAACACCAGTACACAAACCATTGCAGTAACGATTAGCAAATACTAACTCTGCTACATTATCTAATGTGGCTTCCGTAAGAATTAAACGATTCAATATGGTGCAAAACTCTTTATATTGACTAATTTTGTCCATCCACTGGCCCTTTATTAACTTGGTTATGAATACTGTATGGTTTATTGCCTGTGTCGCGTATCTTAGATGTTTTATACTTACTGTTTAGACTTGGTCGCGATAGCTTAGGTTGTCCGACGCTTGGTTTCTTAACTTGAGTTGGTGATTCAGGCTTTACTAAAGCTGGTGCTAATGCAAATAAATTCTTTACTTCAGTTTTATCGTTCTCTTGTTCCTGATAAGCTCGCTTCTGGGGTTTTAATGGTGTATTATAGTTTAACAATACATCACTAACTTCCTGCTCAGTATCTTGAAGCTCTGTCTCAGACAAGGAATTACTGATGTGGCTTTCAACTGGTTTAAAAACTTGGTCAATTAGTATTACAGGCTCTGAATGTTCAATAAATTCTTTATTCTGAAGAGCTCGCTGCGTACTTACTTCGTTTATTTCAATAGGCGTAACAACAACAGATAGAACTTCTGTGGCTAATTCTAGACAAGGTTCAACTTCATTCAAAATGTCATCACCCTCTGCTTCAACTTCATTTATTTCAACATTCATTAACCCAAGGACATGGCAGTGTAAAAGTATTACAGTTAGGCATGTTGCATTTATTGATTTAAAAATTAATTTACCATCTTTTAGTAATTTAGGTGCATTATCATAATTGCTATAGTTAGCCATAACAATAAATAAATCATTATAATCATCTTTTGGTAACGACCACGTTTCGTCGAGCTTAGCTAGTAAATTTCGTCCGCGAATGCCAAAATCTAATAAATACGATGTTTGCCCAGGGTAAATTGGCGAATCTAATTTACCAATATCATGGCATATGCCAATTATTACCATTAATGGTGAGCGTAAAGCTACTATAATATCTTCAATTTTAAGGTGGTATTTGTTAAAGTTTTCATCATTGTTAAATAGTTTTATTACTTCCTTATCACTCATTTTTTGTAGTTGGATAATTTCATTAGCGACTTTTTCACTATGAGTGTGTAGCAAAGCTGGTTCATTTAATTCAGCCAAAGTATTACGTTTCTGTTTTAAAATACCAATAACTTTTAAGAATAAATTTGTATAAGAAACCTGACTTTCATTTAAGCTTGTTAACCATGCTAATACATTAGGTGATAAAGACTTCTTGATTGATGCTGCAGCGATAAATTTATGTTGCGCGATAGCAGGCAGCCCCCCTTGTGTAATACTATATCTTCCATTAGTTCTTTTCTTATACAGCCAATCTAACATTATTTTTTTTTGTAATGTAATTAAAACTAACGTAAAAGCAAAGCCTGTTGGGATTATCCCAATAATTAATAGAATTGCTCCATATAACGAATTGATTAATTCGTCCATGTGTATTTGCTTATCTAAAAAAGACCATATTGCAATGGCTAGGTAAATTACGAAAAAAATTATAAGGTTATACTTGATTATGTGTTTATATTTAGTCATAAAAGCTCCAGCATTTAGCCCAATTTATATTTTGAATATTAGTGACGTTGCGGCCTGGTAAATAGTATTTATCTTCTTGTATTGCAATAAATTTATTTAATTTTGCTAAATGAAAGTTCGAGTCTATGTCTGGATAACTGAGCTCATGAAGTTGTTTTCTATTTATACCTGGATTACACCAAATTAATTTAGCTACTCGTAGAGCATTAATATCCATATTTACATGAACTAAAATTTCCTCAGTGAGAATTTCAGGTAATTGACTATTAAAAACATTAACTAAATTTAGTCTATTTACGTATATTTCATATTGCATTCGAATACGTATCAAGCTAATAGATATTTCTAGCGCAGAACAACATTCCTTTAATGAAATTTGACCCAATACCTCATAGTTGTCAAACATCCATGAGAGGCTATTTGATTGTTTAGTCCCAGGAGTAACTAAAATTGCTTTAACATGATGTTTAATAACTGAAATCAATTTAATTTGATTATCAGATAAATACCAATCTTCCAAATTTAAGTTACTCATGTATAAATTTACTTCTGAATTTCTGATTGTTGTGCCAACCAATCTTGTTGCACTTGCAAAAACCAATCTGGATGACCAAGGAAATACTCTTCACAATCGTCTGGATCCATTGTGGTAATTACACTAGAATGCACATAAGAGATAACGTGATTTAATTCGCCACGTTCAGGATCCTCAACTTTGATAATTTTAGATCGCAATTGCGTATCAAAAGCCACGGGTTGAAATTTACCTTTGTTTTGTGTCTTCTTAATGATGTTAAATTCAGAAGATGCTCGATTTCCATATATCCTGACAGGTAGAATGTCCTTTAGTCCGGTTCTTAACCCCATTAACAAACAATCACCTTTGATTTCACCATTTTCGTGGGTATCATGAATTAGCGTATCAATAAATCCAGCTATTAACACAGTATTAACAGCAGTACCAGGAACAGGTGTTAAGTTATAAGAAAAATAAGGATTAAATTTTTTATCCTTAGGTGAGTCTTCAGCTTTGACATCATCAATGTCAGGAAGTTGACTTTTTGCGGCCCGTTCAGCATAAAGCGGTAATAGCTTTATAGATTTCATTCCTTCAATATCATGTTGAATTAACCGCGCCATAATCTTAATTCCAGAACCCTCTTTAAAAACACTTGGCAAGAAATCATTTTGCGCCATTTCAACTAAAAATAGATGAGACGCATAACGAGATTGACGAATATAAAAAGATTTACGGTCTGGGCTTAAGTTAATAATATAACCAGTGAACCAACCAACATTTATTAGATTATTGCAATACCTATAAATCTTATTACCAGCCTCTAATTTATTTAACATTTTAGTTACTCCTTAATTGTAAACAAATAGCTATAAGTTCAAATGAAATAGAATTATACAATTTCAAAATAATAAAAATACCAACGAAAACGCGTATTTTGAGTTTATTTTAACTATAACGTGAACAAATTAGATTCACTTAGTATATAATCCAACTGTTAAAGTT
>JAGOUD010000137.1 GCA_018061465.1 Burkholderiales bacterium
CTCTTATGTATTCATAAATAAGCGGGTAATTAAATCTCCTCCCAACTGAATATGCTTTTTACGTGCTGAATCAACATAACGTTTCACATAATCATATAGCTGTTCATATTCTTTTTGCGTAATAACTTGCTTATTAGTGGTAAGTAGACGCGCTTCAAAATGGCTCATAACTTTTTCACCCAAGTCGAAAATTTTATCTAACACATGAAAGGGGTCTTTGTGTAAATGTAATTTTGCAATTATAGAAAACATATTATATTCCTGAGTCTTAGCCAATGGCATCTGATTCTCATCCGTTAGAGTGTATAATATATGTTGTTCTTCAATACAATTAAAATACCCCTGGTTCTCAACTAAACCATTACTATTAAAAAATTTGCTCAAGGTAAGATAATTAGCTTTATCTTTAATTAACAAATATAATTCTAAAACTAATTCAATATTATTTAGCGATTTAATTTGCTCTTGAATGGCGCGAATACTTGTTTCATAATCAGAACAACGAATGTGCGCATCATTTTTAATAACAAACTTATGTAATTCATTATAAATATTCTCAATCTGCGCTTGGCTAATCACTCCTTCACTATCGAGTAACTGCACTACAAGTTTAATTGCCTTTACTTGATATTTGTGCCCTTTTTCAAATACCTGCCACACATTATCCTTATCCATTACATAACACACAAAATGTTTCGGTGTAAATTGAGTAATTTCAGGGAGAACTTTTAATTTTTTGGATTCTTCAAATACAATATCAATAACTAGGTCCAATTGAAGATTGACCTCATTGGCAAACGGAAAATCCAATTTATCTAATTTCATGAAAAACGCTTCAACACTATCATCTGGAATATTTAATGTTACGTGACTAACTTTTTCTTCTAAGTTATGATCTAATAAAGTATGTTGTTTGGGTGGGAGATGTTGGGAATGCTCATTTTTATGTGGCACTTCTCCCAAAAGTGGATCATGTTTCACCACATGATTATCTACAGCTATATCTTTTTGCATAAATTTAGAATTATGCTCATTTAAATGAGGGCCTACGCTATCAAATAAGGTAATTTTATTTTCATCAGTTAGGGCATCTTTAGTTGCCTGATTAAAATTACTCTCAACCTTACGTTTAAATCTGGCATCATCATACCAATAATAGCCTAAAGTTAACAAAATAACTATAACCACAAAAGCAATAATTGCCATTTGAATCGGATTCATCTATTCTCCATTTTCTATAATATCACGCTTATTATTCAATACTAGTACATCACGAATAAATTTAAATAACTTACGATAACTTTTTATTTGCCCTTGTGCTTGTTCACGTCTGGTACTTCGAATTAAATTTCTCAATTCATTTATCTCAATAACCTGATATTCATTGATAAAAGTATTTAATTCTTTATCCTCTGCCACCAACTTCTCGCGCCATTTTTCACACGCATGAAGTATGCGGGTATTAGCTGCCGAATCCCCATCAAGCTCAATTAATTTATCGCGGATATAATTATCATCTATATCACGCATTAGCCTACCAATATATTGATTTTGGCGACGAATTGCGCCATTGGCAGTTAATTTACGCGCAAGAATTATAGCATCAAGCAACCGAGAGGGCAACTCAATTTTATGCAATTTTTCCAAACTTAATTCAACTAGCTGCATACCAAGTTTTTGTAAATTTTCTACCTGCTGTTTACGCTTAGTTTTACTTAGCTCTACTATATCGTGCATACATTAACCCAAATTTCTCATAATCCATAATATTACTACACTTTAGGTAGTTATGTATGCCGAAAATTATATACGCGAACCATATGTGTCACCAGTTGTCTATTGATGGCTTTTAAATTCCTAACACTAATGTCAATGATTGATTCAATGTGTGCAATTCCTTTTTTGTTAGCATACCTATTTTTTTACTAATATCTTTGGAATTTAATGTGCTGATTCTATCTAGCATTATTTGTGAAAAATGAAAAAGCCACAATACAAATTGGAAAACTGCGATCTATTAAGATAAGTATAATAATCAATAGCAAGTTATGCTATAATTGGTTACATTAATTTGAAAATTTAATCGTTAGTTAATTTATTCTGGGGGGTATACTATTATGCATGATTGTTTCCTATTATTTAACCTATGACATTATCTTATGGAATAATAGCCTATATGCTGGAATTGACCTATTTAAGAATTTTAATTATTATTTAAATAAAACATGGGATGCTCCAGTACCCACGCTATTTAATTATGAACAAGCTAAAAAGCATTTTTTATCTTTAAATTAGTCTGAGTAATCAATTTAATATAATATTTTTAAAAAAGTATATAATATGAGTATAAATAATAGATTTACTTTAGAACAAATTGCTAACTGTATTGAAATATGGTTGACTAACGGTTATATAGAAGCTAATATGTTAGCTGATAACTTTAAATTTATCTCCCCATTCTGGAAAGGTAGCAATAAAAATGAATTTTTGGATAAATTTTTAGATCCCACAACTTACACTAACACAAGCTTATCCAAAATCATTAAATTCGATCCGGTAATAAAATTTAAAAGTATTTCAGATGACAATAATTTTGCTATTATTTTACAATACCACACTAGAAATGGCAGTAGTGTTTATGAAGCAGTTTTAGGTACAATTAAGGACGGACTCCTTATTGAGTTGAGTTCTATATATGATTTAAATGAGACTAAAAATGCTCTGGAATTATAAATGTGAAAATTGCTGGGATTTCGTTTACAACCCCTAACTATAGGAAATTATAACACTTATGAATAATGATTTAAAGTTAGACAACAATTAGGTAAATTTTGTTAAAGATATTAAATTACGTTACCAATCTGCTCAGCTCAAAGCTAATTTTTAATTGAGGTGGGCGTTGAGTTTGCCTATATGGGAACCTTCTTGAAGTATTCCAGGATTTTCTTTATCATTTTAAAAGTTTTTGGAATTCTTCCACTGATGGTAGCTTCCCTTTTAATTCATTTGGGAGTTGTTTGGTTAGGGTATATTGTGCAACTCCTATTGGCTTAGATGCGGTTCTTAATGCATATTCTACTTCTAATTGGTCTTTATGAGGAACCAATAAAATTCCAATACTTGGATTATCATCTGGTTGTTTAAGTTGCTCATCTATAAGTTGTAAGTAAAAATCTAATTTGCCCACAAATTCAGGCTCGAATTCTTTTTACCTTAAGCTCAACAGCCACAATTCTCTTAAGGATTCTCTCGTAAAAAAGGAGGTCAATTATATAATCTTTTTCACCTAAGCTTATTTTATACTGATTTCCTATAAAGCAAAACCCACGACCAAACTCCATCATTAAGCGTTTTACTTTCTCAACCATTGTGTTTTCTAGTTGTCGTTCAGTAATGGGTATATTGATATCTAAAAAATCAAGAGAGTAAATACTTTTAATGCTCTCACTTGTTTGTTCTAATAAATGTTCGGGTAATGTAGTTGCAAAATTGTGCTGTGATGGATGAAGTAAATGATTAGCATACGCATCGGCATTTATTTGGTGTAATAATACAGCACGACTATATTTATTTTTAATAGTGCTTTGTAAATAAAATATTCTTGCCTTTATATCTTTTACTCGTTGCAATATTAAAATATTGTGTCCCCATGGCACACTAGATACAAGGTTTTTTATATTTTCTAATTCTGAAACAGGCTGTTTCAGAATTAGATATTCATCCACTAGCTGGCGCATGAACCAAAGATTGCGTGGCGACCAACTAATTCCGTGACCAATATGATGTTCCAGATCTTTACTTAGCTGTTCTATAATGGATTTGCCCCATCCATGCTCTTGCTGTTTTTTTAAAATTTGCTCTCCAATATTCCAATATAACATATTAGAAATGTTTTGAACCGACTGTACCGCAAGTACTCTATGGTGCTGAACCATATTTACTATTTCAGTCAAAAATTGTTGGTATGTTTGGCTTGAAACATTCTCATTAGCTTTTAACACAATAAATTTAATCCTTAACTTGTGGTTATTACCATGTAACCGTCTAAACTAGCATAATCTTAGCATAAAATATTGATTGATGCTCTAGTCATTTGATCAACTATTTAGGAGTCACAATTATCAATATTTGTTAAGAAGTTGTCGAGTTTTTGCACATTAAGTATGATAATAAAGTTATAACATTGGAAAAAATTGAAACGGCTGCTAATAAGTGGACCAAATATAAATCTAATGATCCAGCTAAAAATGGTATATTTTCCATATGTATTGGGCGCCTACAATTTATAAAAATTCAGCCACTCCTTTAATAAACCCGGTAAAATAGCTTGCTATGAATCTGATTAACCAAAAATTGGACTAAATTTTACATCCAAATTATTTAATATAGGATTATATACATGACTCATTTAAATTTTGAATATGAACAATATCAATTAAAAAACATTGCAACACAAATTTTAGACAGATCTTTAAAGCTGGGCGCCACTAGTGCGCAAATAGAACTCAATGAGGGCATGGAAACCAATATCGACGTACTCAATGGTAGCGTTGAACATTTCGAATCCAGTTATTCAAGTGATTTAACCTTATACACTTACATTGGACATAACCGCGGCTGTATTAGTGTTAGTCAAATTCAACCACGCGATATTGACGACATCGTCAATCGGGCATTAAATATTGCCAAACATGCCGAAGCTGATGCCCATAACGGTATTGCCGAAGAAAATTTATTGTGCACATCAATTTCCACAGATCTAGAATTATATAATCCATTACATGTAGCTAATCAAGAACTAATCAATCGCGCTGCCGCTATAGAAAATATTGCTAAGAAACAAAATGCGCAAATAAAAGCTTCCGATGGCGCATCAATTAGTGCGGGACAATATAATTTTGCAATAGCCAGCACTAATGGTCTAAATTTAGGTTATAAAACTACCCGTTATAGTGTCAATATCAATTTAATTGGTGAGAATGAACATGGTATGCAAACTGATGGCTGGTATGATACCAGCCGCGATTATAATGAATTAATTGATGATACTGCTTTAGCCAATATCGCTGTTAATCGAACGGTACGCCGCTTAAATAAGGGCATAGTTAAACCTGGACAATATCCAGTAATTTTTGAATCAAGTGTCGCTAAATCATTAATCGGAAGTTATCTAGGGGCAATTAGTGGAAATAATATATTTCGCCGCCTAAGTTTTTTAAACGATTCATTTGCGGCTACAATATTTCCACAATGGTTAAATATTATTGAAGATCCCTTTATTGTCAAAGGCAATTCTAGTTGTTATTTTGATGGTGAAGGTGTAATGGTCAATCGCCGTGAATTAGTTAAAAATGGAATGGTCAACGGCTATTTACTCAATTGTTATTCGGCGCGCAAATTAGGTTTAACCAGTAGCGGCAATGCTGGCGGTCATCATAATTTATTAGTAAGCCCTAATTTTAGCGGCAATCTTCATCAATTAGCAGCTAAACTTTATAACGGAATAATCATAATTGAAACTATTGGGCATGGCGTTAATATGGTAACTGGTGATTATTCGGTAGGAGCTAGTGGATTATGGGTGGAACATGGTGAAATTCAGTTTTTTGTAGATAATTTAACTATTTCAGGTAATCTAAAACAGATGTACCACAACATTCAGTATATTAGCGATGATTATAGTCAACATAGTTCGATTCATTGCGGATCTATGTTAATTGACGGCATCAATATTGCGGTATAACATTGATTAGCATTCGATGAAGGGTTTTATCCAGCAGTAAGATTGAGTAAGTTGTTGACAATGTATACTCAAAGCGTACCATGACGCTCCGAGTATACATGTGTTAACCTCTTAATAATACTCCCATACTTGCAAAGTATACATACTCAAAGTATTGAGATTCTTCAAAGACGATGAGTATATTAAGATTATAACACCTATCGGGTTAGTGATAGACTGCTAAATACTGCCCACAAAATTATATTATATAAATTTTTAGGCGAGAATTCAACCAGGCTTAAATCA
>JAGOUD010000138.1 GCA_018061465.1 Burkholderiales bacterium
GCATAGTATTGGCTATGTGGGACGGGTTAGCCAAAAGGATAAAGCTAAAATAAAAAGTCAAGATTATGTATTGAGCGATTATATTGGTAAAAATGGGTTAGAGCAATTTTATGAAAGTAAATTACGGGGGTATTTAGGTAGAAAAAGTATTAAAACTGATGCCACCGGAAATGAAGTTGGACTAATAGAAAATATTCCAGCAGTTGATGGTTATAGCTTACAATTAACTATAGATAATAATTTACAACAACTCGCCTGGCATTTACTCGGCGAACAAAAGGGAGCTATTGTAGCGCTTGATCCGCAAACTGGCGGGGTATTAGCTTTTGTATCTAAACCTGGGTATGACCCGAATTGGTTTATTGATGGAATTAGTTTAGAAGATTGGAGTGATTTAGCAGAAGACTCACAAAAGCCGCTCCTAAATCGTGCCGTACAAGGCATTTACCCCCCTGGATCAACCTTTAAGCCATTCTTAGCCTTAACTGCTTTGTTTCTGGGGGCACGAACATATAATTCTACTATATATGATCCGGGATATTTTATAATTCCCGGGTCGCACCATCAATTTAGAGATAGCTATCGCTATGGACGTGGATTAATTGATTTAATGCAGGCAATTTATTTTTCTTCGGATACATTTTTCTATAAACTAGGGTTGGATATGGGAATCGACAAAGCAGATAAAGTATTACCGTGGTTTGGTTTTGGGCGTAAAACTGGAATAGATTTGCCTCAGGAAAATACGGGTTTACTGCCTTCTAGGGCTTGGAAAGCAAAACGCTTTGCTAAAAATCCCTATCAAAGAGGATGGCTGCCAGCTGATAGTGTAACTTTTGCCATTGGGCAAGGATTTAATAATTATACGCCACTGCAAATGGCATTTGCTACCAGTATTATAGCCAGCGAAGGGCGAGTAATAACCCCGCATTTTTTTCAAAACCTTACTGATAAAAATGGGGCAGTAATTGAAAGTTATGTCCTCACTTCACAACAACTAGAAATTCCGCAGGCACAATTTGCTTTTATTAAAAAAGCCATGCAAAATGTTATATTAAAAGGCACTGCACGCGATATAGCGTATGGTTTAAAATATACTATGGCTGGCAAAACCGGTACAGCACAGGTGGTGGGTATGAATAAAAATGATCGTCACGCCAAATTTGCCGGCAAAAAATATCAGGATCATTCGTGGTTTATTGCTTTTGCTCCAGTGGATAAACCTAAAATTGCAGTGGCTATTGTAGTTGAAAATGGAGGGTTTGGGGCTGCACAAGCTGCACCTATTGCCCGGAAATTATTCGACTTTTATTTATTAGCCAAATCTAATGTGATAATGCAAGATATTCAAGATACAGATAATAAAAAAAATAGATTTGTGATGAATGAGGAAAGTACTGCAGCTTATTCTACTATAGCATTGCCGAAAGAAGAAACGGAGGATAATTATGAGGATGAATCCTAATGCGTTATATAAAATATTAAAACGTGGAATTAGAGCCTTTTATAATTTAGATAAAATCATTGTTATTACGTTACTTCTGCTTGCAGCTATAAATATTTTAGTCCAATATTCAGCAAATGATAAAGTGATCGGACGCTTGATTAGTGATATTGCTTATTTAAGTATTTCATTTGTGCTTTTAGTTGTGGTGGCTAATCTTAATTTAAATCAATTAAAGCATTGGGCAACGCCGTTTTATATTATTACTATAATTTTTTTGGTAATAGTTCTATTATTTGGGATTAGTTCTCATGGAGCAAAGCGCTGGCTTTATCTTGGTCTTAGAATTCAGCCATCTGAATTATGCAAACTTTCAGTACCGATAGTGTTAGCCTATTACTATTCGTCTAAACACCATTTAGCGCGTTACGTTGAGTATAGTATAGGTATATTATTGATCCTTATTCCATTTTGCTTAATTGCAAAACAACCAGATTTAGGTACTGGTATTTTAGTGGTGGCTTCTGGATTGTTTGTATTGTTTTTTATTGGGCTTCCGTGGCGGATTATAATTGTTGGATTCATTATTCTTGCGGCTTCCACTCCGATAATTTGGCATTTTCTCCATGATTATCAGCAACATCGAATTCTCACTTTAATTAATCCACAATCTGATCCATTAGGAAGAGGCTATCATATAATCCAGGGAATTATTGCCATTGGTTCAGGTGGCTTATATGGCAAAGCATATTTACATGGTACTCAAATTCATCTAGACTTTATTCCAGAGAAGCATACGGATTTTGTAGTTTCGGTTTTGGCTGAAGAGTTTGGTCATATAGGAGTATGTGTAATACTTATATTATATCTAATCTTAATTTTACGCTCATTAGTGATTATGAAACAAACCCACGATTTATTTGCCCGAGTTCTTTTAGGCAGTATAATTATGTCATTTACTCTCTATATTTTAATTAATATGGGTATGGTTGCCGGAATTGTACCTGTTGTGGGGGTACCGCTCCCATTTATTAGTTATGGCGGAACAGCAACCTTGGTACTTATGCTGCAATTTGGAATAATATTGTCTGTTGCCCGTCAAAATAAATATTAATTATTAGTTGTTGCACAATTACCTAATGTCCCGCTGGTAATAGTACAGCTGCTTACACTATCGCTGCCGCCATTTACGATAAATGCATAAGATCCATCTGGAGTAATAGCAATGCCATATGGTGTGCTAAGACCATATGAACTTTGGGCATTACAGCTGCTAAATGAGCCGCCACTTACGTTACAGCTAATTATATGATTAGAAGCTGCTGTAATAAAAGCACGGTTGCTGGTTATAGCAATACCATAATTATTATAACTATAGCCTAAATTAGGATAACTACAACCGCTCATTGAAGTACCGCTAATGCTACAGGCTAGAGCATTAAAATAACCTTGAAGATTACCAAATACAATATAGGCACGCCCGCTGTAAACGGTAATGCCGCTTTGGGCTAAACCGGTCATGGTGCTGCTTTGATGCGAGCAGCTAGTTAAGGTGTAGTCGCTACTGATAGCGCATGAAGTGGAGGTGGATGAAGCATTAGCTGTAGAAATATAGGCATAACTCCCACTAACCGCAATCCCATAAGGTGAAGTTAGCGAACTCGCGCCGCTATCGGTGCAATTACTGAGTACCCCACTATTACTTATAGTGCAACTGCTTATGCTGGTACTGCCATTATTGACAATAAAAGCATGAGTATCATCATCGCTAATAGCAATGCCAGTAGGGTTACTAAGCCCAGTTACTTCAGCATTATTACTGCAGTTAGTTAATGCCCCGCCGCTTATGCTGCAAGTAGTTACACTATAACTGCCATTGTATACATCGGTAACAAATGCATAGGTGCCTGCAGAGTTTATTGCAATAGCAACAGGGTTAGAAAAAATAGATATAGCGCTAAAAGTGATGCTATTAGGTAGTGGCGTAGTTTCGTTATTAGTTGTGATGTTAGTAGTGTAACTAGCTATGGGCGTATTTGAGGCTAAATTAACTGTAGTTGTGCACGATGTGCTGGTGCTAGTTACACTGCATGAGGCTGGAGCATATGTAATATAGCTGTCATCACTACTGTTGGCATTAGCAAACGATACGGTGGTGTCAGCATTGTCATAGGTTGCAGTAATTGTGAATGAGCCGCCTTGTGTTATATCAATTGATGAGGCTGGTGATGTAGTGATTATAACTTGAGGTGTGGAATAAGTCAGCACTGCGTATCGGGTATAGGTTTGACTAGTTCCATTATTATAGCTGCCATTTATGCCAAATAAAATTTGCTGATTTGTTGCTGCTGCATTAGGAGTTATGTGTAAATCATAGGAGCAGCTTTGCCCAACGTTTAAGGTAGCATCATGGCAGCTATTACTATCGGGAAAAGAAATTGTGAGAGTAACCGATTCATTGCTTAAGCTTTGTGGTTCAGGGACAGAAACACCAGTTAAATTATAGCCGCCAGCATTGGTGATAGTTACTGGAATAATAGTAGTTACCGATTCCACCATGAGAGCGGGAACTGTATATTCCATATCTAATAAAGCGCCATTTAAGCTGTTATACCAGGTTATAGCTTGAATAACCCTGGTAGTGGAATGAGACTTACTATCCTTCTTATAATTTAGTTTAATAGTGCCACTGCCGCCAGATTGGGTTACGTTAAAGGTAATCGTGCAGCTTTCATCTACCCCCAAAGTAGTGCCACTGGTACAGCCGCTCAAATTACTAATTCCGCTAGAGGCGCTGCTAGTACTTAATTGAGCAGATTTGCTGCCCACGTTAGTTACTAATAAACTGCCTTTGGGGGTAGCGCTCTCTGCGGTATTAATTACGGGCACTTGTTCAGTAACTAAAAGTCCGCTGTCAAATATAGTGGGTGTTCCTTCAATGTTAGATTCAGTATCTGCTTGAACATTAACCAAATAGTTAATTCCATCATTGATATTACGCATACTATCGCCACCATTGGTATTATTTATACAACCAGTTATTGCAGCTAGATAAAAGAAAATTAATATAATTCTCAATAGTATAATTTGTTTCATATTTAACCTGTATAAATATATAGCAGCGACAATCTGCCATCTGCTATATATATTGTTAAGGCATTATATTAACATTTATTTATACCATGGAGCTAACCCAATCCCATTTGGATTAGTAGTTACTCCAGAAATTGTACCAGAAGATAAATAATTTATTTTTACCCACTGTACGGTTGTCCAGTCATTGGCAACGATCCCTCCAGTATCACCGCTATTGGGGTTATATGACCAATAAAACCAATTGTCAATTGAATTATGTAGCCCATCTATAGCATCATTATTATTATTTAAATAATTAGCAAAACTTATAAAGAAGGATAAATCCCGTGAATCAGTGAAATAGGAACCAAATTCACCAATTGCTATTGGAAATCTATGGTACACTCCATTAGCCAGATAGCCAGTCTTGGCTAAACCACCAAAGGAGGTAGATAGCCTATTATATAATCCGCTGCCATAATAAGCATTTGAGGCATTAGTAACAGTTGGTGGATATACATGGGGCGATAATACTACCTGATTTAAATATGGTTTAGCGGCTAAACTGGTAAAGAATGCATTTGGATCACTTAAGCCGTTTTGTTGAATGACTGTTGAATTAGTTGCAAAACCGTCACCCCAGTTAGCATTAATTCCACCTTGTCCACATCCTTCAATGAAAAATAAGTTATTCCCATTGGTTACACTATTGATAGCATCCATGGTTGAAAGATAAATAGTTCCCATTTTACTCCAATTATAACCAACAGCATCTGGTTCATTACGAATATCATACATAACTTTACTGCTACTGCTGCTTGGCATGCCATTTTGAATGCTTGTTGCCAAACTCTTCCAATTGGCAGTCCATTGGGTTACATTACTTGTCATTGAATTATCTTCAGTGTGGTTGTCAATTAACACATAAAATCCATTTCTAGCGAAAAAATCTATAACATAGAGAAATCGATTCATTACCGTAGTATTGGGTAGATATTGGTTACTGTAGGTTTGTCCTGATGTATAGATTAATGCTGGGAGAGTTTTACCCGCTGCGGAATAGTTAGGGTTAGTAAGATTGGTGGTAAGTTGTGCTGTGGTTGCTGGGGCTAACCCATTTCTATTATAACTACTTTGAATATTAGCATTTAAGTTAGCAAAAGAAAAAGGTAACCGAACTGCATTAAAACCAAGGGCTTTTAAGCGGCGTACAGTAGTTTCAAAATCTCCGCTTAACCCATCATAGTTCCACATGCCATTTAGCATATCACCATTATTAAAGCCAAACCAGTTAATACCTTTTAGTTTTACCACGTTGCCGTTAGCATCCACAATTTGATCATTCCGTGTGGTTAATGCACTACTTGTTGGCGGTGTAATTACAGCGTAAGTTGCCGTAAAACTATTTACACTTGGCGTAATCACCATAGGAGTATAAG
>JAGOUD010000139.1 GCA_018061465.1 Burkholderiales bacterium
AAATAAAGAGGGTAACTGGATTTTGTAAAATTAATTTAGTGCGTTGATAAGCAAGATCTAGACTACAAAATGCATCCCCATGACTTAACAATACAGTAGTATTAGGTAACTTTAAGATACTCATATCTTTAATCAAGGTAATGCCAGTTGCTTTAGCAAATTCTGTGCCTAATGCAAAATCATGGTTGCCTCTTATGAAATAAATAGGGACTGCTTGAGTAAAGTCATGAAAAATGTGCTTGATTTTTCTAATAAAATCATTATCGTCATCATCACCACACCAAAAATCAAAAAAATCACCTAAAATATATAACCCATCTAATTCTTTTTTCCATTGAGACATAAGGTTAGAAAATGTTTGATTTCTTGACTCAGATTGTGGACAAAGATGTAAATCTGAAATAAATGCTAGTCTCATGCTAATATCTTGCTATAATTAAGGCTTATCGAAGAAGTAGCAATTATACTACTTAAGTAGGGGCGATGTTTGTAAATTATGATTACTTCAAACATAATATAGATAATGAGGATAAATAATGTTATGAGTAGAATTAAATGATAAAAGAAGTTTTGACAGTTGGTGATGAACGCTTATTACAAGTGAGTGTGCCTCTTGCGGAAGATGAATTCAATACCCAGCAACTAAATGCATTAATTGAAGATATGTATGATACTATGCGTTACAATAATGGAGTGGGAATTTCTGCGGTACAAATAGGAGTGAGGAAGCGAATTGCCTTAATCGAATATGATAATACTAACCCGCGCTATTTAAGCATAGGTTATTGCCCGTTAACTGTAGTAATTAATCCCGAAATTGAGATAGTCGGAAATGAAAGAATATCCTATAATGAGGGTTGTTTATCAATTCCTGAAGTTCGTGGCAGCGTATCTCGTCCGCTACATCTGCGCTATAAATTTTATGATCAGTTAGGTAAGCTAACTGTTGGGGATAGCAATGCTTTTTTTGCTCGTGTTATCCAGCATGAAATTGATCATATGAATGGAATTTTATTTCCAGCTAGAATACATGGGAAAATAGATGACTGAAACTAATGTAGTAAATGCACCAAATTTTATAAAAAATATTATTGAGGATGACTTGCAGAATGGTAAGTGTCATACAGTAATTACCCGCTTTCCACCAGAGCCAAATGGTTATCTGCATATTGGTCATGCTAAAGCAATTTGTATTAATTTTGGACTAGCTCAGGAATTTAGTGGCCAATGCAATTTACGCTTTGATGATACTAATCCGGAAAAAGAAAATGATGAATATGTAAGAAGCATTGAAGAGAATATTCAATGGTTGGGGTTTAATTGGAGTGGAAAAGTAAAATATGCTTCAGATTATTTTCCCCAATTATATGAATTTGCCCTTTATTTTATTGAGCAGGGATTGGCCTATGTGTGTGATTTAACGGCTGATGAGATGCGGGATTTTCGTGGTAGTTTTACTGAGCCTGGACGGAATAGCCCCTACCGTGAACGTAGTGTAGCACAAAATATGGACTTGTTTTTACGTATGAAAAATGGTGAATTCGCCGATGGTAGTAAAACCTTAAGGTTAAAAATTGATATGGGTTCGCCGAATATAAATTTACGTGATCCGGTAATTTATCGAATTAAGCGCTTTCATCATATTCGAACTCAAGATGAATGGTGCATCTACCCGATGTATGACTACACTCATTCTATTTCTGATGCGCTAGAAGGAATTACCCATTCATGTTGTTCGCTGGAATTTGAAGATCATCGGCCTTTATATGATTGGGTAGTTTCCCATTTGGTAGAGGCGGGTTTATTATCCTGCCATCCACAACAAATAGAATTCTCTCGTTTACAATTACAGTATACGGTTACGAGTAAGCGTAAATTAAGCCAGTTAATTAATGAAAAAATAGTTGCAAGCTGGGATGATCCACGGCTGCCGACTTTAGCGGGAATGCGTAGGCGTGGTTATACGCCTGATGGGATAAAATTATTTATAAAACGTTGTGGAGTATCTAAATCGCCTAATATAATGGATGTATCGTTACTGGAAGGGGCTATGCGTGAGGATTTAGAAAGTAAAGCGCCGCGAATTATGGCCGTGCTAAATCCATTAAAGGTTAGGTTAATTAATTTTGATGAGAACATGACTTCCAGTCGTAGTGCGCATTTCCACCCGCAAAATACAGCTTTAGGGGAGCGTATAGTTGAACTTACTGGCGAAATTTATATTGAACAAGATGATTTTTTAGAAGTTCCTGTGGATAAATGGCAGCGTTTAACTGTTGGTCAAGAAGTGCGGTTACGGCATAGTTATGTAATAAAATGTGTAGCTGTGATTAAAAATGCAATGGAAGAGATTATTGAGCTACATTGTGTAATTGATCATGATACTTTGGGTAAAAATCCGGTAGGCCGGAAGGTGAAAGGGGTTATTCATTGGGTAAGTACCACTAACTCTATTCCTATAACTGTAAGAAATTATGAGCGCTTATTTAGTATTGCAACTCCAGAATTGGGGGGAAAAGATTTTAAAGATTTTATTAACCCAGATTCATTGTCTATATTTACCGCGCACATGGAACCACTTGTTACTAAAGTTGAGCCAGGAACACGGTTTCAATTTGAACGCTTGGGCTACTACGTGGCTGATTTATACGATTGTACCGATAAGCATTTGGTGTTTAATCGCATTGTTAGCTTGAAGGATTCATGGAATCCATTACTTAAAATATGTTAGAAGGAAGAATCAATGTTAATGCCGCAATTTAATTATATAAGCTGTAAGAATTTTAAAGAAGAGTATCGAATGTTCTATACTGCTTGGGGTTGTCAGGAAACCAGTAAAAAAACTTTAATTTGTGTGCATGGATTAAACCGTAATGGGCGAGATTGGGATAGGATTGGCTATCATTTTGCACAGCAGGGTTATTATGTGATAGCACCTGATTTAGTTGGGCGCGGCAATAGTGATTATTTACAAGACCCGATGCAATATGATACACCATATTATATTGCGGATTTATTACTTTTGATTAAAACCCTAGGGTTAGTCAATATTGAATGGCTTGGCTTATCTTTGGGGGCGGTTATTGGAATGGCTATTGCAGCTTTGGAGCCGATGATTATCCAAAAGCTGATTTTAGTAGATATGGGTGCTGAAATTGAAAGTATTGGATTAGCTCGAATTGCAAAATATTCTGTAGCTCAACCAGAGTTTGATACATATGCTCAGATTTTTAACTATTTATTAGATATAAGTCGTGATTTTGGTGATTTACCGCCTGATATTTGGGAAGGTTATATTAGAAATGAAGTGCAAAAAAACAGCCATGGTAAATATGAATTAAAACGTGACGTGAATTTACTCAAACCAATGCTTGGAAAGTTTTCTAGTGGTGAAAATATGCAATTATGGTCATATTGGGAAAAGATTAAAATACCAAGCTTGATTATTCGAGGGGAAGTCTCAGATATATTAAGCGTCGCTACTGTAGAAAAAATGAAACAACTAAATCCACAAGCACAAAGTATTGAAATTGCTAAGGCTGGACATGCCCCCTATTTATATAATGCCATGCATTTAGACATGTTGGAAAAGTTTCTTGGCTTGAATGAGCGGTAACTTGTAAAAAAACTAGATTGACAAAAGGAAGGGGGTTCTAGTATAATCACCTCTTTGTTAAAATTATAATTAGGAGCTAAACGATGTATGCGGTTATAAAAACCGGCGGCAAACAATTTAAGGTTGCTGTTGGCGATAAATTAAAAATAGAACAGATACCAGCAGACATTGGCAGCACGATCACTTTATCAGAAGTGTTGATGGTGGCTAATGGTGAAAGTGTAACTGTAGGTACTCCAATAATTGCAGGTGCTAGTGTAGCTGCATCTGTGGTAAGTATAGGGCGGCATGATAAAATACGGATTTTTAAAATGCGCAGGCGTAAGCATTATCAAAAACATCAGGGACATCGTCAGAATTACACTGAAATTCAGATTGATGCAATTAATCAATAAGGAGTAGTAATTATGGCACAAAAAAAAGCCGGCGGTAGTTCCAGAAATGGTCGGGATTCCAATCCTAAAATGTTAGGGGTTAAAGTGTTTGGCGGAGAAGCAATCTCTGCTGGCAGCATTATTGTTCGTCAACGTGGGACTAAGTTTCATGCTGGTAAAAATGTAGGTATGGGGAAAGATCATACTTTATTTTCTAAAGTTGATGGAGTTGTTGAGTTTTCAGTTGGTGGTCAGTTTAACCGTAGTTGGGTTAGTGTAAGCGCTGCTGAATAATCTTCAACTTAAATATATCTGTGCATTAACCCTACTATTTTTAGTAGGGTTTTATTATTTTAAAGTTAAGTTAAATTATGAAATTTATTGATGAAGCAAAAATTGAAGTAATCGCTGGTAATGGAGGGAATGGTTCAGCCTCATTTAGGCGGGAAAAATTTATTGAACGTGGTGGTCCCGATGGTGGTGATGGTGGACGTGGGGGGAGTATAATTATTACTGCCAATGAAAATATCAATACCTTAGTTGATTATCGGTTTGTAAAGAAATATGTAGCTAAAAATGGTGAAATGGGACGTGGTGCGGATTGCTATGGACATAAAGGGGAAGATGTCTGGTTAAAAGTACCTGTTGGAACTACTATTATTGATGACGAGCTCGATTTAGTAATTGCTGATTTAGATCATAATGGGGCACAAATAGTGGTTGCCAAAGGTGGTAAAGGTGGTTTAGGCAACTTGCATTTTAAATCCTCTACTAATCGTGCTCCCCGGCAAACCACTCCCGGAGAAATGGGGGAGCAGAAAATATTACGGCTTGAATTAAAAGTTTTAGCTGACGTTGGCTTATTGGGGCTACCTAATGCTGGAAAATCAACATTTATTCGTGCGGTATCGAAAGCAACCCCTAAAGTAGCCGATTATCCGTTTACTACTTTGCATCCTAATTTGGGAGTGGTGCGGATTGATCATGAGCGCAGCTTTGTAATTGCAGATATTCCAGGATTGATCGAAGGTGCATCAGATGGGGTTGGTTTAGGTTTTAAATTTTTGCGTCATTTACAAAGAACTAAAGTATTATTGCATATTGTGGATATTTTCCCTTTAGATGATAATCAAGATATAGTTAAGAGTAGTGTGGCTATAACTCAAGAGCTTAAAAAATATAATCAGGAGTTATATAATAAACCCCGTTATTTGGTGATTAATAAAATAGATCTAGTTGATCCAGATCAATTAAATAAATGTGTTAGCCAATTTGTGGAGCAGTTTAAACAATTTGATACTAATACTAATTTAGATAAAGTGTTTACTATTTCTGGAGTTACAGGTAAGGGTTGTCAGGATGTATGTTACTACCTAATGAACGTATTGGAAGCAAGCACAGATTAATCAGATAGACTTGGCTGGTGTAATTGTAAATTCCACAAATTAGCATATATTCCTGCTTTATCTAATAATTGAGTATGATTACCCTGTTCCGCGATGATGCCTTTTTCAATTACATAAATTTGATCAGCATTTATAATGGTAGAGAGGCGGTGCGCAATAACAATTGTAGTACGCTCGCCCTTAATTGATTCTAGCGCTTCTTGAATTAATGATTCAGTATGGTTATCCAGTGATGAAGTTGCTTCATCTAAAATTAAAACAGCTGGATTTTTTAGAATTGCCCGTGCCAGAGCAATTCTTTGCCGTTGCCCACCGGAGAGTTTTTGCCCGTTTTCTCCAATTTGAGTGTCATATTGATTAGGTAAACTATTAATAAAGTTATCAATTCGGGCAATTTGAGCCGCCTTAATAATCTGGGTGAGTGGGGCATTAAAGCTGCCATAAGCAATATTGTCGGCAATACTGCCGTCAATTAAAAAAGTATCTTGGCTTACTAAGCCAATTTGTTGACGTAAACTGTTGAAGGTATATTGAGTTATAT
>JAGOUD010000009.1 GCA_018061465.1 Burkholderiales bacterium
GCGCGGACGTATTCAAGAACAGTTATATGCAACAATTAATCAGCTTATTTATTTACATAACCAATCTGCTATACAACCGCCAATTACTCATTTAGAGCAACCTCACGATATTTTTATGCAATATTTACTAGGACGACAACAACATTATACAAAAGATATAACTATTTTAAGTCGGGCATATCAAAATTTTGACAGTGCAAAAATTTATACCATACATGGATTTTGTAATAAAATATTAGAAGATTATCCCTTTGAATGCCAAATTAATATCCAATTAGATACAATTGTCAATAAAGCAGGGATTATTGAGGAAATTGTACGCGATTTTATGCGTAGTGAGATTATTAGTAAAATAAATACTGGTGTGGATGTGGTCATTAAAAACCTTAACCAGCTTTTCCCTTCAAGTAATTACATAATATCCTTAGAACAAAAAATTGTCCAAACATTACCGAATGATTTATTCAAAATAGAAAATAATTCTTATAAATTAAAATATAAGTTAAATGCAAAACCAACGCTTGAATTATTATTTAATCCTGAGTTGGAAGATGAATTATTAGCTAAAGCCCAATTTTTAGCCTATTTAATTAACTATATGCTAGATAAATACCCCAATTATTGTGCTAAAACTAATACTATATCTTATGATGAATTAATTCAGAAGGTTAGTGATAGCTTGGAGCATTCCTCATTTTTATCGGATCAGTTATTTAATCAGTATCCAGTTGCATTTATTGATGAATTTCAAGATACTGATTCGTTGCAATGGCAAATATTTAGTACTGTTTATCATTTAAAAGAATCAAATAAACGGGGTAATGTGGTGGTGGTAGGGGATCCTAAACAAGCCATTTATGGCTTTCGTGGTGCTGACGTTGGGACTTATATTGAAGCTAAAACTAAAATTGATAATCAATTAAGTTTAGTGCATAATTTTAGATCACATCCTAATATTATGAATTTTATTAATCAGCTCTTTAATTTAGCTAACCAAAATAGTCAATTAGAGAATAGTTTTCTGGGAAACAAAATTGATTATTATTCAATATCAGCCAAGGCTGAGCAAAAAATAGTTTTACCCACTGCCAAATTAATGCAGCAAACGCTATTGTCGGCTTGCGGCATTGAGTGCAATTTTTACGATGCAGAAGTACAAATAGTTACTATTAATGGTAAAACTAAAGCAGAGCGGATAGATAAGTTATTATTGAGTATGACTTTTGAGATTCTAGCTCTTTTAAAAACAGATCCCAGTCTAAAAAATAAAATAGCTATTTTAGTAACCAAAAACCGTGAGGGAAGCCAAATTGTTGAGTATTTGCGTAAGTATGGTATAAAAGCTGCTGAACTAAAATTGGGTAATATATTTGCAACCACTATTGCTAAAAATTTTTATTGGTTTTTAAATGCAATAGCAGATCTAAATAATCACCGTAATTTTATTAAAGCTATAGCTACTACCTTATTTAGCTTACCTTTAGTTGTATTATCTGAAAATAGTGATAACTCGGTGCTACAACGATTGCAAGAAGATTTTTTTATTTATCAACAAATTTGGAATTCACAAGGTATTATTTCTCTAACCTATGCTTTGGTAAATAATTTGGTTGAGCAAAGTTATAGCGTACAGTTTTTAAATCACCGTGACTTAGCTAATTTGTGGCAAGTAGCAGAATTACTCAATGATAAGAAACTTAATAATCAAACTGAATTACTCTATTGGTTTAAACAAAAAATTATTGCTGCAGATAATAATTTAGCCCAAAATTTAGAGGAAAGTAACGAGGAATTGGTACGGTTAGATAATGATGATGAACAAATTATAGTAACTACGCAACATAGAGCCAAGGGTCTGGAATATGAAATATTATTTTGTCCCTATTTTAAAAATAGCATAATGCTTGATGGTTTGTATGACTTTAATTATAAACGCCCATTTTTTAGTAATTATCGTAATCTAAGCCCTCAGGATTTAATGAATGCTCAAATAGATAATAGTACAACTTATACTGCGACTGGCGATTTAGATACTATAAATTCTGAAATGGTAATTGATAAGGATGTTGGTGAATATATTGTAAATAATGATAATAAAGAAGCGCATAGGCTTAATTATGTGGCCTTAACTCGGGCAAAAAGTCGACTATATATATATTTAAAACAACATACCTATAGTTCTAAAACTGGTAATTATAATACCTTAGAGCGTCCGGATAAAATTGTTGAATTATTTGGCTATGTAAAAAATGATTCTAAAAATCAGAACCATCAGTTATTTAATTACCCCAATTTCTTTAGTGATAATCCACAAGATGCGATTAAAGATGCTGCGCTTTTTCCGGGCGTTAGTGTATATAATAGAGATGTCGTACTTCGAGAATATCTCGATAGTTTATGCTTTAATGAAATAGCCGAACCAAGAACTAATTTTAATTATGTTAATAACTGGTTTAGAGGAAGTTTGCCGGCGTTTTATCGCCAAAGTTATAGCGCTTTAACCGCAAAACATGCCAGCTATCAAGGTATAGAGTATAGCGATGCGAAGTATCACGATATGTTGCAGCGTGATACTTATGATGAGAATATAGGTTATTTGACTGTTATGGAATATAACTATTCCATCTTGACTGATCCTAATTTAAAGGGGGCGGTATTTGGAACGCTATTTCATGAGTTATGTGAAAAATATCCTTGTGATACTGCAACTATAGTGACAATACTTAAGCAATATAATATAAATTACACTACTACTAATTATGTAGAAGAATTAGCCGCTATGCTTGAGCTGGCATTTAGTTATCCACTAATTGAGGGGAATGCAATTAATAATTTTGTTCCTAGAATGGCAGAATTGGAATTTAATTTACAAATTAAACATGGAGTGACAATTAATCGGGAAGTAACTAATATAATTGGGCAGTATTGGGGAAATGACCATCCATTTACTGTTGCTAGTAGAACTTTAGATAAAATAGAGCCTGGTTTTTTAGTTGGATTTATTGATCTGTTATTTGAATACCAAGGTAAATATTGGGTATTAGATTATAAAACCAACTCTTTAAATGATTATACCTCACCGCTTAATATTTACCAGGCAGATAATATAATGATTCAATCAATGGCTGAACATCATTACTATTTACAATATTTATTGTATTTAGTTGCGGTAAAACGCTATTTACAGCAGCGCTTAAATATGGATGATGCGACCCATCTAATTGGCGGTGCGGTATATTATTATGTACGCGGAATATATTGCAAGGGTGATGAAATAACTAATAAAAATTTAGGAGTTTATCTAGATAAAGAATGCGCAGCTTTAATTCGTCAATTAGATAATTTATTTATTGGTGGAATATGAATCAAAAAATAAAAACGATTGCTTATCAATTAAGCAATTTGGCACATAAACAATTGACTATAAAAGAACGCGACTATTTGGTGCTAATAATAGATCATTTATTTTGTGATTTAGAATTAGGGCATAGCTGTAGTAAATTATCAGCTATACAAATCAAAGTGCCATTAAAGCAGATGATGAATGTTCTGGAACGCAGTGGTTTAGTTGCTGTATTTAACCAAATACCCGATAAATTGCAATTAAAGCCGATAACTTTACTTAAATTAGCTCCAGATAATTTATTGTATATTACCAAATACTTGCATTATGAATTACATATCGCAAAGAACGTCTCGCGATTAGCTAATTCACAGCTATGGCATAATACATTCAACCCAATTAACGATAATTGCTACAATAAGTGTGTGACTATTTTAGAACAAGCTAGAATTAATTATGATATGCCAAATACTGATCAGCTTTTGGCAATTAAAAATAGTATTAAATCTAGAATTAACTTTATAACTGGAGGTCCTGGCACTGGTAAAACTACTACGGTTACGCTATTATTATGGCTAATATATCAGTTATATGGCAATGAATGTATAGTACATATATGTGCTCCAACTGGTAAGGCAGCTAAACGGGTAAAAGAATCAATTTTAAATGGTATTGATTTTTTTCTTGAACGAAAATTACCTTTTGATTGCAGTACCTTAGCTAATTTGCTAAATGATAATAATAATTTTAGCACCATCCATAAACTATTGGGTTTTATGAGAAATAGTATTTATTTTAAATATAATAAAGATAATCCCCTTAAAGCTGATATACTGATTATTGATGAATCCTCTATGGTTGGTTTGGCCTTATTTAGTAAATTATTAGATGCACTTGACTACAGTCAGATAAAACATGTTATTTTTTTAGGTGATAGAAACCAACTATCATCGGTTGAAAATGGTTATGTATTTGCTTCCTTAATTGAAGGCAGCTTAAGCGGCAAAGATTATGACTTATTTACCAGCGGTAATTACTACGCCAATAACATTAGTCAATTAACAATTAGTAAAAGAAATGCTGGAGATATTGAAATATTATCTAATGCAATATTAAATAATGATCTGCCACGCTTGGAGAGTGTGCTTACTAGTTCAGCAACAGTTACTTTAATAAACCCGAGCCTTAGTAATATTTTAATGTATTATCTAACAGTGAACGAATATTCATTAAAGGATTATCTAGATTATATATTATCCACTGAAATATGTGATTATGGTATATTACTAGATAAATTTAATAAGCAAAGCTTATTGTGTTTAACTAATGTGGGCTTATTAGGCAGTATAAATTTAAATGCACAAATTGAAAAAAAAATAGGTCGTATTTTAAAAACCTCTAGCTTATGGTATACAGGACGACCTATTTTAATTTTAGAAAATGATTACTCGCTGGGTTTGTTTAATGGAGATATTGGAATTTGTATTGTAGAATCAGGGCGAACTCATGTTTTATTTAGCAATGGTAAAAAATTTATTCCTGAGGTGTTGCCTCAATATCAATTAGCCTATGCAATTTCCATTCATAAATCACAGGGTTCAGAATATGATGCAGTAAATATTGTATTACCTCAGATAGTTGCTCAGGATGAGTTGGCTATATTAAGTCGTGAATTAATTTATACTGGAGTAACTCGAGCTAAAAAAGTAGTTAATTTGTTTAGTACCTTACCCATAATTTACCAGGCCGTAAATAAAGTTACCCAACGGAATACTGGGTTAGGGCAATTCTTAGAGCTTTAATCTCTGCGGTAAAAATTTATATTTAAATATCTAGTGTAACTAGATATTATTATACATATATTTACTAATATTTGCAAGCAAGGTAATTTTAATGAGTGAATAACAAATTTCCATTTTATTAATTACTTGATGCTGATACTTTTTTTACCTATGCACGATTTTATCGGATAGATTATCAGCAGAGGTATACTCCAAGTGCTGCTGCACCCGGAGTATACATGCGCTAACTTAACTACATAAATTTACAGTATTAAGCTCATAGCACTTCTATTCAGTTATTGATAGGGTTCGAAATACTGCCCAAAAAGTTATGTTGTATAAAGTTTTAGGCGAGAACCCAACCAGGCTTAAATCAATAGCAGATAAAATGGCTATCTCTTCTTGTTCTGTAAAGTGGGATACCGCTTGTCTTATATAATCGTCAACACACACTTCAGCATCATTACTTTTGCTAAGTATAGTGTATAAAACTATCGACCGTATCATTGAATAGCGGTTGACTTTTTTTTCAGAAACATGCTTATCAAGCGCTGAAATTGCTGCATCGAGCTTTTTTTCTCGAAGTTCGGCAATCAGATAATTGATAGTTTCTAAAAGTTTGTTTACACCAGAATGGTGACGGTTAGAGGACAAATGGTGTAAAATACCACATGCATGAAACATATGTTAGCTCCTTTGCGTTAAAAAGGTGTTTAATGAAGAATAGTTAAGAAGCGTTAATTCTTAATTATTCACTGTTTCATGCTCCATCATTAGTATGTTAATATATGGTGGGGCATGAAGCTAGGCGTATTATAACCCAGACTTACAGATAAAGTAAAGTTATTTTTTAATAATGGGTGCGATTAAAACTATAATTAATTAAGATGGAGAGCGTATTATATGAAATGTCCATTATCTTCTTGTTCATCTGGATGTAAGTGTGTAATACACTATGGTATATTTTTTAGTTTTGTTATTCTAGGTGCTGCTATTTATTTTAGCGGTACTAATCATCTGTTATTCTCAATTATTAATTCTTGGTATCCGCTGTTGCCAATGTGGGTGTGGGAAACTATAAGTTGTCTCACTTATAGCAAATTTATGATTCTTCAGATTCTATTATTGATTATCACCTATATATGGCGTAGAAATAAATTATATAATATTATCTTATTATTAATTAGCTACTATATAATATTTACCATAATAAAACATGTAATGCATGAAGCACGCCCCTATATGGTACTTGCTCCAGGCACTTTTAATTTTCTGAATTTATTTGAAAACCAAACTCATGGTGCATATTTGTCGTATCCATCTGGTCATGTAGGCAATATGGCAATATTTGCTTTTGCACTTAACAGCATGTTTTTTGAACATAAACGTTTGTTACAAGCTCTAATGTTCCTATTAATTGTAATTACTGCAATTTCACGCATTTGCATGGGATGGCATTGGCCTCTTGATGTGTTAAGCAGTGGACTTATAGGGTACCTATTAGTTAAAATTTGTTTATGTATAAAATTCAAATACGGTTTTAAATAATAAAGATAGCTATTTTATACGCTAATTATGTTAAAATCCGTAGTGCACAAATAAAAACTGGAAGAGGAGACTTATTCAAAGATGGTTAAATATAGATCTTCATTATTGCTTTTAATAGCTATGCTTTTTTTACTTAGTGGTTGTGATTTGCCAATAGTCATTAATCAAAAAGGTATAATCGGCGAACATGAAATACACCTGGTGCGGGATGCAATACTTTTAATGCTAATTGTAGTTGTTCCGGTAATTATAATGACTTTTGTTTTTGCTTGGAAATTTAGAGCTACTAATAAACGTGCTCATTATGCCCCCAATTTTCATCATAGTAATGTTATTGAGGCTGCGGTATGGTTTATTCCGATTATGATTATTTTGGTATTAGCAACTATTACCTGGCGCACAACCCATGAATTAGACCCATATAAACCAGTGGTAGTACTCGGGGCTAAACCGATAACAATTCAAGTTGTGGCACTAGATTGGAAATGGTTATTTATTTATCCGGAACAAAATATTGCCAGCGTTAATTTTGTTGAATTTCCGGCTAATACGCCAGTTAATTTTAAAATAACTGCAGATGCTCCCATGAATGCATTTCAAATTCCACAGCTAGGTGGGCAAATTTATGCTATGGCAGGGATGCAAACTAAGATTCATTTAGTAGCTAATGAACCAGGTGATTATTTTGGGCGTTCAGTTAATTATAGCGGACGCGGATTTTCGGGAATGCAATTTGTAGCACGAGCAACTTCTATTGCTGATTTTAATAAATGGGTAGATCAAGTAAAGCATTCAGGAAAGGCATTAAATGTTGATGAGTATAAAAAGTTAGCGCAGCCGAGTGAAGATGATCCGGTAAGAGTTTTTGCTTGGGTCGAAACACGGTTATTTGATAAAATAATTATGAAATTTATGATGCCTGGCATGGAGGATTTAAACATGGATCCTGCAGATATGAAACATATGAGTATGTAATAGGAACGCAAAAAATGAGTAATCCTTTATTTGGAAAATTAGGTATTGATGCAATACCGTTTAATGAATTGCCTGCTATGTTAGCTGGCGGGGGCATGGTAGGCGGATTTATTGCCTTAGTTCTATTAATAACTTATCTCAAAAAATGGAAGTGGTTATGGACTGAATGGTTAACTTCAGTCGATCATAAAAAAATTGGGGTAATGTATATTATAGTGGCAATTGTAATGCTAGTACGTGGGTTTTCCGATGCATTACTTATGCGCTCACAACAAGCAATGGCAGTTGGAGCGAACCATGGATTTTTACCGCCGCATCATTATGATCAGATATTTACTGCCCACGGAGTAATTATGATTTTCTTTATGGCTATGCCATTCATTGTCGGACTTATGAATGTGGTAATACCGTTGCAAATTGGTGCACGGGATGTAGCTTTTCCATTTTTAAATTCACTAAGTTTTTGGCTATTTGTAGTTGGCGTAATATTAGTTATGCTGTGCCTAATTGTAGGAGAATTTGGACAAACTGGTTGGCTTGCATATCCACCTTTATCCGAAAAGTTTTATAGCCCTGGTGTTGGTGTTGATTACTATATTTGGGCGCTCCAGATCTCGGGAATTGGAACATTATTAACCGGAATAAATTTTTTTGTAACAATTATAAAAATGCGCTGTCCGGGGATGACTTTATTTAGAATGCCAGTTTTTGTATGGACTGCTTTGTGTGCTAATATCTTAATTATCATAGCTTTTCCCGTATTAACTGTTACCTTAGGTATGCTAGCCCTTGATCGTTATTTAGATTTTCATTTCTTTAGTAATGATTTTGGTGGTAATCCGATGATGTATGTAAACATGATTTGGATTTGGGGACATCCAGAGGTGTATATATTAGTTTTACCAGCATTTGGAATATTTTCTGAAGTTGTGTCTACTTTTTCACACAAGAGGTTATTTGGTTACATGACTATGGTGTGGGCAACATTCGCCATTACTATTTTATCCTTTATTGTTTGGCTCCATCACTTTTTTACTATGGGGGCAGGAGCAAATGTAAATGCCTTTTTTGGTATTGCTACCATGATTATTTCCATTCCTACCGGAGTGAAGATATTTAATTGGTTATTTACAATGTATCGTGGGCGAATTGTATTTACTTCACCGATGTATTGGACATTAGGCTTCTTAGTAACCTTTAGTATAGGTGGTATGACTGGCGTTTTACTTGCTGTTCCGGGTGCAGATTTTCTATTGCATAATAGTTTATTCTTAATTGCGCATTTCCATAATGTAATAATTGGTGGTGTGTTTTTTGGCTATACTGCTGGATTAGTTTATTGGTTTCCTAAAGCATTTGGCTTTAAACTTAGCGAAAAACTGGGCAAGTCAATTTTTTGGTGTTGGTTAGTTGGATTTTATTTAGCCTTTATGCCATTATATATTCTTGGTTTTATGGGTGCTACTAGAAGGCTTAGCCATTATGAATACGCAACTGGCTGGCATCCTTATTTTGTAATAGCATTAATTGGCGCCTTAATTATTTTTATAGGGATTAATATACAGTTATTTCAAGTTCCGTGGGCAATTTTTCAGCGTAAGAAAAATATAGCTGGTAGGGATCCGTGGAATGGGCGAACTCTGGAGTGGGATACAGCATCTCCGCCACCGTTTTATAATTTTGCGCATGTGCCAGTGGTGCATAGCGTAGAACCGCATTGGGATAATAAGCAATATAAATTAAAACATCCCGAATATAAAGATACTCGTCCATATGAAGATATTCATATGCCACGAAATACTGGAGTGGGGTTTGTAATAGCATTTTTAGCTTTCTTATTTAGTTTTGGGATGATTTGGTATATCTGGTGGTTAGCTGCAATTTGTGCTGTTGGCATGTTTATTTCAGTAGTATATCGTTCGTTTGATTATGATATTGATTACTATGTTAGTGCCGCTGAGGTTGAAAAAATTGAGAACGAAATTTTACGAAAGGAATAAAATATAATGGCAACGCAGGAATTGGCAATGGAACAGCCTTATATGGGGCATACAACCGCGCCGCATGATAGCAACCATCATCATAGTCATGATGCTGAAGCAAGTTCACGTGTAGTGTTTGGGTTTTGGGTATATATCTTAAGTGATTGTATTTTGTTTTCGATGATTTTTGCAACTTATGCAGTTTTACATGGAAATACTTATGGTGGACCTGGAACTCATGAGCTGTTTACCAATATGCCTTATGTGTTAACCGAGACTTTTATTTTGTTGACTAGTAGTTTTACTTATGGTTTGGCAATGTTAGGTGCTCATAAGGGAAATAAAAATCAGGTTATAATGTGGTTGGTAATTACTTTTATACTTGGGGCATCATTTATTTGTATGGAAGTAAATGAATTTCATCATTTAATTAGTGAAGGTAATGGGCCAAGTAGAAGTGCATTTTTATCTTCTTTTTTTACTCTGGTTGGTACTCATGGGTTACATGTAACTTGTGGATTAATTTGGATGATTTTACTTATGTTGCAAGTAAATAAGCATGGCTTGACGGCAATGACTACTCGTAAATTAACTTGTTTGAGCTTATTTTGGCACTTTTTGGATATTGTGTGGATTTTCGTATTTACCATAGTATATTTAATGGGGGTTATGTAGAGTGAGTAATTATCCAGTAGACCATGCTGAGATTCATGGCACGGGGCACGGTACCTTAAAATCTTATATTATAGGGTTTATTTTATCTATAGCATTAACCATTATACCGTATGCGTTGGTGGTTCATCATTTGCTGAGTGGAGATGCATTAATAATTGCGGTAGTGCTTCTGGGTATTGTGCAGTTATTAGTTCAGTTAATATTTTTCCTTCACTTAAGCGCCAATAAAGCACAACGATGGAATTCGATGACTTTTGCTTTTACTGTTCTCATTATCTTTCTTTTAGTAGTGGGATCTCTATGGATTATGTGGAACCTTAACTATAATATGATGGATCATATGTAATTTCTTACATACTCGTTGTCGTTGAATCTCGGACTTTGTTGAAAGTCTGAGTTTTTAGCCTACCTTTCAATTATGATTAGTATATTTAGTGGAGATGCTTGAAAGTTACTGTAGTAATTACAGTAACTTATTTTTTATGGAGTGGTCTGTTTGATTAAAGATTATTATTCTCTAACTAAGCCAGGGATAATTTATGGTAATCTAATCACGCTATGTGGTGGTTTTTTTCTAGCTTCTCAGGGTGATATTCATTGGGAGATTTTTATTGCAGCAATTAGCGGGTTATCGCTGGTGGTTGCTTGTGGCTGTGTGTTTAATAATGTTATTGATCGGGATATTGATAAAATTATGGAACGCACCAAAAATCGCCCTCTAGCACAGGGAGTTATTCCTGTCAAAAATGCACTTTTATTTGCTGTTATTCTTGGGGTAATAGGAAGCGCTATTTTATTACTTGGTACTAATAAGTTAACAGCTCTAGTGGCTGTAGCGGGGTTATTTATCTATGTAATTATTTATAGTTATTGGTTAAAGCGGTGTTCAATGTATGCTACTTTAGTTGGTAGTATTTCAGGCGCTATCCCGCCGGTTGCGGGTTATTGTGCAGTTACTAATAGCTTTGACTTGGGAGCCTTAATCTTATTTTTAATTTTGGGTTTTTGGCAAATGCCCCATTCATATGCAATTGCTATTTATCGCTTGAATGATTACCGTTTTGCGCAAATTCCAGTATTGCCAATTAAAAAAGGGATAGCCATTGCTAAAATCCATATGTTGATTTATGCAGTATTATTTGTTATGGCAACTATAATGTTAACTCTTTGTAATTATACTGGGATTAGTTATTTAATTATTGGTTGCGGGCTGGGGGTATATTGGTTATGGTTAATAATAAAAGGGGTTCATGCACATGATAACAAAAAATGGGCACGCACAGTTTTCTTGTTTTCAATTTTAGTCATTACAATACTTGCCGTAATGATGTCTATAGATTATATTGGAGTTACTCATACAAATATTATTAGGAATTAAATGAGGTAATATATGCACGGTATAAGGAAGAGTGGTGAGAGATCTTTTGCTAGGATCGGTAGCAGTAATAATGATAGTCAAATAAAGGAGCGCTCAAATTTAGTACGGGTGGAATCTACTGGAATAGAAGTCCGCGAATACTTTAATCCTCAACAAAAGCGTATGTTCCCCATACCTAAGAGCGAACCACTGGTTATAAATCAAAAAGACATGTTAGCTAATAACCTGCATGGTTTTATGAAAGCAATTTTAGCTCGTGATTATAAAGAAATTGATATTAGCAGCTATACTGCGGAGTTGATTGCCACTGTTTTGGTAATTAAATCTGTTTTAACTGCTTTAATGCAGATCAAGCCATATATACAACAAAAATTATTTCTTATTGGTAAGGATACAAATAATAATGTGTATGCTAGAATTGAAGAGAATGAAATACAAGTAGCAATGGTAATTGGACATGAAGATATTACATTGGTGTCACCCCAACAATCGCAGCAAGTATTAAATAACTTAAATAATTTTTGGAAAAGTCCCAGAATTCAACAAGAAACATTGCGCCAAGAAATAGTTAAACTCTTATATCAATCTAAAGACTATTATACTAATAAAATAAAATCTGATCAAAGCGGGGATATATTTAAATGTAGGGCTGTATATATATTGGTTATAGCAGAAATATTTAAATGTGCGGTCAACTTCTTAGATGATAATGGTAAAAAAGATGCTGCTATTGCCTGTGTTGAGGCAAGTGAAACTATAGAACAAATTTTAAAAAAATATCCCTCTAATAATGACTTACATATTACAGCTTATAACTATCATCTTCTGGGGTTAGAGCTGCATGAAAAATTTCGGGGAAATGACATATATAAGCAACAGCGTGCTGATATATATATTAAAAGAGCTAATTTATTAAAGCAATTACATTTAAATATTAGCTCTAAGGAGGATACAGATAGAGGTTTATTAGATAAAGTAATAACTGAAACATGTAATAGTTATAGTTATGGAATCAGTTTATATGAAGAGTTAGCTGCCCAATTAGTTACTCCACAGGAAATTGCTCGAATTGAACTATTAATTGCTAGTTTAAAATTAGAGGCAATGCTATTTGATATTACTTTAGAAAATGGTAGTGCAACTAATAAAGTATTTACTCTGGTTAATTTATATTTTGATAAAGCCCAAAAAAGTATTGCATATATGAAATTAGAGGGAAAGGTTGATCGTCGAGATATTGTTAATTGTTTAAAGCATGCTCAAAATATATATGTTAATTTTATTGAAGCTCTACCAGTTACGGATGAGAGCGAAACCTTTGATCAAATAATTGAAGGGTTTAAGTATATTTCTAATTTTTATATACAACATTTTAACCGGCACACAATAGCTGCCAAAAAAAAATTTTTATTTGGTAATATAGTACTTAAAAAGATTGAAGAATATCATAAGCAAGAGAAATCTTTAACGCTCCATTGTTTGAATAATAGTATCCGCTTACTTGAATATGCTAAAACTGAATATGAAAGTGGAATTGCCTTGGTGGAAAATGATACAGGGTTAAGTGCGAAAAAATTACTGATTTTAGAGAGGATTAATAAAAAAATTCAGGAATTAAAAAAACTGGATCAAAATAATAAATTTCAAGGAGTTCCTGCTAATTGGGTAACAAGGTTAGAGTCTAGCAAAAAAGAATTACAACTATCTCAAGATCTAAGAAATTTTCTTAATGCTATTTTAAGTTCAGAGTCAATAAATGGAGTATCTGTAACACATGATAGGAACATTATTACAATTTTTAGTATGATGTATGTTTTTGCTGGTATAATTAATCAATATAAGGTATTTCCAAAAGATGTGAGTAGAAAATTTCTCATACATATGTATGAAAATACTCGAATTTATGCAGTATTATCTAATACAAACATAAAAATAAAAATATTAATAGTTGGTCATGAACAGATTGAGATAAATTTAGGTGGCAGAGGTTTATTAGAAGTTACTTTAACTAACTTAGAGAAGTTTTGTTCTAATAAGGATATACAAAAAAAACTTTCTCATGAGAGTATTAAAGCGATAGTTATGGAGTTAGCTATTTTTCATTTAAAAAATGCTATTTCCACTTATGACGTAGACCGACCTCAACTATTTAAGGTGTCATTGATTTATTATGATTTAGGTATCGATATGCTTCAGTATATTCATGAGCCACATCTGAATAATTTTTCTCCACAGATTAATACAGATATTGCTAAAAAGTATGCTGAAGCAGGGGGTGCTATACTGCAGTTGCATTTAAAATTAATTAGGTCATCTTATGATGATTTAGCAAGCAAGGGAGGTGATTTTGGAGATGAGTTATTAACTAGTGAATATCCTTTTAATTCAAAATTATTAATTGATAAATGTATTTTATTTTGTAAATACAGCGCACAGTTTGATTTACAACTGGTAAACCACCAAATAGCAATAATTATGGATAAGATTTATAGAGTGGAGATAGATTTAGCGGAATCATACATGAAGACAAAAAGTAATATTCTGCAGCAGCAGGACATTAAATTCAACTATATTAGTAAGACGTACCGAACTAACAGGGATGAGTACATTAAAACAGTTAAAAGATTTATAACACTTAGAAACTATATTATTATAAATGTATGGAATAAATTGAATCAGGAAATAGCACAACAAGCGAATAATCTATTTAATCAGCTTATTGATGAATTAATTGATAAATGTGAGCATAACAATAATTTTGATGACATTGCTTCTATTTATGAAGAATTTGCGATAGAGAATTATAAGAAACATCTATCTAATGTGAAGGAATATATAGACCAGGCTTCGAAGTATTATAATATACATTATGAAAATACTTTGCAATATTATAAATCTTTTTTGGGTTATGATAATTCACAAATTGCTACTTCTACGGTTATATGTTATAAAATAAACATAATATATTTATATGAGGAAAAAATTCGAAAGTGTATATTGTATGATAGATTATTAGGGCAAAACATTTATGCGGCACAAGTCAATAAGTATGTAAAGGATGCACAAGATGAATTATTTCAAGTTATAGATTTATTTAGGAATTGTGATGACAGCACATTAATTGATTTAATAATAATGAGTGTAAAAGATATTTTTGCCATTTGTAAAGAAGTGGAGACAGGTAAATTTGTAGTTGATATGCAACTTTCACTGGCAAATTCATTGTATGAAAAGGTTATTGTATATCATACAACTAATCCATATAAATTGATAACCACAGATGAGATAAAAAATAGACTCAAGGATTTTAATAATAGTGTTAAGTTACTTAAATGTATAAAATACGAGCTTGAAAATAGTAAAAAGTTTATTAAAAATGAACAAATAACCCCTAACCAAGTTGATCGTAAGGTTGAGGAAATTGGAAAGATTATTAATAATTTGGAACAGTCACTTAGATCAGGATAATAAATTTTTAAACTATAGATTTACTGTATAGATTAAAGCTAAAAACTACCTGGCTAAAATAATGCATGCGCGAATATCCCTTTACTTAGTATAACTCTAATTATGCTGCTGTTTTAAAGATTAATTTAATATGTTTGACCTTAGGGCTAGTATAACTAGGATAGAAACAATCATCCATAATGTGACTGCTTGTAATATTACTTTCGCGCCCACGGCTTTTAGATTAGCAAATGATACGTTATACCCAATCAAAAATAGGGCAACCATAAAAAAGCTTTCACCTAATTCTTTTAAATGGCCTCCTATAGATTTTAAAGAAGGAAATGCAGTTACCAGTAAAGATGCAAGTATAAACCAAAGTATAAACCATGGCTTTTTAGTTTTCCCTTGATCTAATTTATTATGGTTTATTTTAGCATAAATAAGAGTGATTATTAAACTAACTGGGATAATCCACAATGCTCTAACTAATTTTACGGTTGTGCCAACTATTAATGATTCTTGACCATAAGACATACAGCTTCCAACAACAGATGAAGTATCATGAATAGCAAGAGCAGCTAATAGTCCAAATTGATGTTGGGATAGATTAAGTTGATGGCCGATAATAGGGAATACTAGTAATCCAACTGCATTTAATAAGAATACCGCTCCCATAGCAACGGCTGTTTCTTCATGTGAAGCACGGATAATAGGACTTATTGCCGCAATAGCACTACCACCGCAAATAGCTGTTCCTGAGCTTATTAAAGTAGATATTTTACCTTGATTTTTCAGAAGCTTACCCATTAACAAACCTAAAATAAGAGTTCCCGCGATACTAATTACAGTATAACCCATGCCGGATATACCTGCTTTTAAGATATTATTTAAATTAAAGCCAAATCCTAATAGAATAATAGCATAACTTAATACCTTAGTTGACCAAACTTTAGTATGATGAGTAATTGAGATATCTTTTTGAATACCGGTTAATATTATTCCTAATACTAATGCTATACCTGGTATAAATGATTTATATTGAAAGTTTGTATAATTAATTCCAAGTAAAGCTGTAATAATTATAAGTATAATTATACGATTGATTTTAGTTGCCATATTAACCCACGATAAAGGTAAGAACAATTCCAGTAACTATGTACTTTTTTGAATTCACATGATTTTATATCATTCACACTATGCTTGGTTTGTGTTTAGTCCAAGATAGAGAGGGTGTTAGCTTTCTATTAAGACTCATTCTTATTCATAAGGCTTCTTATTTTGGATTTATTGAAAATATTAGAACCTTTAGTAACTCCCTTACGAAGATTTTTTTGTTGTTCTAGCGGTAAGTGAATAATTTCCTGACATTTAGGACTACAACAATTCTCAAATTTCTCATTGCATTGACTGCACTGAATAAATAATAAATGACAGCCTTGATTGGCACAATTTACATGATTATCAGCTGGTTTTCCGCATTGATGACAGTTTGCAATAATTTCGTCTCCAATTTGCTCACCTAAACGATTATCAAATACAAAGTTTTTCCCCCTAAATTTATTAACTAGCCCTTTTTGATTAACCGTATTGGCATAATTAATTATGCCGCCTTCAAGATGAAATATGTTAGTAAAGCCGTTATGCCGCATCCAGGCACTAGCTTTTTCACAGCGAATCCCACCAGTACAATACATAATAATATTATGTTCCTTCTTATCTTGCAGCATAGCTACTACAAGTGGCAATTGTTCTCTAAAAGTATCACTTGGTATTTCTACTGCATTCTCAAAATGTCCTACTTCATATTCATAATGATTGCGCATATCTACCACTACTGTATTGGGATCATTTGTTAGTTGATTAAATTCTTCAGCATTAACGTATTGACCGCGCTTATGCATGTCAAAAGTGGGGTCAACTATGCCATCAGCAACAATTTTTTGGCGGATTTTAATTTTTAGTACCCAAAATGATTTGCCATTATCATTTACCGCGGTATTTAAACGCAAATTATTTAATTCTGGTATTTGATATAAATAGTCGCGAAAGTGAGTGAGATTAGCAGTTGGTACACTAATTTGAGCATTAATTCCTTCGCCGGCTAAATAAATTCGCCCAAAGACCTTTAATTCATGTAATTTTTTATACATATTATCCCGCAGTGTTTGCGGATCTTGAATATGGAAATATTGATAAAAAGAAATAGTGGTACGGGCTATATTTTCTTGGTCTAATACTGCTTTTAATTCCTCATTACGTAATTGATTATATAATTTTTCTTTTCTAATTTTTTTATTACCTGTGCCTATAATTGTCTGGGTTAAATCTTGTTTATTTGTTTGCGTATCCATTATATCACCATAATTATCATTATTATTGAAGTGGGTATTATATCATGAATTTAAAAAGGCAAATTAAGCTTGCATATGCTTTTCATCTTTGAGTCCTGGGCTTTATTGAACCAGATAGCATAGGAAAAAACCTAATTTTAAGCTAATTGGGATATAATAACGTAATTTGATAAATGAAAGAGATATAATGAATATTATTAAATCACGGCTCGATACATTGCGTAAGCTAATGAAGGAGCGCCAACTTGATATGTATTTAGTGCCAGGTACGGATGCCCATTTTAATGAATATTTACCTACCTGTTGGCAAAGAAGGGCTTGGATTTCTGGGTTTACTGGTTCAGCTGGTGAAGTGTTGGTAACACAGGATCATGCTTATTTATGGACTGATGGAAGATATTATTTACAAGCTAATTCGCAATTAGATACACAAGAATATACTTTGATGAAGCAAAATAGTTTCATGCCAGAGACTGAAAGCTGGATAGCTAAAAATGTTCATAATCAAACTCTTGGGGTGGATCCGCATTTAATTAGCAATACGCGTGCACAAGTTTTAAATGCAATGTTTAAAAAAGGTGGAGGTAAATTAGAGTTAATTGAAGAAAATTTAATTGATCAGTGCCGGTTAGAGTTTAATGAAACTCTAACTTTGCCATGTGGCGAAACATTTATTTTAAATGAAAAATATAGCGGTGAATCGGCTATGGCCAAACTGGCTTGGCTACAACAGCAATTAATAAAGCAAGAGGCTGATTATATTGTATTGAGCGCGCTTGATGAAATTGCCTGGCTATTTAATTTGCGTGGAGCTGACATTGATTTTAATCCCTTAGTTATTAGCTATGCAATTATTAGTATTAATAAAGCTTATTTGTTTGTTGATCATAATAAAATTAATTTACAAGTGAGAAAATATTTAGAACAAAATAATGTGCAATTTGATCGTTATGAAAATTTTGGATATATACTGGAGCAACTAAATGGCACAATTTGGCTTGATGAAAAAGCTACTTCATATTGGGTATTTAATAAAATTAAAGCAAATAGCCAGTTAATTACTGCTACTTCCCCAATAGTTCATAAAAAGGCCTCTAAAAATAAGGCCGAGGTGGATGGAGCCAGATATGCTCATGTTAAAGATGGAGTTGCAGTTATTTCTTTTTTAGCGTGGCTTAGTCAAAATTGGCAACAGGGATTGGATGAACTAAGTTGTGCCGATAAGCTTTTGCAATTTCGCCAATTACAGCAAAATTTTATTGGTCCTAGTTTTGATACTATAAGCGGATTTGCAGCTAATAGTGCAGTGATTCATTATCGAGCAACTGTTGAAACCAATAAAGCAGTTGATGATTCTAATATATTTTTACTAGATTCAGGTGGACAATATTTAGATGGTACAACTGATATTACACGAACAATTCATTTGGGTAACCCATCATTGCTACAGAAACATCACTACACTTTGGTATTAAAGGGGCACTTGGCTTTAGGGCGAGCAGTGTTTGTTCCAAACACTTGTGGAGAGCATTTAGATGTGTTAGCCCGCTCTCCTTTATGGGGGGAATATTTAGATTATCGTCATGGTACCGGACACGGCGTAGGTAGTTGTTTGTGTGTTCATGAAGGACCACAACGAATTTCAACTGCTAATAGTGGAGTTAAATTGGTTCCAGGTATGATAGTAAGTAATGAACCTGGGGTATATATTAGTGGTCAATATGGTATTCGAATTGAAAATTTATGTTTAGTGACGGAAGATCAAAATCCGCTGGCACAAGCATCCGAGTATGGTGAGTTTCACAAATTTGAAACATTAACTTTAGTGCCATATTGCAGTGCCTTGATTGATAAAAGTATATTGTCGCCCGTAGAAATTAAACAAATTCAGGAATACTATAAATTAATTAAGCTAAACGTTAGCCATTTATTAGATGCTGCTGCGCGTAACTGGTTAGATAATGAATTAGATAGCTTTTTAGTTTTGTAAGAGTCCCCGCAGCATTTCCTTTGGAGTCAAATATTATATTGCATAATTAAAGGGGCATGATCAGAAAATTTTATTTGTTTAAATATTTCTGCATGCTCTAATTTTTGTGCAATACCTGGGGTTAGCATGTGGTAATCAATTCGCCAGCCAACATCCTTAGCATATGCTTGTCCCCGGTTTGACCACCAGGTGTATCCTGGTGTTTCTGGATGTAGTTTGCGCCAGCCATCAACAAATCCATGTTGTATAAGATCGCTTATCCATTGGCGTTCTTCAGGTAAAAATCCGGAATTTTTTAAGTTTCCGCGCCAATTCTTTAAATCAATTGCTTGATGTGCAATATTCCAATCGCCGCAGATTATATATTCTTGCCCTGAGGTTAATTTTTTATGTAATAGCGGTTTATAAAAATCCATAAAGCGAAATTTTTTAAGTTGTTTATCTTCTCCTGCTGAACCAGAGGGCAAATATAATGAGATTACTGAAAAATTAGGATAATCAAATTGTAAATAGCGGCCCTCATTATCAATTTCTGGGTTATTAAGCCCCACAGTAATATTATTGGGCTTAATTTTGGCATATATAGCCACCCCGCTATAGCCTTTTTTTTGTGCCGGATGAAAATGACTATAATACCCATTCCAGTTAAGTAACTGCTGTGGAATATCTTCTAAATTACATTTTAATTCTTGGATGCAAATTATATCTGGATCTTGTTGTACTAACCAAGTAAATAAACCTTTAGTGTGTGCTGATCTAATGCCATTAACGTTAATAGTTATTATTTTCATTAATTAAATTCCTTGTGGCTTATTAGGGGATAAGTTTTTCTAGGTAGCTATTTTAGCATTAGACAGGGCATAAAATAATGCTAAAATAATGGCGGTTGATTAATAGGGTTAGGGTATGAAAGATAAGAAAATAGCAGTCATGAATAATAAAGTTAATTTTTGGCTGCAAGATAGAACTATTATTGCACTAGCTTTGAGTTTAATGGCATTAGCTGAAATTATTGACTTAACAATTGTGGCAGTAGCATTGCCTAATATTATGGGATCACTAAGCGCTAATTTGGATGAAATTTCTTTAACTATTACTAGCTATATTGTGGCAGCAGCAATATTTATTCCTCTAACTGGGTTTGTAACGAATAAATTTGGGGTAAAACGCGTTGCTTTAGTTTCAGCATTTCTCTTTGGAGTTTCATCAATTTTGTGTGGTATGGCCACTTCGCTTCCTGAAATGATATGTTTTAGATTGCTTCAAGGTGTTGGCGGTGCATTTATGCCATCGTTAGTGCAAGGGTATATAGCCGATAATTTTGAAGGTGCAGAACTAGAAAAAATGATGGCAGTATTTAGTTCTTGTGTAGTATTAGGTCCAATAATTGGTCCGGTTATGGGCGGCGGTATTGCTGAGGATATGAATTGGCGCTGGATATTTTATGTAAATGTACCAATTTGTATTGTTTCTTTTGGAGTTATTCAATTTTTAATGGATGATGTTGAAGTTAAACCAATTAAAGCAGATTATACAAGTTTTTTGTTTATGGCGTTAGGAGTTGGATGCCTAGAGTTTTTTTTTGATGAGGGAAATAGCCATAATTGGTTAGAATCGAATATGCTAATTATAGTTTTAGTAAGCAGTGTTTTATTTATTACATTTTTTATTTGGCGTGGTATATTAGGTAAATCGGTAGTGAATTTTGAATTATTTAGGCAGAGAAATTTTATGTTATCTTGTCTGTGTGTGTTCATTTTTATGATTTTAATGGCAGGCATTTTAAACTTTTTTCCTACATTATTACAGCAAGGATATGGTTTTCCAGTTGATACTGCAGGTTATATCACTGCTCCGCGGGGTATTGCTGCATTTATTTCAGCTCCTATTTTTATTAAACTAGGGCGAAAGATTGATGCCCGGATGTTAATGGTTATAGGGATTATGGTTTTTACTATTTCCGGGTTTATGCTTTGTTTATATTCCGTAGAACATAACAAGATGCTAATTATTATAACTGGTATGATTCAAGGAGCAGGGATGATGGGGTTTTTTGTAAATATAATGCAATTAGCTTATACTAATTTACCCACTGCATTAAATAGTGATGCCTCAGGTATATTTAATTTTTTTCGGAATATTGGTTCATCAATTGGTACCTCAATTGGTTCTACAATAATTTCGCATCAGCAACAGGTAGCCTGGCATGATTTAGCTGGGCATATTTCGCAACATTCTACACTTTATCAAAATATTGCGGCAAAATTACCCAATGGGGCACATGCAATTCAAATTACGGCTAGCTGGGTACAGCAGCAGGCTTTTTTTATTGCAAATTTAGATGTGTTTTATTATGCAATGCTTGGTTCAATGGTATTATTCTTCTTTCCATTTTTTCTAGATAAGCCGGATAAAAATCGCAGTTTTGTTATGGAGTAAGTAGTATGCAAAGTTTAATTTCAGTAGCTGACTTAAATAAAGAGCTAATTTTAAAAATTTTAAGATTAAGTGAAGAGTTTAAGAATGGGTTGTGTAAAAGTACGCTAACTAGAAAAGTAATTGCTTCATGTTTTTTTGAAAGTTCTACCCGAACTCGACTATCTTTTGAATCAGCAGTAGCACGTTTAGGTGGCACATGCATGGGCTTTGCCGATAGCAACGCTACTTCATTAGCCGGTAAAGGAGAGAGTTTAGTTGATACGCTTAAGATAATTAGCTGTTATGCCGATGCCCTTATAATTCGTCACCCAGCTGACGGCGCTGCACGTTTAGCTCATGAGGTTTGTCATATTCCCATTATTAATGCTGGCGATGGGGCTAATCAACATCCTACACAAACCCTACTTGATTTATTTTCTATTCAAAGCAGTCAGGGGAAATTAGATGGGATTAATCTAGGGATTATGGGCGATTTAAAGTTTAGCCGTACAGTGCATTCTTTAATTGAAGCAGTTAAGTTATTTAATATCAAGCTATATTTTATTGCTCCAAAACCATTAAGAATGAGTGAAGAGCAGCTATTTGGATTAAAAAATGCTGGAATTGATTACTCTTTTCATAATGCTTTAGAGGAAGTAGTTGATCAGTTAGATTGCTTATATTTGACTCGATTGCAAAAAGAGCGTTTTTTAGATGAGGAAATTGTAGATAGTTATAAAATTACTTTGATGAATTTAAAAAATGTTAAATCAAATTTAAAAATTTTTCATCCACTGCCAAGACGTGAAGAGTTACCTGTTGAAATAGATAATACTCCATATGCATATTATTTTCAGCAAGCACAAAATGGACTATATGTTCGCCAAGCATTATTGGATATATTTTTTTCAGATTGTTTGTAAACAATTTTTATTAGTTAAAAAAGGTGATATAGATGAGTAATACAACTGCTATTAATGTAGCTAAAAAGCATATCGGCTATATAGAAAATGGAATTAATATTGATCATATTCCCCATGGAAATGCTTGGTATATTATGAAAATTCTTAATTTATTTAATTCAGACAGCCAAACTGGAGTGGGGTTAAATCTACCTAGCAGTAAATTAGGTACTAAAG
>JAGOUD010000140.1 GCA_018061465.1 Burkholderiales bacterium
GAACAAGGTGAGTTCTTTACTTTACTTGGACCTTCTGGCTGTGGTAAAACTACTCTGCTGCGCATGATTGCTGGATTTATTACCCCAGATTCTGGAAGCATCATGCTTGACGGTAAAGATATCACTCATTTACCTCCTGAGAAACGTCCCCTGCATACTATTTTTCAAAGCTATGCCCTATTTCCACATTTAAGCGTATTTGATAATGTAGCTTTTCCATTAAAAATGGCAGGGTGGAATAAAAAAAATATTAGCACCCAAGTAGAAGAATTGCTTGAGGATGTGCGCTTAACTAAATTCATGTGGCGTTATCCACATGAATTATCTGGTGGACAAAAACAACGCGTAGCCATTGCCAGATCTCTAGTTGACCGGCCTAAACTCTTGTTGTTAGATGAGCCATTATCGGCACTAGATGCGCGCTTGCGCGAACACATGCATATTGAACTTGTAAAACTTCAAGAAGAAACCGGAGTAACATTTGTATATGTTACTCATGATCAACAAGAAGCTTTAGCATTATCCAGCAGAATTGCAGTTATGAATTTAGGGAATATAGAACAACTTGATAAACCAGCTATAGTTTATTCTAAACCTAAAACTTATTTTGTGGCTGATTTTTTAGGCAAGTGTAATTTATTTAAAGCCGAAATTTTAGCAATAACAGATACCGGCATTAAACTTAAAGTCGCCGACAATATGGAATTTGAAATTGTTGATCCAGATCGCAATAACTATACTGTTAACCAAATTGGCTGGTATTCAATTCGACCCGAAAAACTTAAACTTTCACGCAAACTGCCTACCACTGAATATATGTATATTGATAAAGTTATGGTAAATGGCTATTATTATTATGGAGATGCAACTTTGTATGAAATAAGCTTCGATGGCAATATTAGATTTCAAGTAATGTTAAGTAATACTAAAGCTTCTGAACCAAATTTTTTTATTGATAATAGTGAAGTATTTATTTCATTTGACCCCGAGGCTGGTAATTTTATAGCTGAAAACTCATGTTCAAATTAACCGAAAAACATGCGTTATCTATAGCACCGCTTATATATCTAATAGTTCTGTTTTTATTGCCTACTATTATTATGGTATTCATTGCTTTTCGGATACCTGGCAGTTATGGTGGAGTTGAACCGCTTATTGGCAAAACTCCAACACATACCGCCATAAACTTATCCCTAGATAGTATTAAATTTGCCCTGAGCAACCCATTTATTTGGCAATTATTTTTGCGATCCATGGGTTATTCATTAATAACTACCTTGTGCTGCCTAATTTTAGGTTATCCATTAGCCATGATGATCGCTAAAAGCAGCAAAAAACATCGTGATTTTTTATTATTATTGATAATAATCCCTTTTTGGAGCTGTTTTTTAATTCGAGTATATGCGTGGATGATTATTTTGGGTCCGGATTCAGCTGTCAATCATGCCATAAACTATATTATTCAATTATTGGGATTTTCTCCTATTAATTTACTTTACTCATCATTAGCAGTAGTGGTCTGCTTAGTTTACATTAATCTTCCCTTTATGATTTTACCGCTATATGCTAACTTGGAAAAACACGATAATGCCTTAATTGAAGCCAGCCGTGATTTAGGAGCCAGCCGTGCTCAATCATTCTGGAAAATCACCGTTCCCCTTAGTATGCCAGGAATACTTGCAGGAGCTGCTTTAGTATTTATTCCTAGTATTGGAATGTTTGTAATCCCTGAATTAGTGGGTAACAATTGTTCCCTTATGATTGGTAATTTAATCAAACAGCAATTTTTACAAACCATGAATTGGCCACTGGGGAGCATAACTGCAATTATTATGACTGTATCCGTTTTGGCTATTTCTCTATTAATTGGTATTTTAGCATCTAAAATGAATGGATTAAAATATGCAAATAAATAAATTGTCTAAATTATTATTAAGTGGAGGAATATTTACTTTTCTCTTTCTATATATCCCACTCATTATTTTAATTTTATATTCATTTAATGATTCACGCATTAATGTAGGATGGGTAGGTTTTACTCTTAAATGGTATAAGGCTCTCTTTGCGGATGAACAATTGATGGATGCAGCAATAAATTCATTATTAATTGCAGTTGCTGCTAGTACACTCTCAGTGATTTTAGGGACCATGGCTGGAGTTGCACTGCATCGTTATAAAATACCCTTTTTGTCTGCTTTAGTTATGGTACCAGTTGCAGCCCCAGAATTATTAGTTGGAGTATCTTTACTATTATTTTTTTTATTAATTAATTTTACCTTAGGTTATGCTTCAATCATTTTAGCCCATACTGCATTTTGTATTAGTTTTGTAGCTATTTCTGTGAAATCAAGAATGTTTGGAATGGATGATAGTATAATAGATGCTGCACGCGATCTAGGCGCAACTCCATTCAAAGCTTTTGCCCTGATTCTAATTCCAAGTATTTTTCCAGGTATCATTGCCGGATGGCTAATGGCATTTACTTTATCCCTAGACGATTTTGTAATAACCTTTTTTACAGCTGGAGTAGGTTCTTCAACATTGCCTTTAGCAATTTATTCAATGCTTAAAATGGGTGTTACACCGGAAATTAATGCTGCTTCAAGTATAATTATCCTATTTACGTTAATTTTAATGTCAATTGCAACCAAATTATCCCCTCAATTATTTAAGTAAGATCGCGCATGCTAAAATACTGTTACAAACTCATCTTTTCTCTAGCCTTATATTTATTACTTACATCAGCAATTGAAGCTAAACCAGTGCTAAATATTTATATTGGTTCTAATTATATTGCCGATCTCACCATTAAACGTTTGGAAGATACCTGTCAGTGTCGTCTCTCCCAAAATTATTTTAATGATAATGGCGAAATGTTAGCCAAAATGGTAGCTGGCGCTACTGGTTATAATATAATTGTTGCAACTAGCTATGCTGTTAGTGAATTGATACAAATGGGTAAAATTAAACCACTGGATGCAAAACGTATTCCTAATATAAAATATATTGATCCTACCTTTATGAATCAGTCATATGATCCACATAATAAATATTCTATCCCATATGCTTATACTCCAGTATTTTTAGCTTATAATGCGGATAAACTAAAAAATTTGGGAATCATTCCCAATACTTGGGCAGTAGTCTTTGATCCTAAATATTTAGTCAAACTAAAGGGTAAAATAACCATGTTTAATTCAGCACGCAATGTATTTGCTGCTGCTTTATTATACTTGGGGAAAAATCCCAATTCAATTGATCCACAAGATTTACAACAAGCACGCGAAGTAATTGACAAGGCGTCACCTTATTGGGCAAAATTTGACAGTGACAGTTATTATCGCGGATTACTACGCGGAGATATATGGCTTTCCATGAGTTATTCAATTGATATTTTTAAAGCTATAGCTGATGCTAAAGCTTCGCATTCACCAATTAAAATTGAAGCAATGCTGCAACAGGAAGGTGATATGTATGAATTAGATAATATGGTAATTCCTAATGCTACCCCAGACTTAAATTTGTCTTATGAATTTATTAATAATGCCCTCCTACCTCAAAGTGAATATGAATTATCTAATGCAACTGGTTCTAGCGTGCCTAATAATATTGCAATTAAGCAGCTAGCCCCTGAAGTTGCTAACTTAGATTGGATTTACCCTAAAAACATGCAAAAAATGTATGTATTCAATGATTATCCCCCTAAAATTAGAATTTTGGTTAATGAAATGTGGACTGAAATTCAAATGCAATGCCATAGTATTAAGTAATTAGCTTTAATATATATTTCCCTTCTATTTGTAACATTTATTGTTGAAAATCGAATTGTTTCTGTACACGGAATAGCAGTATCAAGCGGAACTTTTGTTCTCCATTTGGCTTATGCTTTGTAATTCTTTTAAATCTTTTTGTCTTTCAAACAAATTTGAAAAAACTAACCACTATTTAGTATGACTTTTTATATGCAAAACTGCGCTGTAAGCAAGTGTTCTTGTTGTGTCAATCACTGCAATGTTGCAATTTTTTTCATTTAAAATCATTGGCAATTCGGTGCAGGCAAGAGCTATTGCATCACAACTCAAAGCTATCTCTTTTACTAATTTAGTGAGCACAGCCTCGGCTAAATCAATTTTAACTTGTGGAATTAAATGTTCAAAAATTGTTTTATGTATAATATCTTGCGTTTCTTCATCTGGAATTATTAGTTGAATTTTATGCCTATCAAAAATATTTTTGTATAATGGGTTGGACATAGTCCATTTTGTTCCCAGCACAGCAACTCTTCTGTATCCTTCCCTTATACATTTTTCTGTTATAACATCTAAGATGCTTAAAATTTTTATAGGAGAATTTTTTCTCAATTCATCTATAATAAGTATGTACAGTATTTGCAGGAATAATAAGAAAATCAACATCATGTTTTGCTAGCTCATGTATAGATACTCACATTAATTCACACAATTTACCCCAGTCTTGATTTTGTAAATGTACATTGTATTCATAAAAATTTATATGATGTAAAAAAATTTCAGGATGATGATATTTTCCATAAAGTTGTCCATAATAAAAGACTAATTCTTCATAACAAATTGCAGCTCCAGGAGCAGTAATAGCCAGAATGCCAATTTTTCCTGTATTAATCATTATAATTCCTTTCAATCAAACTAGTTAGTTTGCACATAATGTTCTAAAATAATGAATATTTTATATTTTTTAGCATTATAAAATTTATTTCGTTCAAATTTATAATCATAATTTTGATTTTGAGTAATTAAGTTTTCTCGCAATTACACCAAGCATTTCTCTTCCATCATACCAAGTATCTTGAACAGCTCCATTACTTCTACCATCTAAATATTGTGAAACTTCTACTTCGAACCCTACATCTTCTAATGCTTTAACTAGCGGTAGTATATCAAAAAAATGTAATCTTATTGGAATTGAATTTTCATTAGCATTCTCTTCTGCCATCGTAGAATATTTATTAAAATCCTCAAAATATCCTGGCCATTTTTCTAAACTATCAACCCTTCTTTGATATTCCGTTTGAAATCGTGGATTTGCAAATTCTTTTATATGTATTGAATATGATACAATAAATAATTTACCGCCGGGGATTAACCATTTAAAAATATTTTTTAACCCTGTAGCAAGTTCTTCTATAGTTAAATACGCTAATACTAATGATGCTAAAACAGCCCCAACTGTATTATTTTCAAAAAATAAATCATTAGGAAATTGGCCTAATCTTGTAGTTATTTGGGAGGTTAATCCTAGTTTAGCAGCCCTGCTTTCTAACATATCTAAATGTTTCTGCTCCATGTCACAAGCAATAACTTTTGATGCACCAGCTTTTGCTGCTTCAATCGTAGCTATTCCATATGCACACCCTAAATCTACTACCGGTAATGTTATGCTCGACGCATACTGAACAAACTGTTTGCTTGTTTTTGATAATGGGTGCATAAATCCTCGTTTATTCATCGTTGGTTCATGCTGGGCAACAGTTTCCTTAACTGAAGTAAAAGGTTCTCTATTCACTTGTGTATTCCTGCTATTTCTATAATTATTAGTTTCATAATTTCCACGTTGTTGACTAATACGCGAAATATTCATTTTAATAATTTCTCCAATTATATTAAATCTATAACTGTCCAATAATAATTCCCAGTTTTATTTGCTTTATATAAATAGTCATCCCAACTAGAAAACTAATCAGCTTCAAATAAATCATTTTTAATACCAAAAAACGGTATATGACTTCCAGATCTTATTTGGTTAATATAATCTTTAAATTTGGACTCATCAATAT
>JAGOUD010000141.1 GCA_018061465.1 Burkholderiales bacterium
AGTTAAATATAAATTGTTATTGGAATAATATATACCAGAGATAAAAATTGCTTGGTAAAGTTAGATAAACATGATTAATGAAAAAAAAGCACGGGCTATATTACCCATTTTAGTCTCAATAGTATTATTTATGGAATTTTTGGATATTAGTATAATAAATACTGCAATACCATCAATTGCACGAAATTTTGCAATTAATCCTATTTTTTTAAAATTTTCTATAGCCAGTTATTTTTTAAGTCTTGCTATTTTTATTCCAATAAGTGGGTGGTGCAATGACAAATTTGGTACCAAAACTATTTTTTTGTTTTCGGTTTGGCTATTTACCGCAGCATCGCTGCTATGCTCAGTATCACACAACGTAGCACAACTTACGGTCTTCAGATTCTTACAGGGTATTGGTGGTGCATTTATGAATCCTGTATCACGCCTAATTATACTTCGCCTTTTTCCAGCGAAAGAGTTAGTAAAAATTCAGAGTATAATTTTTACGCCAGCTTTGGTGGGATTAGTTATAGGCCCCTTTTTAGGCGGGATAATTACCAATTATTTGAGTTGGCATTGGATCTTTAATATTAACATTCCAATTGGTATAATTGCCTTATATGTGGGTTTTAAATATATTACCCAAATGAAAGTTGCAACCACCAGTTTTGATTGGATTGGATTTATTATTGCCAGTCTATCATTGGCTTTAATAACATTTTTTATAGAGATGCTAAATCATTATGAAGTTATTTCAAAAGCACAAGTCATTTATTCAGGTGTTTTGGGTATAGGTTTAGGTATGTTACTAATATTATATTGTATGAAGAAGGAAAATGCCGTTTTCAATTTTTCTATTTTTAAAGTCAAAAGTTTTAATATTGGTTTTTGCATTAATTTTAGCACATTCGCATTATTATCAAGTATTTCCTTTCTTTTACCATTAATGTTGCAAGAAAGCTATCATTATAATCCAGCACAATCTGGGTTATTAGTGCTTCCCATTGCAATAGCTCAAGTTTTTTCACGAAGTATGGCGCCAAAGCTTATTCATAAATTTGGTTTTAAAAATTTATTAATTTTTGCAACATCATTTGTTTTCGTATGTGTTTTTTTAATGGGTACTATATATGAAGACAGTTCAATAATTTATATAGTGATTATTGAAGTTTTTTTTGGGATAACTATAATGATGTGCGGCTCTTCTACTGGAGCGTTAAATTATATTGACACACCAAAGGATAAATTCTCCGCAGTAACATCATTAGATATAACATTTCGTCAATTCTCATCCAGTTTGGGGATTGGGTTTGCTTCACTTTGTTTGACCAGCTTCGCAAATTATTCAAATATTACTTTATTTGGTAATGGTAGTTATAAAATATTCCATTATACTTTTTATGTGCTATCAATATTAGCGATAATAGCTTTATTTAATGCGTTTAGATTAGACAGGTCAACAGGTAAACTAACGTCCTAATGAATTACAAGATAGCTTCAGGAACAAATGTATATCTAATTAACACAATTGGGGATTATTGGGTATTAAAGTCATAAAAGTTATGAAGAAACATTAAAAAACGTTATTATGCATGTGGTTCAATATGCGCCAGATGGTAATAATATAGTCCAGATGCCCTATATCGTGGGATGGGATCAAGGGCAGCCAACAAAATATAGTGAATTATATTATGGTGTTAGAGATTATATTATATTTTATAATACTAACCGCCCGCATCAATCATTAAATTACAAAACTCCGTAGATAGTTTATTCTATGTAAAATTTAGGTTTAATAGCAACTTGGGAAGGCTCTCTTAAAAAAAGACATTTTTGGTCTTGACAATTGGGGTGACTATAGGTCGGTTTTGTGGAAACTCAACTTTTTCATGAATACCATTTTAAATAAATATCCTGGAGATCTGATTTGATCACTTTAGTATCATACAATACAGGCTGGCCACTCTTATTTGAACAAGAAAAAATATTACTTGTAAATACCATGAAAAAGTGGAAAATTTCAGTGGAACATATCGGCAGTACAGCGATCCCAAAGATACAAGCTAAACCAATAATAGACATTATGATTGGGGTTCAAGATTTAAATATAGCAGATATTTATTTAGTCAAAATAATTCAATCAATAGGATATACCTATATTAAAGGTTATGAAACAGCTATGCCAGATCGCCGATTTTTTCAAAAGAATGTGGGCAATGTAAGAACTCATCAAATTCACCTAGTTGAACTTAATTCTAACTTTTGGATCCGCCATCTACTATTCCGTGATTATTTACGAGTACACTCTAACGCTGCAAAACAATATGAAGCTTTAAAATTAGATCTTGCTTCTAAATTTACAGATACGAATCAGTATGCTTTAGCAAAAACAGAATTTATTAGAGAAATAGAAAAATTAGCACAGTCCCAATCACCAAAGTAATCTCAGAAAAATTATTGGTTCCGGCTTATAACTCCAATACTCCCTAATAGCCTGCCAGCATATTCATCTAATTTAAAGATATTTATTAAGTAATGTATTTAAAGCCCTAGAGGATGTTAAAATACTGTTTCTAAAATGGTATCAAAATAGAATTTCTCAAAACATATAGATAATTATATTTTTGGTACACTTACTTAATTACTATTTTAAAGGAATCATAATGTTCAAGCAATTAATATTTTATACTAATCCCATGTCGCGTGCACGCATTGTTAGGTGGATGCTTGAGGAGATTAATGTGCCGTATGAGACAAAGATTCTAAATTACGGCACAACAATGAAAGATCCAGAATATTTAGCAATTAATCCAATGGGCAAAGTACCAGCAATTCAACATGGTAATATTGTAGTGACTGAGACTGCAGCGATTTGTGCTTATTTAGCAGAAGCTTTCCCTGAAGCTAAATTGATGCCAATAAATGATGAAGAACGTGCTTTATATTATCGTTGGTTATTTTTTGCTGCCGGCCCTGTTGTAGAAGCATTAGATATAAAAAACATTAACCCTATTATAACTCCTAAATTACAGAGATCCCTGGGTTGTGGCAATCCACATGATACATTTGATGTACTAGCCAAAGCGGTTAGTAAGTCAACTTACATCGTTGGTGATAGATTTACTGCAGCAGATGTGTATATTGCTTCATATATTAGTTTTTGTATATACACTGGTGAGTTAGAAAAACTCCCAGAATTTGTTGCCTACTGTGATAGGACATGCAATCGTCCGGCTAGGTTACGTGCCATTGAAATTGATGGTGCATTGTAGTAATAAACAAAATCTAAGGTAATAATGTATGAAATTTGGATATACAAGAGTATAAAATCTCTAATAATAGATTGGAAAGAATAACAACTTTGCGACAGAACCCTGAAACCTGTCAAGGATAGCTCAATATTAAAACTATTACTATTTCTAATATTGAGCTATCTTATGATTAAAAATGCGGCCTATATTACAGAGGTTCTAATTGCATTTTAAATGAGAATTGGCAGGACTTGATAGGTCCAAAATATCTAATATTAAAGTTTCTCTAATTTAACTAAAGGACTAAGGCGAACTTCTGCTGAAGTTCGTTGTAGTATCACTAAAACTGAAAATTGGTTAGATCCATAATGAACCATTCTAACTTTTATGATACCTCCTGTGAAATAAGACTTTACGGGTTTCTCACTATTTTCTAGTTTATTAAGAATACATTCAATATTACTTTCACTTGTTTGAGCATCATCACCAAGATTAAAAACTAATATTCCTCCAGGATTTAAAACATGTATTATCATATCAGCAAGAATATCCGCAGTGTCTGCCACCCAACTTACATAATCATCATTACGCCGTTTGGAATAATTTATTCCATTATAATTTTTCGGCTTACCAAATGGTAATCCTATACAAATAATATCAAGCTTTGGTCGATTTAGTGCAGTATCTTTGAATGAATTCACTAACTCTCTAGCACTTTGAGCCACAATTTCAACTTTTGGTAAGGAACAACCGTGATTATTTAAGCTTTTTAAGGCTACTTCAGTGATTTTTTTATACCCTGCTTCTAAGTTAGGGTTTATGTCACTTACTAGAATTCGGTCAAATTGTTGACAACTTAATGCTCCGCTTAAACGATCTCCCCAGCCTCCAAAAAAATCTCCGAAAGAAGCCAATTGATTTGGTTCAAATTTGCTGTCATCTTCTTGGGTCATTCCATGTTTAATAACTCGGAGTAAAATATGAACTGTTATTGGGGAAAAATGTTGCGGGGCTATGTTAATGCTATTAATGGCTTGTTTTATGTGCTTGGCAGTTAATGCATTACTACCACTAGGGTTAAGCACACCATGTTTAAAACAGCCTTTACTAAATAGTGCTTCTTTAATTATTATATAAACCCCCGTCATATAACGTGGGGGGGCAGTAGGCAATCCTAGTTGGGTAAATATTTCAGCATTCTCCCTTAGAAATTTTTCTATGGATTGGTTATTAATTTCTGCGTTAGAATCAAACCCATAAACTATTAAAGGAATGCTGTTCTTTACCCCTTTCTCTGAGATAAATCTTAGGGTTCTACTTTTTGGATTTACATATATTACGTTCGCACTATAACCACATGCTAGTGAAGAACAGTCGATTATGTAACCTGTATTTTCTACAGATAATACTTGTTTGGGAGTATAACGCGACATGGGACTTATAGTATTATAGCGCTCTTCATCTGTCCCATAACCTGCATGGTGGTGGGTAAACTTTTTAGGGTATGAACTAGTATTCCAAGTAGGAAATACTTTTCTATTAACTTTATATTGTTGTATAGCCGCTTGTATAGTGAGGGGGGATAAATTTTTTAAGTATAGTCCATATTGTTCTTCTTTAAATAACGTACACAAGTTTAAAAATGCTTCATAGGCTAGATTTTCACTGGGTATTTCCAGTAAATTACCAAATATATGTGGATCTATATTGAAATAATAATGACATATATAAGCGCATAATAAGTAACTCACTAAAATTTTGGTATATTTATTAATTAAATCTAAGTCAATCTTAGGTGTATCTATCTCTAAGACTGCTATGGCATTACTCCAGTAAGATTCAAATTGTTTGTGAGAAATCTGGAGTATGCCGGAACTGTTAATGCACACTGTGGAGAAATTTGATTGTAATTCAGTAAATAATTGTTTAGCAATAATGCTGCCATAATTTACTAAAAATTTTACACATTTTTGATTTTCTGAATCCTGTCCTGTCTTTATACGGATTATAAAAGAAGTGGAATACGAATTTTGCAGATTTAGTAAAACTTTTTTTAATTTCTGACTTTCAGTATTGCTGTCATCCATTATAGTATCAATTTTTATAATATCTGTTATTCTCACTGAACGCCTACCCCGAGTTGTAAACGGTTTATCCCAAGAACGTTTTAAGGAGTTTATCCCAAGAACGTTTTAAGGAACCTAAATTTTCATTTGGCTGGGTAACGGATTCATCCTCAGGTGGTTCTTGACTCCTACTAAAGCCGTACCACGATTGTGAAGTATCATTAGTTGCAGGGCTCCGGGTAATACGGAATTTTGTAGGGGATAGTAGAGTTACGCTAAACATATTTTTTCTTTCTTAAGCTAGATATCAGTACTAAATTATAACTTAATTACATGAAACCGACATTCCGAAGAAGTTTCCCATAAATTTTTAATTTAAATGAAGATATAAACAAAGTGCTATGGCATATGAGTAATAGTT
>JAGOUD010000010.1 GCA_018061465.1 Burkholderiales bacterium
GCGAAATAATCTTACAGTACAAATTGTGTCGGCCATAGTATATTCTTTTCCAAAAATAAAACCCGATTGACTATTTGATAATTTTTCTTCCATGTCAGACAAAGTATTAATAATTGCAGCATTGGCAAACTTTATTTCTTCGGATGTAATTTGTACATTTACCGCTTTTGCTAAAAACTCTCCCCTGGCTTTGTTAGGATGTTTTGCTGCCAATAGTAGCAAGTGCTCATTTTCTTCATCACTTCTTATCCCAGCCATCCATAAATTATAATAACTTAAAATTCTGATATGAGGATCATGTAATAATTCATCATTTTTGCAAAACCGATGCACAACTGTAGATAAACCTAAATTAAAAAAAACATCTGATTGTGGAAGATATTTTTTAGAAATATATTCCATAATTTCTGTGCTATTACAAATTATTATTTCTCCGTCTTTCAATGCTGGAACAAGTCCTTGTGGATGAATATATTTATAAGTTTCATCTAAAATATTCTCTTTCTTAATCAGGTCAATATGATGACTTTTCCATTCAATTCCTTTTTCAGATAGATATACCTGTACTTTTTGAGAAGCGTACGATCTATAATCGTGATATAAAGTAATCATAATTTTAATTCAATTTCCTCACTCTATGAGTTATGCATGAGCCTATAACAATAAATACATAATTTATTAAATAGGTAGTAAATTTTGATACATTATCCATATATATTCATAATCGCGAGCATTCTACCAACTTCCTCGCATTAAGGTTTGTACGGCAATATCTTCATCAACTTGTGGCCAATGCACTCCTATTCCATGACCTATAAATCTCCAATCTTTGCGTTGTGCATCATTCGCATCGCGTAATCGTGGAAACCACTCTAATGGAGCAGATATTTCTCTTCCATCAGCTAAAATAAAATGCAATGAGGTTTTAGTAAAACTAACATCAATTGCATGTTCATCAAATTCAATTGCTAAAGTGTTCATGCCATTTCTCCCAAAATAATTCTTTATGTTCAATAACGATTAATCTCACTTTAGATAGTTCCTGACTTCTAAAACCATTTGAGCTTGCTAAATTAACTGGATTTAACCAAAACTTAGCTACTTTATCACCATGCTCAATATGAATGTGCGGCGGCTCATTCCCCTCTAGGCTAAAAAAGAAAAATCGATATCCTTTGATTTGTAATACAGTTGGCATTCTTTATTCCTTTTTTAGAGATGCATCAAGAATTTTATTTAAAGTATCAACAACTGCGTAAATAGCGATGGATTTAATAGTTAGATATTGACTACATTAACGATCGTTATTTTACTACATTTAATCCTTGGATATTATGAAAAAACAAACTTCTAGAAGTTTTAACTCCAGCTGAACGAGCAGCTTATTATGAAGTACCAGACTTCAATGAAGATCAGTATTACGAATTTCTTACATTGACGCAGAGTGAATTAGATTTAGCTATGAGCAGAAATTCATGGAGTGCCCGGGTTTATTGTTGTTTGCAACTATCGTATTTTAAAGCAGTGAATTAAATATACGTTTAATTATATCTCCTTTGTCTTTCAGCAAGTTTGCTCCCCGACTTACATTAAAGATGCTAACTCCTAAATTTTTGGCAATTTCGCGGTGGGTTAAATTTCCAGCAATTAATTCTTGAATTATCATATAACGTTTATCCAAATTTTCTCTTTCAGCCTTGGTTAAAATAGCTTCCAAAAGATTATTAAGCATTACCTTGTCAGTGCAGTGTAAAATACCATCAATTAGTTGTTGCATATAATTAAAAATACTCTAAAAACAATTGCTTATGCATAACGGTGTCTTTTTTCTCTAAGATCACTGAAATCACCCCATCTTTTATAATCATTATTCTATCACCATATAAAGTTGCAGTATCAAGATTATGCGTAACCATCATACAACTAATATTATGTTCTTTAATTATCTGATATGTAAGCTTCATTAGCGATTCTTCTGCATTTTTATCTAATGCGCTAGTATGTTCATCCAAAAGTATAAGTTTAGGCTTACGTAAAATTAATAAAAGCAAGGCTAAAGTTTGTTTTTGACCACCAGATAATTTGGCTACTTTAGTTTGTTCAAGCTTATCTATCGAGCGAAATTTATCGTTATAACGCTTTAAATCTTGAATAAACTCCTGTTCAGATTTTAAATCATGGTTATGACTAAATAATTTAAAATTTTCACTAATTGTAAGGTCATTAAATAATGCTTGATTATAGTTTTGGTTTAGTAATGCCACTTTATTATAAAATGGTTTATATGGATATTTGGCTAAATGCTTACCCATTAAAGTAATATCTCCAGCAGTAATATTATATTCCCGATAAATTGTTTTAAGTAATGAGCTCTTACCGCTACCATTACTCCCTAGTATAATAATAAATTCACCCACAGCAAGTTCAAAACTAATACCATTTAAAACTTGATGCTCGCCAAGCTTGAGTCTTAATTGATTAACTTTTAAAAAGCTCATATTAAATTTCTTCTAAAAGTAGATAACCGCATAAATAAAATTAAGATAATACTTAAGAATAATTTTAGATATAGTGGGTTTACATCAAAACGCAATAATAAATTAACCATCGTAAAGTAAATTACTATTCCACATAAGCTAGAAATTATTTCAAAGTGAATAATTTTAACTGTCGTACTCAATAGCCGAAATAATAATTGATACCCAATAATAATCGCAGCAATAGCAGTTAGCGTCATACCAAACCCCATATTAATATCGGCATAACCCACACATTGTGTAGTAAGCACGCCTGAACTGGCGGCTAACATATTAGTAAGCCCAAAGCCAAAGACTTTGTACGCCTCACTAGAATAACCAAGTTTCATTAATAAATTTTGGTTCTCGCCTAACCCCCTTAAATATAATCCGATACGGACATTGAGAATAATGTAGGCAATCAAACAAATACCCAGACTAAAAACGGCAACAATAAGATATCCTACATTAGGATTAACATTTAACACATTGCTTAAATAATTATCATGACCTATAAGATTAATATTAGGTTTACCCATAATTAATAAATTAATTGGCACTAACATAAAACTAGCAAGAATACCGGCTAAGAGTGAATCAATCTTATTCTGCCATTGGATTAACCCAACCATGATGCCACTAGTAAATCCCGCACCCAAAGAACAGGTTGCAGCTAATAAAGGATTAACTCCGTTACTCAGCATGAGTGCATAGATACCAGCACCTAAAACAAAACTTCCATCTAAGGTTAAGTCGGTTGCGCGCAGTATGTTATAACTTATGGTTGCAGCATATGCAAGGGGTATAAACGGAATTATTTGACTTATAACAATCTGAATAAAATCAAACATACTACCCTACAATCTTAACAACATAATGGGATTTATTGGCAGCCTCAATAATTTGCTCAGGATTTTGTCCACTTTTAATTAAAGCTTGTTTATTAATAAATACGTAAAGATTAGTCATATCATCTATAGGTAAATCACACGCCTTTTTACCGCCAATAATTTGTAGGGCTAAATTTGCTGATTGTTTACCAATTTCACGTTCAGGTACCCCAAGCGCAAAGCCACCGCCATTTATTACAGATCCCTCATCAGAAGTAAATAGTGGAATTTTCTGACGAGCTGCTACTTGTGCAATATCTGCAATTGCACTTACAATTAAATGATCTTTAAGAATAAATATCATTTGATTATCCTTAACTGATTGCCTCAATGTATTATTCAATTCAGGTAAGGAGGTCACCATTTTTTTATTTACGCTAATACCCTTAGTATGAGCAAACTGCTCAAAATTGGCTACCTCAGGAAATACTTTATTGCTATTACTATAAATAAGTAATATTTTGGAGACTTTAGGATAAGCTATATTAGCAAAATCAATAAGTTTAGCATTACTAATTTCATCATGCACCACAGCTACATTGCATGGATTTAACTCACTACGTTGTTTATTAGTTAAATCAGAAGCAATACTAACTATCGGAGTTTTTTTAATTTGACTAAGTGTCATATAGGTAGCATCAACCCCAATTGGTGCTATAATATCATACCTTGCTAATTTCATCTTTTGAATAATCGCATGTTCTAAATTCATATCTGCTTGCGCATTTTCTACGTGGATTACAATTTTATTGTTGTTTTGCTCTTGATTATATTTATCCGTAACACTATTAAAACCAGCTACAATCTCATCCATTGCCTGATGCTTTATGGGCTCAATAATACCTATATTAATTATTTTAGGTTGATTGGGTTGCGCGAGGTTAATTGCATTACTCAAAGAAAACAGAGTACTTAATATAATAAGTAAAGTATTTTTGCTATTCATAATTGATCCTGTAAGATACTTATTCAGTAAAGACGCAATGATACGTCATTACAAAATAAATGTCAAATTTTTATAAATTATTTATGAGAATAACATCCTATGCCCCTTCAAGATTTAATGAAGCATTAGTTTTAACATAGTAAACATGCTTCCACAGAGAATAACTGTAGCAGATATTCCCACTCCCAACACCCAATTAATTAAGCGAGATTCTATCCATGCTATTTTAACTTCTAATTCTTTAATATCTAACTTAGTAGCCAATTCTTTATTATTAAATAACTCTTTGTTCTTTTGTTCCGCATACTTTAAAATACCATTTAGAGCATGCTCTAACTCTTGAGCTTGTACCTCAGCTAATTCTTGAGTAGCTCCAGCGCTACGAAGTTTCTTAATGTATTCAACAATTTCAAACCTTGAATCATCAATTATAAATGTAGTTATATTTTCTACTCCCTTATTTTTATTGTCTATTATCAATTAAATGTTTTAACACATACCCACTAAGCATTAACCCAAAGAGCGGGGGTAAATAACTAATTGTGCCATTAATTGGTCTTAATCCATTATTTTGTACTAAGGGCATCCGCCCTGGTTCTTCAGAATATACTACCATTACTCCTTTTATAATTCTCTGTTTTTTTAATTCAAGCCTGATTATTCGTGCCAAACTACACATTTTAGTTTTACTAATATCAGCTAGTTTAATTTTGGTGACATCATAACGGTTACCAGCCCCCATACTTGAAACCACATTCAACTTGTTATGAATACAATAACTAATCAAAGCTATTTTTGAAGGAACTGTATCAATACAATCAATCACATAATCAGCATCTGACGGAATTAGGGCGGATAAATTATCTTTATTTAAAAAAGTCTGCAAGACTACAACCTCACATTGTGGATTTATACTTTTGATTCTGGATAAAAACAGTTCTACTTTAGGTTTACCCACATTAGAAAGAGTTGCAATTAATTGACGATTAATATTAGTAATGTCCACCACATCATTATCAATAAGCGTAATTTTGCCCACTCCGCCACGAGCAATGGCTTCTACCACAGCTCCACCAACACCACCAACTCCAGCAATAACTATATGTTTCTCTGCCAAATAATCAAGGGTAGCCTCATCTAATAAAATAGATGTACGATAAAATTGTTGCTGCATTAATCACCGATAGAAAAAATTTAAACATAACCCTATATTTACAAGATACAATAACCCATTAATAAAAAAATGCCACACTTTCATTTTATTAATCAATAAATAAACCCATATTGTTGACACAAAAGTAATAATAATAGCCGATAAATGCAGCATATTTACTAAATGCCAATCTGTAAACAAGATTCCAATAATTGGCAATAATGTACCTTGAAACACCATTGCCCCAGTAATATTACCTAATGCTAGGGTATCCTTACCATTTCTTAACCAAAGCACGCTATTAATTTTTTCAGGTAATTCAGTTGCAATAGGAATGATAATTAACGACATAATAAATGGTGATAAGTTATATAGCATCGCAATATTATTTACTCCATCAATAAACATTCCTGCAAAGTAAATCAACATCATAGAAGCTATAATTAACTGAATAAGAATACTTAATTTATTAGTACCAATACCTAAATATGCAACAGCTAATCTATTTGAAGCTTGTGTATTATGTCCATCTTCAACTAAAGCTGCTGACGCCTTAATTGTCAACAATAAATATATAAAATAACTTAAACCTAAAATTATAGCTAGCAAAACATTTAAGTACATATGATAATGATTATCTTGCATAAATACCGCTACAAAAGCTAAACCATAGCCAAATAAGAAAAATTTTAAATCGCGTTTAACCCCCAGTGGTTCTGGCATAATTGCACCACTTATCCCGCGCTGCTTAAGCACTGAGAATGCCATAACACATAAGGATAGCGTTGTGAGCATAAGTGGCGCACCTAAAATCGCACCAATACCAATTTCATGATTAGATACTCCAGAATGGGCGCTAAGGATTGCAATAATCGGGATAATAGTTTCAGGCAAAGCGGTACCTACTGCCGCAAAAACAGAACCCGTAACCCCTTCTGACACTCCCAATTTTTCACCTAAATGCTCCAATGCATTACAAAATAAATGGCTGCTAATAACAATAAAAATTAAACTTAGCAGCAAAATTAAAAAATTAAACATAATATCCTTTTTAGCTTAAATTTCATTATATACTTAATTAAGTTGGGTAAATCATAGGATTCAAAGACAAATAGTCTATAACTTCTTTAGCATCCGGTACTTTAGCAAATAATTTCACAAAAGCCCACTTGGCTTGTTCAACAAGCATTCCAATACCATTACACCCAACACTTTTAACATTTAGAGTCAGCATTTTACTCGCGAATAAACTATTACTCCCTACATAAGTAAGATCATAGCAAAACGTTTCTTCAGGAATAAACTCAATGGCATCAAATAGCATATTTTCTGCAATATTGGGCGTAGTATTTAAAATAAGATCATATTGTTTCTGTTTATCAAATATTCCACTACCAAATTTACCATTTATATAATTAATACGCTCCCTATTACGTGCCAAAATATCAATTGTACTAGGTGCTTGCCCAATTAAATCTAGCAAAATTGAATCAACTACGAAGCCACTGCCAATAATCAAAATATTTTTGTAAGCTAAATTTAACTTACGATTAATAACAAGATCATTTATTAAACCAATCCCATCAGTGGTATCACTAATTAAATCATCATTATTATCAATAAAAATAAAATTGCTGGCTTGGCAAAATTGTGATCTTAATGTATGTTTGGAAGTTATTGAATATGCATCGTGTTTAAAAGGACTGGTTATATTTAAAGCAATGCCCCCTGCGGCAAAAAATTTTTGCACTTTTTGCTTAAAATCCAATTTATCATGAGCCAGAATTTTCGTATAATTAAGTGTAATTCTACACTGTTTAGCAAATAAATTAAATACCAGTGGCGATAAACTATGCTCTATGGGATTTCCAACCACAGCTAAACTATACATTTGCTGCCTTAAAAAAGTATTTATCGCAATAATTAAAGGTCACAGCTTGCCCAAATATTATTAAATTTTACTAACAAATCAGCTTAAGCAAGCGGCAAGAACTTGTAGCTTAACTTGATCCACTTGTTGTGTGCCATCAATCTTGCTATAATTAACTTGGGCTTTATGACTATAATAATTTATTAGGGCATGGGTCTGTTCTTTATATACTGCCAGACGCTTTTTAATAGTTTCTTCTTTATCATCATCACGTTGTATTAATTCCTCACCAGTTAGATCATCAAGACCTGCAACTTTAGGAGGGTTATGTAAAATATGATAAGTACGGCCAGATGGAAGATGAATTCTACGCCCAGATAAGCGATCAATAATTATTGCATCAGGTACATCAAATTCAATTACATGGGTTATTACCACATGCGCAGCATCTAAGCTATCCGCCTGAGCTAGCGTCCGCGGAAATCCATCAAATAAATAACCATTTTTGCAATCATCGGCCATTAGCCGCTGTTTAACTATTCCAATTACAATATCATCTGATACTAAAGCTCCACTATCCATAGCAGCTTTAGCCATTAATCCCAATTCACTGCCCGATTTTATTGCCTTTCTTAATATATCACCAGTAGATATTTGAGGTATATTAAACCTATCACAAATAAATTGCGCTTGAGTACCCTTCCCAGCACCTGGTGCACCGAGTAAAATAATCCCCAACATTATATCTTTGCCCCCTTGAAAATCTCTACGAAATATTAGAGCCCATTTAAAATATGTTATAACCAGGTTCTACGCATCACGCGCATCACCAAACTGATAAGCACTTTCAGTATTTTTAACATTATATCCACCAGCTAAGGCTTGATATAACGTAACAATAGACTGCAACTGCTGCAATTTTATATTAGCTAAGGTTATCGCCTCATTGTCCATAGTAACTTTAGAATTTAACTCTTGCAGCTCATTATACAACCCATCATGAAAATTATCCACACTAAGTTTATAAGCAACCACCGTACTATCATAAACTTGTGCCTGTTCTTTATAGCTAGCAGTTGTTTTGTCATGACCAGATAATCCATTGTCCACATCCTGAAATGCTGTCCTAATAGTATTTATATAGTTGTAATAAGCAGTATAATAAGCGCCTTTAGCCGTCCTAATTGCACCAAAAGCTGATAAATCAATTAACGGGAAAGCGGCTGAACCCTTAATTTGCCAAAAATCATTATCTGTCGCAAATAAGCCATTTAACCCGTTAGCAGCCGTACCGACACCGCCGGTTAAATTAATCGATGGGAAAAATGTTGCTGTTGCAACTCCTATATTAGCATTAGCTGCAATTAATTGTTGTTCAGCCGAAACCACATCTGGCCGCTGCCTTAATACTGTTGATGGTATATTAGCCGGAATAATCCCATCCATAGGAATATCATTAAATTTAGATCCTAACATGATTGGTCCTGGGTTACGATTAATTAAAACCTGAATCGAATTCTGAGTTGCAACAATATTATTTTCAGTAATGGGGATTTGAGCCTTGGCACTTTGGTAATTTTGCAAGTAACTTTGCAGTGATAATAATGAAATATACCCATCTTTATATTGCTTTTGCGCTAACTGATACAATCTGCCAGTATCATCTACTAATTGCTTCTGAATATCTAACTGATAATTTTGTTCAGACAAAGTAAAATAACTATTAGCTACCTGACTTAAAATAGTTAACCGCATCGCATCTTTGGTGGATTGAGCTGCAAGTAAATTTGCGTTAGCTGCTTCAATCTGTCGCATTAACTGCATTATATTAATAGTATAATTGGGTATCAAGTTAATGTTATAACCGGTGTTGCCTCCAGCTGTCGCGCTACTAGTTTGACTGCTTAAACTATTACTAAACGCACCAGAACTACTGCCTCCCGGCGACAAACTTAAAGTTGGCACCCATCCCATTTGTAGTTGTTCCAATTGCCCTTGAGCTTGAATAATATTTCCAATTGCTTGCTGTACACTTGGATTATTTTTAAGAGCTTGTGCAATTAAGCTATTTAATATCGGGTCATTAAACTTATACCACCATGCAGTATCCGGCAAATCAGCATCAGTATTAATTGAAGACAAATTATCTGGACTGCGCCAATTGCTTGGCGTATCTACAGTTGGTTTTGCATAATTTGGTCCCCATAATCCGCATCCAGATAAGATCCCACCTAAGAATAAAGCACAGATGCGCCTAATCTTCATAACTCACCATTTCATAAAATCAAAATACTTAGCGTATTTTACCATTTTTTGTAGCCAATGATTCAATTATTCAAAATAAGAACTTTCGTAATATTATCTCTTATTTACGCTTTTTCTTTAGCCAACCAAATATAGTAACTTGTTTTGCTCGTGAAACAGTTAATTCATGTGGCGGTGTATTCTTAGTAATTGTTGATCCAGCTCCAATTACCCCACCTTCTCCAAGCACCACAGGTGCTACCATCATAGTTCCAGAACCCACAAATACATTATCACCAATAATAGTTTTAAATTTATTTTTACCATCATAATTACACGTAACACTACCAGCACCCACATTTACCCCAGAACCAATCTCTGCATCACCAATATAAGTTAAGTGGTTAACTTTGGAACCAGGTCCGATTTGTGAATTCTTAATTTCCACGAAATTTCCTATATGTGCCTCTTGTTCAATTATACTACCAGGTCGAATTCTAGCAAAAGGACCAACAATACAATTAGATTTAATTTGAGCATCTTCAATTATGCTATATGGTTTAACCTCACTATCATCTTCAATAACCACATTATGAAGAATTACTCCGGCACCAATTTTAACTCGGTTCCCAAGTACAACCTTACCTATAAAAATGCAATTAGCATCAATTATACAATCTTTGCCCACACTAATTTCACCACGAATATCAATACGGGTTTTATCAATTAAAGTTGCACCAGCTGCTAGTAGTAGTTCTGCACGCTGTTGCCGCAAGATTCGTTCTAAATACTCTAGCTGGAGTTTATTATTCACACCCATTATACTATACTGATGGTTAGCTTCTACATAATCAATATCAATCGCTTCATCATATGCCATGGCAATTAAATCAGTAACATAATATTCATTTTGACTGTTATTATTCGATAATGCACTTAACCAATTAGTTAAATACTTATTCGGCAATACATAAAATCCGGTATTAATTTCTTTAATAAATCGCTCACTTTGTGTCGCATCCTTTTCTTCCACAATCCCTTTAATTTGTGCTTCATTATTGCGAATAACCCGCCCATAACCTGTTGGGTTATCCAAAACTGCACTTAGCATGACAATGTTATCTTCATATTTATTAAGCATTGCTGCTAATGAATCAACTTCAACTAATGGCACATCTCCATATAATAACAATGTTTTACCATTAATGGATAAATGCGGCAAGGCACACTTTAGCGCATGACCTGTTCCTAGTTGTTGTTCTTGATACACCCAAATAAATTTATTGTCTATAAAGGAACTCTCCACATGGCAACGCACCGTATCACCTTGATGCCCATATACTATTATAATATTAGTTGGAGTTAATTTTAAAGCAGTTGCAATCACATAATCCAATAATGATTTATTACCAATTTTATGTAACACTTTAGGTAAATCGGAATACATGCGTCGCCCCTGCCCCGCTGCCAAAATTACCACATCCAAATTTTGCATAATTTATTTATTTCTTAAAATCTAAAGACCTGTCCACAATTTCAACCAATCTTAATTGCTAATCTGCCACTCACTGTGCACTCCAAATTTATCAATTTTAGTTAAATTTTCATAACGCAAAAACCGATGCTCCTGGTTTAGTTCCAGCTTACATTTAGCAATAGAATTAGTATAGTGTACTGTTAAATTTATTCCTTCATTTCCTAATAAAGGGGCTAGTTGCTCTGGATCAAAATTGTTATTGATCTGTAGAGTTAGATGTTTCACCTGTTCTTTGAGTATCTCTTCTAAAGTAAAAATTTGTTTTGCAGTTATTTTGATTTCATTTCTAAATTGATCATAAATTAGTTCACCTTCAACAAATACAATTTCATCTTCGCGCACTAGAGCTTTATATTTTTGATACTCTGTCTCATATAAAACAAATTCAATATTAGAAGAATCATCTTCAATATTAACAAAGTACATTTTTCCACCTTTTTTTAAAGGGCGGGAAGCAATGTAAGTTATTACTCCACATACCAACACTTTTTCTTTGGAACGACTATTAGCTAAACTTAGCATCTCATCATTATCTAATGAATAGGTACTCAACGCAGGAATATCTAATTTAGCAACTATTACTTTATATTCATCAAACAAACTACCGCTAAAATAATAGCCCATAGCTTGTTTTTCCATAACCAACCGTTCTTTAATCGAAAATTCAGATATCTCATCTAATTCAATATGATTATTTGATGAAGCATCATCATCAGGTAGCCCATCAAATAACGATGCCTGATTAGCATTATTTTTTATCCGCTCAACATGATCTAACACCTTATTAATATTATTAAGCAGCTTTGCTCGGTTAGCCTCTAACTTATCAAAAGCACCAGCTTTAATTAAATTCTCAATGGTTCTTTTGTTAACGTTTTTATAAGTACGCAAACAAAAATCGGCAAAACTTATAAATTGACCATTTTGTTCACGATCAGCTACTATTGAGAGAACAGCATGTTGCCCCACCCCCTTTATTGCCCCTAAGGCATATTGAATAGTTTTTTCATCAAGTGGGACAAATCTATATTGTGATTTATTGATATCCGGAGCTTCTACAATTAATTTATTTTCTAAACAATCTTGGTAAAACTCATATAATTTATCAGTATTGTCCAATTCTGAAGATAGCGTTGCTGCCATAAAAGAGCTAATATAATGAGCTTTTAAATAAGCTGTATGGTATGAAATAACCGCGTATGCAGCACTATGTGATTTATTAAAGCCGTATTCAGCAAACATCGCCATTAAATCAAATAACTGTTGTGCTAATTGCGCCGTATATCCATTCTTTAATGCTCCTTCAACAAAAACATTTTTGTGCTTTACCATTTCCTCGGGCTTTTTTTTCCCCATTGCCCGGCGCAATAGATCAGCACCACCTAAAGTATAGCCCCCAATAATCTGGGAAATTTGCATCACCTGTTCTTGATACACAATTACTCCATAGGTAGGCTCTAAACAAGCTTTCAAATTTTCATGAAAATAATCAACTGCCTGCTCACCTTTTTTACGTTTAACAAAATCATCCACCATACCTGACCCCAATGGCCCGGGGCGGTATAGTGCTAAAAGCGCAATAATCTCTTCAAATTTGTCGGGCTCTAATTTAACCAAAACTCTGCGCATTCCCCGTGACTCTAGCTGAAAGATTGCTGCAGTATTTCCTGCTTGTAATAATTTATAAGTCTTAGGATCATTAAAATCATGATTAGACAATTTTAGCTCAATCCCATGCAACCTTTTAATATTAACTAACGTGTCCTGAATAATAGTTAAATTTCGTAAACCCAAAAAGTCAAATTTAACTAAACCTACTTTCTCCACATCATCTTTATCTAATTGTGAAGTCTGCATGCCATCGGCTAAATAAAGAGGGCAAAAATCGGTTAATTTCCCCGGAGCAATTAATACTCCAGCAGCATGTTTACCCACACTTCGAGTTAAATCTTCTAATTGCAAAGATAATTCCCATAGCCGTGTTACTTCATCGCCACCATTATCAATTTTATCTTTTAAATCTGGAAATTTAACATATGCTTCTTCTAGGGAATAGCTTTTAGCCGGAGTATTTAAAATTAACTTCGAGATAGAATCACATAAGCCATAGGGTAAACCCAAAACTCGCCCCACATCCTTTATTACTGCCTTAGAAGACATAGTGCCAAATGTTGCAATTTGCGATACCGCATCAACTCCGTATTTTTGCTTTACATATTCAATGACAAGTTCGCGTTTATCTTGACAAAAATCAATATCAAAATCAGGCATAGATACCCGCTCAGGATTTAAAAAGCGTTCAAATAGCAAATTGTATCTTAAGGGATCTAAATCAGTAATTCCCAATGCAAAAGCCACTAATGAACCAGCGCCAGACCCGCGCCCAGGACCCACGGGAACATTATTCCGTTTAGCCCAATTAATAAAATCCGCAACTATTAAAAAATAACCGGCAAATCCCATCTGAATAATAGTAATAATTTCCAGCTCCAAACGCGAGCTGTACTGTTTTTCATTTTCTTGCCGCACAGTGGCATCAGGATATAACTCCTGTAATCTATGATTAAGCCCATCTAGTGCTAAGGCAGATAAATACTCATTTAAATTACCATTGGGAGTTGTAAAATTGGGTAAAAAATATTTCCCTAAAGTAATCTCCAAATTACACCGCTTGGCAATTTCAACAGTATTGTGAATACTGCTTGGAATATCAGAAAACTTTTCGATCATTTCTGCTTGAGTTACAAAATACTGATCCGGAGTAAATCTTGAAACTCGTCGTTCATCATCAAGCTGTGTAGAATCTAACACACATACTTTTACTTCATGTGCTTCAAAATCATCAGGAATGGCGAATTCAATCGGATGAGTTGCAACTACCGGAATAATTAATCTACTTGCAATAGATAAACAAGCTTCAATCAGAGTATTAGTTTGAGAATGATTTATTCTTTGCAATTCAAGATAATAATTGTTGGGATACGCCACTGCCCACTCTTTAACTTTAGCTAAAGCATGCTCAGGTTTATTTTGTAAGATTAATTGACCAATATCACCATTAATCCCCCCTGATAAAATAATCAAATTAGAGGAAGCTAAACTAAACAACCACTCTTCATCAACACAGGCAATATTATTAATTTTATTTTGCACATATGAACGTGTAATTAATTCGCATAGTTCACGATAACCAGTGCTATTCTTAGCAAGTATAATAATTCTGTATAAACCAATTTCTTTAGAATGAATATTGAGTTCCGAGCCAATGATAGGTTTAATGCCGTTATCGCGGCATGCACTATAAAATTTAACTAATCCAAACAAATTATGCAAGTCAGTAATTGCAAGTGCTAACATTTGATCAGCACTGGCTAATTTTACTACATCTTTAACCTTTAAAATTCCATCAGTCACTGAATATTCTGTGTGGAGACGCAAATGCACAAAATTTTGCATAACTAATCAGCCCCTAAAATTTTATGTAGTTCGGTTATTAGTGCTTCTTGTAAATCATATAGTTTGCTTGGCGGAATATAATTAGCATGAGTAACATCACCCCAAATTGGATTGGGAAAATGCTTATCTGTAAGATAACGAGGGATTATATGCCAATGCAGATGAGGAACAATATTGCCTAAACTGGCTAAGTTCACTTTGTCAGGGATATATAATTTACGAATTAGGCGTTCTATTTTCAATAATGCCGAAAAAATATGATTAGCTTCAATGTCTGATAAATCAGTTAACTCTTTAACATGAAAATTAGCAATTAAGCGTACAGAACCGGGATAATCAACTTCATGAGGGAGAATAACCCGGAATAAAGAATTTTTATAAACTAATGTACCCCCCAGGGTAGTACATAAAATACAATCTTGCATAATAGACTCACTAATTGATTATTGCAAGCCTATATTGTAACATAACAGCTTATTAAGGCTCTATTGCATAATCTTTGAATAAGCTAAACGCTGATGCAATTAGTAATTTCTTAAATCAAAATTATAACCTGTGACCTAACTATAGTCATAACCAGTAAATTTACTATCAAACGTTTAGGCTAAATTCTTCCTTTGCCATAATATAAATCCATCTGTTATACTTCGCACCAAACTAATATTTTATTAGCTTAATTTTTATCAATTAATTTTGGAATTAAAGGAGTAATTATTATGAATTTAAATACTTATGACCCATGGAATATAGTAAATGATTTTTTTGGTTTTCCCCTACATAGATTGGATGGTTCAGCCAGTGCTAATCGTTTATGGATACCAGCTGTTGATCTACGTGATGAAAAAGACAACTATATTATTGAAGCTGATTTACCTGGTGTGGATCAAGATGATATTTCAGTATTTATAGAAGATGGAAGATTAATTGTAGAAGGCAAACGGGATCAACAAACAAAAGAAGAAACCGATAGTTATTCATGTATGGAACGCAGTTGTGGAACTTTCCGTCGCCAATTTACCCTACCGGATATTGCCGATAGCGATAATATAAATGCTAATTATTATAATGGAGTGCTTAAATTACGTATACCTAAAAAAGAAGCGTCTAAACCGAAAAGAATTTCGATTATGGGTAAAAATGAACATTCCCATAATAATAATAATGTTGATAGCAAAAAATGATATTAAGTTAAGCTTAGAAGAAAAATCTACTAATAGGAAAAGAGTTTCAGATGCTAGGTAAAAAATGTTAAAACACAGTCAAAATGTATGGCAATGGTACATATGAGCGCTTGCCATGGTCAAAGGGAGTTTAACGGATAAAAAATGTTTAATGCATTAGAACTATCAAGGTTTCAATTTGCTTTTACTATAAGCTTTCATATTCTTTTCCCAGCTTTTTCAATGGGATTAGCAATGTTTTTAACAGTTATGGAGGGTTTATGGTTAAAAACCAAAAACCCTCTTTATTATCAAATAATTCGTTTTTGGACTAAAGTATTTGCTCTTACTTTTGGCATGGGAGTAGTTTCCGGTATAGTTATGGAATTTCAGCTTGGGACTAACTGGGCTGGTTTTACCAAATTAATCGGTGGGGTATTAGGACCATTATTTGTTTACGAAGTATTAAGCGCGTTTTTTATTGAAGCAGGCTTTATTGGAATTATGTTGTTTGGCTGGGATAAAGTTGGAGCTAAATTGCATTACCTAGCTACGATTTTAGTTACTATTGGCACTACTATTTCTGCTTATTGGATTATGTCTGCCAATTCGTGGATGCAGCATCCAGTTGGTTATCAAATTATAAATGGTCGCTTTGTAACTACCGATTGGTTAGCTGTAGTCTTTAATCCGTATACTTTCCCTAGATTTATTCATATGTTATTAGGTGCTTATCTAGCAACTTCTTTTGTTATTATTAGCGTTAGTGCTTATTATTTATTGCACAACAAATTTATTAACTTTGCAAAAAAATGTTTAAGTTCAGCAATTATAGTAATTGCAATTTTAATTCCGCTACAAATTTATATGGGGGATAAATCGGGACTTAATATCCATGAATCTCAGCCGATAAAAACTGCAGCCATTGAAGGTATTTGGAATACGCAAAAAGGTGCCCCATTATTATTAGTTGCCCTACCCTCAAACCATCAACAAAATAACTTATTTGAAATCGGTATACCTTATGGTGCTGCTTTAATTAACACTCATAGTATAAACGGCGAATTACAAGGTTTAAAATCAGTAACACCGCAAGATCAACCGGAAGTTTGGATAGTATTTTATTGTTTCCGCATAATGGTAGGCATTGGTCTCGCCATGCTTCTTTATACCGTAATTGCGCTATGGATGTTATTCACCAAGCAATTATTCACTTCTAAATTAATGTTATTCATAAGTAAATACATGGCGCCTAGCGGTTTTATTGCTATTATTAGCGGCTGGTTTACTGCCGAAATAGGGCGCCAGCCGTGGATTGTATATGGTTTAATTCGCACTAATGATGCAGTTAGTAAGGTATCTACCTCCAATGTGCTAATTTCTCTCATATTGATGTTCATAGTTTACGGTATAATTTTTGGAATATTTTACTTCTATTTTTTAGATAAAACTATCAAAAAAGGACCAGCCGATTTTGATTTAATTCAACCGTTTTATTATTTATCTGGAATAACGCCCGAGGGAGATAAATAATGGAATTAGCTCTAACCTGGTTATTAATTATTGCTTTTATCATTATTATGTATATATTACTCGATGGATTTACCTTAGGAACAGGACTATTGTTTCCATTCATAAATGCAGATAATGAACGGGATGTTATGTTAGCAACAGTATTACCCGTGTGGGACGGTAATGAAACTTGGCTGGTATTTGCCGGAGCTGCTTTATATGGTGCTTTTCCGCTTGCCTTTAGTATCTTATTTCCCATTTGGTATTTGCCCTTAATGTTATTAATTTTTGGGTTATTATTACGCGGCATTGCCTTTGAATTTAGATTAAAGGCCAAGCGTAGCCGAGCTATCTGGGATTGGTGTTTATTTGGTGGTTCGTTAATGGCGGTAATTGCTCAGGGCTTAATTATTGGCAATTACGTAAGCGGATTTAATCTTGATTGGCAAAGTATGGCTCCCATACCAAATCAATGGTTAACCTGGTTTGGCATATTTTGCGCTATATCCTTAATCATTGGTTATACTTTATTGGGTTGTGCGCGCCTAATTAAAAAAACTAGCGGTGAATTGCAGTTAAAATTTTATAAAATATCAAGTTGGTTGCAATGGTTATTAATGTTAGCATTAATTTTTGTCGGCATTTATTCACCACAAAGAAATAAGCTGCACATAACTTATTGGTTTAACTTACACCATTCTCCGTTTATGATATTGTTTTTAATTATAATTGCTATTTTATTTATAATTCATGCTCTTGCAATCAAAAATAAAATTGAGAAATTGCCTTTTATAACTATAGTATTAGTATTTATTTTTGCTTATTTAGCTTTGGTAACCAGCAAATTACCGTATATTGTACCTAATTATTTAACTTTTATGCAAGCGCGATCTGATGATGGCGCCTTATTATTCATGTTAATTGGCGCTGCCATATTAATTCCATTATTATTAATTTACACTGCCTATGCCTATAGAGTTTTTGGGGGTAAACCTAATGAAAAAATCAGTTACTAAGCCCAATTTAAAAAAGCAGTTGTTATGGTGTGCCATATTATATTTGGCATCTATCCTCACATTGGGGCTATTCTATGAATTTAGTCATTGGTTGATTTGTCTTTTAAGTAAAATTTAATAATGACAAAGTACCGGAATCACAGACAAAAAATATAGTATTCATTCCTTTGGCGCATGAGTTACCCACACTTTTTGTGAATAACTGCTGAGTAATTGTAGCAGATATGTTAATAACTATAATAGAATGAACACCACTACTGCTTCAATTTTGAGCGAGCATCTTTATATAATCAACTTTCTTTATTAAGTGGTATTTGATAGCTAAAGATGAGATATGTTAAGATAACGCCTCTATTTAAATTATCGCATGTAAGGAATAAAACAATATGGCAATCAGAATTGCAATTAACGGATATGGTCGAATTGGTCGTTGTGTATTACGCGCATTATTTGAATATGGGCGTACCAATGAAATTGAGTTAGTTGCGGTCAATAGTTTAGGCAGTAACCTTGCAATTAGCACCCATATTACTCAGTATGATTCAATCCACGGCTATTTCAACCATAAGGTTGAAAAACATCAGGATGGATTAAGTATTGATGGGCACAAAATTAAATTTTTTGTCGAGCGCGACCCCAGATTATTACCCTGGAAACAATTAGATATAGATGTAGTTTTAGAATGCTCTGGCGCCTTTACTTCTAAAGAAAAAGCAAATAGTCACTTAATTGCTGGAGCTAAAAAAGTATTAATTTCAGCACCAGGCGCTGAAGATGTGGATGCCACAATAGTTTATGGCGTTAATCATCATCTCATTACTCCGGATATGACAGTAATATCTAATGCATCATGTACTACCAATTGTTTAGCCCCAGTTGTCCAAATTCTAAATAAGCTAGTGGGTATAAATTCCGGATTAATGACTACAATTCATTCATTCACCAGCGATCAAGTTTTATTAGATAACTATCATAGTGATTTACATCGCGCACGGGCTGCCACTTTATCAATGATACCTACTAAAACTGGCGCCGCCAAAGCTGTAGGTTTAGTATTACCTGAGTTAAAAGGCAAACTCGATGGTCTTGCCGTTCGCGTGCCAACTCCAAATGTATCACTAATTGATTTAACCTTTAGTGCTAAACGGGATACTACAGCGGAAGAAATTAACCATGTTATGGTTAAAGCAGCTGAAGAAGATTTTAAAGGCATACTTTCAGTTAGTCATTTACCTTTAGTTTCCTGTGATTTTAACCACAGTCCATATTCTTCAATCTTTGATGCAACACAAACTCGGGTAATTGGTAAACTCGTTAAAATATTTAGTTGGTATGACAATGAATGGGGTTTTTCCAATCGCATGCTGGATAATGCCTTACAATTAATGAAATAGGCAACGCAACATAAAAATTTGTAGTTGCATACAGTATCATAAGAGCTTTTTATAAAGTTCGACAAAGTCCCGGATTCAAAGACGAAACGTAAATACCTCCAACTGCTGGGGGTATTGCACATAGACTAACTTGAGGGAAACTTTGATGTAAACATGGGTAATAAAACTTAGCTAATCCGCCCATTAAGCTAAACGGCATGCCCTTATTATTTTTAATAATAGCATTAAGCAGCAAATCTATCTGAGCAACTCCTGCGTTATAGATATTAGCCGCATTAGAATCGCTATCAATATAGGCTAATACCATGCGGGCAATTTCAGCAAATTGTTGCGATGTAGCTTTTAATAACCAATTTTTATAAGCTAATGTATCTTGGGCAAACTTATCATAGATCTCATTGAGTAACCCAGACCAAGGTATGAGTTGATCAATTGCCTGACATAATAGTTTACATGCTTCTAATCCTAAATAAGCAGCCCCTCCTAAATCACCATGCGGAAATCCCCAGCCACCAATTTGAGAAGTCTGCCCACCTTTAATTATATAAGTAACTACGCCAGTACCACAAATAATAACCCCGCCATCTTGCCCCCGATAGGCAGCTAAACATGCCAGATGACCATCGGACGTCATTTTTACTCGTGGATATATGCTGCATAACCGACTATAGAGTTGCTCTCGCGCTTCAAGCAATGAATATCCAGCAACTCCTAAAGCAATTACTAGGTTATTTTTATCAATCTGATATTTTTCAAGCAAGGTATTAATTGCCTGAGTAATTGAAGCATATGCTCCATTTAAATCATTCCGAATATTAGCGCTACCCGCAAAACTCTCGCCTATTAATTGATGATTTGGCGTAAATAGCATAGCATGTGTTTTACTACCACCACCATCTACTCCAACAAGATAGTAACTCATTTTAAGGCATACTCTCCATCAGTAGAATTTAATTTTAAGCCAATAAATAAGGCAATTACGGCTAAGGCCGCAATCACATAAAAAGTATAATGAAACACATGGGCATTAGGACTAAACATTGGAATTGCAAATAATTGAGAAAAACTAATTAGGCAAAAAGCGCTAAATCCAATTCCAATACTTGAAGCAAATTGTCGAAAAGTTAAATCAATTGCGGTAGCAAGAGAAGTGCGTTCTTTAGCTACATCAATATAATTTAATGCTCCAGTACTCGACCCAATCATAATTGCCATAATTCCAAATCCAAATTCAACTATAATAATAAAATAATTTGAAGTTATATTATCAATTTGACTAAATAATATAATTGCTAATAGCGCGCCGCCAATGCCATAATTAAGTGCTTTTCTAAATCCAAAAGAATGAATTATTTTAGAAGCAAAAAACCTGGAACAAATAAAACCTATAGCTATTGGCAATACTAAAAAACCTGATTTTACTGCATTTAAACCAAAACATTCTTGATACATCAAAGGCAATAAAAAAGATATGCTTGCGTTAACTGCATAAAAATTTAAATTAACTAAAAATCCTATTCTAAAAGTTTTAATTTTAAATAGGCTAAAATCAAATACTGGTTGCGAATGATACAAACAATAAAGCACTAGTACCGCAAACAGCGCAATACCCAGAATTCCACATAAGATTACTGCTTGTACTGATAAAAATTCATAGTGATTAAGCGTTTCAACAAATACTGTAATTAAGCCTAATGAAGCTGCTGCTAATATAAAGCCAATTAAATCAAATTGTTTAGAATTAGCCTCTGTATGTTGTTCAATATAAATCCGCCCCCAGTATAGGGCTAATAACCCAAATGGGATATTAATATAAAAAATCCAACGCCAGCTTAAATAAGTAGTCAGAATTCCACCTAAAAAAGGTCCTAATATATATCCAAGCATTGCCGGAGTGAATACAAGACCTTGTACCTTAACTAATTTCTCAGGAGGGAATAAGCGTACAATTACTATTCTGGAAACTGGGTTCATAAAAGCCCCGCCAATACCTTGCATAAAGCGAAAAAAAGTTAATTGCCAAATATTTTGTGAAATTCCACATAATAAAGAAGCACCTATAAATAAGCTCACCGAATACATAAATATGGTTTTAGTGCCAAATTTATCAGCACACCATCCACTAATAGGAATAAAAATTGCCAAACTTAAAAAATAGCAAATAATTGAAAGTTTTAAAATAATTGGATTAACTTCAAAGCTTTTAGCAATACTGGGGACTGCAGTATTTAAACTCGTTGCATCTAAAAATTCCATTGCTAGGACAATGGCTACTATCATAGGAATAATTACTTCCCGATTTTTAGTAATATTAATTTCTACTCCTTAGAACCTGTTTAGTATCTTTAATCATCACGAGAAAAGTAATAAAGATAGAATTTTTAAGTAATAGCCATAGCTATTGCGAATAAAATTATATTAAATTATAGCCAATTTCGTGCATTACCAACTAGCTACTAATCTTCAACAACAATATTATACGGTCAATCCACCTCTTCATGCATAAATATATATGTTCTGAGTCCTTTACAGCAAAGAACAGGTGCAGTTAAAAGTGCTCTTTATTATAATTTTTAACGGCAACTGTGCGTCAATTTTATAATAGGCACATATATATGTG
>JAGOUD010000142.1 GCA_018061465.1 Burkholderiales bacterium
GATATATATGGTCCATCCCTGCCTATTCTTGTTGGAGAACGTAATTTTAAGCCGGAAGTCTTAAATGCCAAATTTGTTCCTCTAGAAAAATTTGGAATTCAATTGTTATCCTTTGGTTTTTTAATAAGTGAGAATCAGCCAGCAATTTGGAGAGGGGCTATTGTTAATAAAGCATTGGATCAACTACTCTTTGATACTAATTGGCATGAACTCGATTGTTTAATTATAGATATGCCACCCGGTACAGGTGATATCCACCTCTCGATGTGCCAGAAAATGCCAATAACTGCGGTTATTAGTATTACTACTCCGCAAGATATTGCCTTATTAGATGTGGGTAAGAGTATCGAAATGTATAAAAAAATGGGTATTCCATGCTTAGGTATTATAGAAAATATGAGTATTCATATTTGTAGTAATTGTGGTTATCAGGAAGACATCTTTGGCAGCGGCGGCGGAAGTAAATTAGCTCATTTATATGAGTTAGAATTATTGGCTAAATTACCTCTAGATATTAATATTCGTCTTAGTAGTGATGGCGGTATTCCAGTTACCAATAGTGCTAATGCAATATCTGATATATATGCTAACCTGGCAACAACAGTACTCGATAAATTAAGTTTACTCGATAAAGATTATTCTAATAAATTAAGCGGTAAATTAAAAGTAATTAAATAGTATCGTGGAATTATGGACACAAAGAACTGCAATGTAGCGTAGATATGTCCCCAAATAGTCAAAATAGTAGATTAAGTCATAAAGAGTGGTGGATAAAGTTCACTCAAATACAGAGTTTCAAAGACAAAGATCATCTATTTACTTAGTTTGAGCAAAGATAACCCCCTCATTATTGCGAATAAATTTATAGTATAACATAATTAATACAAATAAAAGTAGTGCGCCATATGCATCTAAAAACCCAATAAAGGAAAAATTTTCCCATAAAGAATATCCCTGTCCCAGAATAATAGTTGCAATTAATAGCATAGAAAATATTGAGCCAAATGGAAACCAGATTGCACGGTATTTAAGTTCATTAATATCTTTTAAATAGTAAGTGCGAAACATGTAATGACTAATTGCAATTCCAAACCAAGCTAAAAAACCGCATGAAGATGAAATATTAAGTAAGCGGTTAAATAAAGCTCCAGAGCCAAGATAAGAAGATAAAAATACGCTGGAGCCAACTAAAGCTGTGGCAATTAAAGCATAAATTGGTAAACCATATGAGGTAATTTTAGCAAAGACTCGTGGTGCTTGATTAGTTTGTGCCATATACCATAAGGTACGAGTTGCTGAATACATGCTGGCATTGGCTGCCGATAAAATAGCTACTAAAATCACAAAGTTTAAAATATTACTGGCAATAGTTCCGGGAATATAGTTTGAAAATACTAAAGTAAAAGGACTTTCTTGAACATTCCCATTATTTGCTAATTGCGGAAAAGGTATGAGTAAGCTAATTACTAGAGTCCCTAAAATATAAAACATCAGCAGCCGCCAAAATACATTTTTTACAGCTTTAGGAATACTTTGCTGTGGATTTTCAGTTTCACCTGAGGTAATTCCAATTAGTTCTGAACCTTGAAACGCAAATCCGGCTACCAAAAATACCATAAAAAATCCAGTTAGTCCATTATGAAATGGTCCATCAGCAATTATAAAATTATGCATTCCAAAATTGGGCTGCTGTATAACTAAAACAGCACCTAAAATTATAAAGATAACTATAATGGTAACTTTAAAAATAGATAGAAAATATTCAATTTCACCATATATGCGCACCGAGAATAAATTTAGCGCTAAAATGGTCACAAAAAATATTAACGAGAATAAAAAATCAGATCCATGAGGAAACCAAAATTTAATTACTATAACTGCTGCTGAAATTTCCGCGGCTAGTGTTATTGCCCAATTAAACCAATAGTTTATTCCCATGGCATAACCAAAAGGTTTACTTACGAATAAACCGGAGTATTCACAAAAACTGCCAGTTGAGGGTAAATGGGCAGATAATTCTCCAAGGCTGGTAATTAAGAAAAAAACCATTAAAGAAATGATTAGGTACGCAGCCAGCGCACCTCCTGGTCCTGCCTGATTAATTGCAACGCCACTGGTTAAAAATATTCCAGTACCAATTGAACCGCCCAGTGCTATCATATTTAAATGACGTGTTTTTAAACTTTTTGCTAACATTAGTATCTAATTAATATATTTTTTAAAAATTAAGGAGTTATATACTCCCATCTCGGGTTATAGGGTAACTACATTTTTAATTTAGCTATGTCATACTCGACTTGATACGGTATACATACCCTCATTATTTTTTATGAATTCCACCAAACAGAGTTATTATAACACGGTGTGGAATTCTTGAATAATGATAATTTTAATGACCAATTATTTCTTTAGCTATTAAATAAAATTGACAAATACTATACCATGTTTTAATATTACGCCTTAGTTGCAGAGTTTATATAAAATACATAAAGACTTTAGAGCAGGTTTTTATATAGCATTTGTCTTTTTTTGGAAGAAAGGTTTTACCATGGACAATTTAGAAGCGAGAGTTAAAAAAGTAATTGCTGAGAAGCTAGGCGTTGATGAAGCCACGATTAAAAATGAATCATCGTTTGTTGATGATTTGGGCGCTGATTCGTTAGATACTGTAGAGTTAGTTATGGCTTTAGAAGAGGAATTTAACTGTCAAATTCCCGATGAAGAAGCTGAAAAGATTTCCACAGTGCAATTAGCTATTGATTATGTTAAGTCACACAGCTAAATAAGTTATCAAATAAATATGCGGGCTGTCCCGCATTTTTTATACCAGCTATACCTGGTGGGGAATAAATAAAATGAAACTTGAGATAAAAGTCCCTCAGTTGCCTGAGTCCGTAAGTGAAGCAACATTACTTGGGTGGCATAAACAACAAGGTGATTTTGTTAAACGTGACGAAAATTTAATTGATTTAGAAACGGATAAGGTGGTTTTAGAGTTACCCTGTCCTGAAGATGGTGGCTTAGTAGAAATAATTGCTAAACCAGGGGAAGTAGTTAAAAGTGGTCAGATAATTGCTTATCTTGACACTGAGGTTGTGGGAAATAATGAAAAAAGTGCTTCTAATAGTCAACCAGAACCAATTAATTCAACTAAAACAGCTACCGATAATAATAAAGTAATTTCAACTAAAACCGAAACTTTAGCTATGCCGGCAGCGAAAAAAATAGCGGCAGACAATGGAATTGAAATTGGCAGTGTTTCTGGTTCTGGGCGTGGCGGTAGAATATTAAAAGAAGATGTATTAAATACCATACATAATAATAAAAGCTCACGCATTGAAGAACGTGTAGCTATGAGCAGGCTACGTAAAAGGGTAGCTGAACGACTAATCGAGAGTCAACAAACTAATGCTATATTAACTACTTTTAATGAGGTTAATATGCAGCCAGTTATGAATTTACGTAATCAGTATAAAGAAAAATTTGAAAAAAAACATGGTGTAAAACTTGGTTTTATGTCATTTTTTGTTAAAGCTGTGGTACATGCGTTAAAGCAATATCCAGTGGTAAATGCTTCAATTGATGGTGATGATATTGTGTATCATGGTTATTTTGATTTTGGAATTGCAGTAGGCAGCCCACGGGGTTTAGTAGTTCCGATAATGAGAAATGTTGAAAACATGACTATTGCTGATATCGAACTTAAAATTAGTGATTTTGGTCAAAGGGCAAAAGACGGTAAGATTGAATTGGAAGAATTAACTGGTGGTACTTTTACTATTACTAATGGTGGAACTTTTGGATCCATGATGAGTACGCCAATTATTAATCCCCCGCAGTCAGCTATTTTAGGTATGCATGCGATTAAAGAACGCGTAATTGTTGAAAATGGGCAAATGGTAATTCGACCTATGATGTATTTAGCTCTATCGTATGATCATCGCATCATTGATGGACGTGAAGCAGTACTTAGCTTAGTGGCGATTAAAGATGCAGTGGAAGACCCACAGCGTCTCTTATTGGATATATAAATAGGATGTCTATGAATTTTGATATTGTAGTGATTGGTGGTGGGCCAGGTGGCTATGTGGCGGCAATACGAGCTGCACAGCTTGGATTTAATACTGCTTGTATTGATGGTTATGTGCGCCAGGGGAAATATTCATTAGGTGGCACTTGCTTAAACGTAGGATGTATCCCCTCCAAAGCTTTACTTCAATCATCAGAAAATTATTTTGAATTAACTCACTCTTTTGTGGATCATGGTATTAGTTGTAATAATCCCCAAATAGATGTCACAAAAATGTTAGCCCGTAAGAATGAAATTGTCACTAAAAATGCGAATGGAATTTCGTTTTTATTCAAAAAAAATAAGATTACTGAATTACATGGTTGGGCAAGTTTAGCCAATAATTCAAATGGTAAATGGCTAATTAATATTGATGATAACGGTAATAAATCTCAAATATCCGCCACGCATGTTATTATTGCAACTGGTTCTAATCCGCGCTCGCTTCCACAAATAAAAACTGATAATAAAAATATATTGGATAATGAAGGAGCGTTAGATTTAGCTCAAACACCTAAAGAACTGTGTATCATTGGGGCTGGAGTTATCGGGTTAGAGATGGGCAGCGTATGGAGCCGCCTGGGTAGCAATGTTACAATTTTAGAAGCTATGGATAAATTTTTGAGTGCAGCTGATGAGCAAGTGGCTCAAGAGTTATTTAAAAATCTAACTAAACAGGGATTAAAAATACAAAATGGGGTAAAAATAGGTGAAATTACTGATAAAAATAATCAAATTACAGTAAATTACGCAATTGGTGGGAAAGCCACTAAATTGGTTTGTGATAAATTAATAGTTGCTATCGGGCGCGTGCCAAATACTAATGGTCTGGGTGCTAATGAGGTTGGTTTACATCTTGATGAACGTGGTTTTATTGTTGTTGATGAAGAATGCCGCACTAATTTAGAAAATATCTGGGCAATTGGTGATTGTGTCCGTGGTCCTATGCTAGCTCATAAAGCAAGTGAGGAGGGAATTATTGTTGCAGAACGAATTGCGCAGCAGCAACCACATTTTGATTTTAATACTGTGCCTTGGGTAATTTATACTAATCCAGAGGTAGCATGGGTGGGTAAAACTGAGCAACAATTAAAAGATGCTGGAATTAAATATAAAAAAGGTCAGGCTAGTTTTATGGCAAATGGAAGAGCGTTGGGACTGGGACATAATATTGGATTTGTCAAAATGCTTTCTTGTATAGAAACTGATCGTATTTTAGGTGTACATATGATTGGTCCATTTGTGTCTGAATTAATTAGTGAGGTTGTAGTTGCCATGGAATTTATGGCAAGTAGTGAAGACTTAGCTCGGATTATTCATGCTCATCCATCATTATCTGAGGTGACTCATGAAGCAGCATTAGCCTGTGATAATCGCCAATTGCATGGCTAGTAAAAAATAATAAAAACTCTTTTAACAGAACCTATCATTAGTTCCACTTCACATTATTTGAATATTCGTGTATAATTATAGTTATATATATCCAAATGGAATAAATTATGAAGGTTACAGTTCAACAAGATTCTATTAGGGAGTGCCTTAAT
>JAGOUD010000143.1 GCA_018061465.1 Burkholderiales bacterium
CCTTACCACCCTTAGCGAATGGGCATAATAGATCAATTACCTTAATTCCCGTCTCTAATAATTCAGTAGTTTGCGATATTTCATCAAATTTAGGGGCATTTTGATGAATGGGGCGTAATTCTTCAGTCTCAATAGGCCCTGCCTCATCAATTGCATTTCCCAACACATCCATGATTCGACCCAATGTCCCGCGTCCAACTGGTACTGAAATTGGTTTACCAGTATTTATCACTTCTAACCCACGTTGCAATCCATCAGAACTACCCATGGCAATACTACGCACAATGCCATCCCCCAGCTGTTGCTGCACTTCCAGCACTAAGCTGCCGCCAATGGCCAGTTTAAGCGCATCATAAATATGCGGTACCGATCCGCGTGGAAATTCCACATCCACTACTGCACCAATAATCTGAATTATTTTTCCTTGTTCCATTTTTGGATTCCTACAAATAAAAATTAAACCGCTGCACTACCAGCTACAATTTCTGCTAATTCTTTAGTAATTGACGCTTGCCGCGACTTATTATAAACTAAACGCAGCCCATTAATTGCTTCACCCGCATTATCAGTTGCTGCTTTCATCGCTATCATACGCGCGGCTTGTTCCGATGCCATATTATCAGCTAAACATTGATAAACAACTGACTCAACATAACGTCGAATCAATTGTTCCAGCACTTCTAATGCCGATGGCTCATATTCATAATCATCAGATGTTCCACGCTTATATTCTAAATCTTTCTCAGTTAAAGGCAATAACCGCTCTAATGTTGCTTGCTGCTTCATAGTATTTACAAAATGCGAATATATAATATATACTGCATCTAATTTACCTTCACGAAATTTATTTAACATACCAGAAAGCGGTCCAATTAATTGCTCCATTTGGGGAATATCACCCAAACCAAGTGCAAAACTGGCAATATTAGATCTAACTCTATTAGCTGCATTATAACCCTTATGTCCCAGACTACAAACCTCTACGGTCGTATTTTGAGCATTAAATTTTTTTATTGTTTCATAAAAAAGCTTAACTGCATTGGCATTTAATCCACCACATAACCCTTTATCTGAAGTAATTAAAATTATACCAACATGTTTTTGAGTTATAGGCTCACGCAAAAATGGCGTACTATTTCTAGCATAAGGGTTTACCCGTGCCAAATGTGCCATTACCCGACGAATATTATCCGCATAAGGTCTGGCGCCCTTCATTCGTTCTTGAGTTTTTTTCATTTTAGAAGTTGCCACCATTTGCATCGCACGAGTAATTTTTTGCGTGTTTTGTACGCTTTTTATCTTACTGCGAATTTCTTTAGCTGCCGACATTATAAACCCTTAAACTATTCAACTGAAAAAATAGATTTGAATTCAATCAAAGCTTTTTTAATGGTTTCTTCATCTTCTGCAGATAATTCGCCGGATGCATTAATATTTTTTAATACTTCAGCTGCATTTGCTCTGATGAAAGAAGCAAAACCACCCTCAAAAGCTAATGCTTTGGCAACTGGTATATCTGCATAATAACCATTATTTGAAGCGTACAAAGTTAGTGCCATCTCAGCTTTACTAAGCGGGCTAAATTGCTTCTGCTTCATCAATTCAGTAACTACCTGACCATTAGTTAATTGCCGGCGCGTAGTCTCATCTAAATCTGAGGCAAACTGCGCAAAAGCTGCTAATTCACGATACTGAGCTAATGCCAAACGTACCCCCCCGCCAAGCTTTTTAATTACTTTAGTTTGAGCTGCGCCACCCACTCGGGATACTGAAATACCCGGATTAATCGCCGGACGAATTCCTGAATTAAATAAATCAGTTTCTAAAAATATCTGCCCATCCGTAATTGAAATTACATTCGTGGGAACAAAAGCTGAAACATCCCCAGCCTGAGTTTCAATAATTGGTAACGCCGTTAACGAACCGGTTTTACCAGTTATTTCACCATTAGTACATCTGGCAACATATTCTTCATTAACTCGTGCTGCACGTTCTAATAAACGTGAATGTAGATAAAATACATCTCCAGGAAAAGCTTCACGTCCTGGTGGTCGACGTAATAATAAGGAAATTTGGCGATAAGCCACTGCTTGCTTAGATAAATCATCATATACAATTAGCGCATCTTCACCCCGATCACGGAAATATTCCCCCATTGCACAACCAGAATATGGTGCAATAAATTGTAATGCAGCTGCTTCTGCTGCAGATGCCACTACCACTATTGTATGCTCTAGAGCACCATGCTCTTCAAGCTTACTAACAACTGTTGCAATTGAAGAAGCTTTCTGCCCAATTGCAACATAAATACATGCTACGCCACTATTTTTTTGATTAATAATGGTATCAATCGCTACCGCAGTTTTACCAGTTTGCCGATCACCAATAATTAATTCACGTTGACCGCGTCCAATTGGCACCATTGCATCAATTGCTTTAATTCCAGTTTCTAAAGGCTGCGATACTGATTGCCTGGCAATTACACCTGGAGCTACTTTCTCAATCGGCGAAGTTAAACTGGTATTAATTGGACCCTTACCATCTATCGGACGACCCAGAGCATCAACTACCCGCCCCATTAACTCTCTACCAACTGGCACCTCTAAAATGCGCCCAGTACAGAAAACCTCATCACCTTCAGTAATATGCTCATAATCACCTAGAATTATAGCGCCAACCGAATCGCGTTCCAAATTCATCGCCATTCCGTATACATTACCTGGAAATAAAATCATTTCCCCCTGCATTACGTCAGTTAAGCCGTAAATGCGTACAATACCATCTGTAACCGATACTACTACACCGGTTGAACGGTAAGCATTACTCGATTCTGTTGCCTGAATTTTTGACTTTATAATATCACTAATTTCAGAAGGATTTAAGTGCATGAACCACCCCTAATTTATAAGTTGAGCAGTTAGCTTATCTAAGCTGCCCTTTATTGATGCATCAATGACTATATCATTGACTAAAACCCGTATACCACCGATAAGCTCGGGATTAATCTCAACCGTTGCAGTTATTGATTTGCCAAATTTATCTGTTAATTTTTGTTCAAGTTTTTTCTTGTCCGCCTCACTTATAGCAAAAGCTGATTGAATAACCGCCTGAGCAACATTTCGCTCACACTCAACTTTTTGTTCAAATAAAACATAAAGTTGTGATAATGCCGCTAACCGATCATTATCATAAAGCAAAGATAATAAGTGTCGAATATCTGCCACTTCATTACTAGTAAAGCCGCACAAAATATTTAAAATCATATCTTTTTCTAACAGGGGATTATTTATTAAATCAGTAAACTCACTAGAGTTAGCCACTATAGCTAAACTCTTTAAATCATTAAGCCATTTATCAAGCATATTTGATGATTTAGCTATTTCAAAAGCTGCATTAGCATAAGGATAGGCTATAACATTTTGCTTATTCATTTGTAGTTATAGCTCCGCCATAATGTTAGCCAGCATTTTTTCATGCTGTGCCGCATTTATTTCTGATTTTAATATCTGCCGTGCACCCTCTAGCGCTAATACAGACACCTGAAAACGCAATTTCTCTTTAGCTCGCACAAACTCTTGCTCAATTTCTGCTTTAGCGTTCACCAAAATTTTTTCGCTCTCTTTTACAGCTTTTTCTTTAGCTTCATCAACTATCTGATTAGCCCGCTTTTCAGCATTTTGCATAATTTCGGTTGCACGCACTTGAACATGCTTGAGCTCTTCTGTTACTCGAGCTTCAGCATCTAATAGCTCCTGCTTACCCTTTTCTGCAGCAGCCAAACCATTAGCAATTCGATTAGCCCGCTCTTCCAACATATTATTTAGCGGAGGCCATACAAATTTCATGGTAAATACTACCAAAATAGCAAAGGTAATTGCCTGGCCTAACAGTGTTGCGTTAATATCCATGCTTGTTTCTCCAAAGTGTTAATCTAAGCCCAAATATTAACTAGCTACTGTTTTTGCCAAACTAAGCGCTGTACTCAATAGCGGATTGTTGAAGATAAACAATAAGGCGATACCCACACCAATCATTGAAATAGCATCCAATAACCCAGCAACTATAAATAATTTTACTTGTAACATAGACACCAATTCAGGCTGCCGCGCTGCAGACTCTAAAAATTTGCCTCCAAGTAATCCAAAACCAATTGCTGTTCCACAAGCAGCCAAACCAATCATAATTGCCGAGGCAATCGCTGTTAGTCCAGATACATTTGAAATCAAAGCTTCCATAACACAAAACTCCAGTAAAAAAAGAAAATCAAACTACCACACCGCTACCGCATAGCTTACTTAGAGTAAGTTTAAACATATTGTTTTCAAGAACTAAAAGTAAATTAAACAGTGTTAGTGTGCTTCTGTTGCCAAACTTAAATATACTATGGTTAAAACCATAAATAAAAAAGCCTGTAAAGTAATTATTAAGATGTGGAAAATTACCCACGGACCACCTAATAACCACTGTGACCACCATGGTAATAATGCAATTAGGATAAAAACTAATTCTCCAGCATACATATTACCAAATAACCGCAAAGCCAAAGACAATGGTTTAGCCAATAGTTCAATGATTTGCAGTAATAAATTAAGCGGCGCTAATTTTAATCCAAAAGGCGCACTTACTAACTCTTTTAACCAGCCGAATATTCCTTTTGATTTAATACCATAACCAATAATCAAAAAGAACACCGATATAGACATCGCAAAAGTAGCGTTTACATCAGCGGATGGCACCATACGCCAATGGAGTTCCGGATCATTTAATATTTTGTGGATTATAACCGGAGCTAAATCTACCGGCAACATATCCATTAGATTCATTAAAAAAATCCAACAAAAAATTGTGAGCGATAATGGCACAATTAATTTACTCTTTCCGCCATGGTATATATCTCGGACTTGAGCACTTACCATATCTACAATAAGCTCCACAAACAATTGGAACTTACCCGGATTTTCAACCTTTGCATTTCTGGCAGCAAGGGAAAAAAACCCTAGAAAAATAAAACCAATAACTAAAGATACACTAAAAGTATCAATATGCAGTGACCAAAACCCACCAGCTCTGGCGCTAGTTAATGCTATATTTTCATGAGTTAAATGATGAATTATATATTCAGTTGATGAAGCCATGTTATACTCGTATTATTTTTTTATTAAACTAAGCCAATAAGCACTTAGGGTAACTAAATATGTTACAAACAAAATCAAAAAATCCAACTGTTTATAGTTTAGACAAACAATGACAAACAACACAAAATTAGCAATAAACCTAACTGCCATTGCCATTTGATGAAGCCGTAGTGTAGTTGCAGGATAATTAATTAACCCCTTTCTAAACACTATATATGCGTATAAAAGTGTCGGAATTATTGCTAATCCGCCCCCCACTGCAGCAGAAATTATGCTATTCAAATTTTTTGCAATAATTGCCGTAACCACAACACAGATTAAACTGAGCCCAATCTGGAGTTTTACCGCTCTTTGCCCAAATACAAACCGTAGATTTTTATAATCCATAGGGCGTGAGTATAACATAATCTCCAATATATTTGCGCTGATATTTGTTGAAACTATCGCCCAGTATAGTCTATATA
>JAGOUD010000011.1 GCA_018061465.1 Burkholderiales bacterium
CCGATAGTGTCAATGTTTCTTCCTGCTCAGTAAATTGTGCTACCGCTTGTCTTATGTAGTCATCAACACACACCTCAGCATCATTACTTTTGCTAAGTATAGTGTATAAAACTATCGACCGTATCATTAAATAGCGGTTGACTTTTTCTTCAGAAACGTGTTTATCAAGCGCTGAAATTGCTGCATCGAGCTTTTTTTCTCGAAGTTCGGCAATCAGATAGTTGATTGTTACTAAAAGTTTGTTTACACCAGAATGGTGACGATTGGAAGACAAATGGTGTACAATATCACATGCATGAAACATATGTTACCTCCTTTGGTTACAAAAGGTTGTTAATGAAGAATAATTAAGAACGCCAATTCTTAGTTATTCACTGTTTCATGCTCCATTATGAGTATGTTAATACTTTGGTGGGGCATGAAGCTAGACGTATTATAACTCATATGTGTAAATAAAGTAAAGTTCTTTTTAATAATTTTGTTAATAATAGGGTGCAGTTATCGGCACTCTGTTATTAATAAAATAACATTAACTACGCTTTTAACTCAATTTGATAAAATAACTCAGCAAAATATCCGTATGCTGCTAATTATCAAGCATGTTAATATATCGTTATGAAAAATAACCCAAAATTTACTCAAGAAGATATTCAGCGGTTCTGGCAGCAGCATCAACGCTTTCTCAAAACCAATCTAACCACTGAATCAGCAAATGCGTTAACCGCAAACTTATCTGGACTTTGTCAAACTAATTTACCACAGGCGTTTAACCTATTTAAACAGGTAGAATTAAATGCAATTAGAGCATTAGAAAACTATATTCCACTTATTGAGCAATTACAACAACACCTTCACCAAACCCTAGCTTTAGGCAATAAAGTTTATTTAATCGGCTGTGGTTCATCCGGACGCTTGGCTATTTTATTAGAGCGTTTATATGGGATATATAATTCCTCATCCGATAGAAGAATAATTGGAATAAACGCTGCAGGTGATGTAGCATTAGTTAAATCTATTGAACAATTTGAAGACCATGCCAACTTTGGAGTTAAACAATTAATTCAACAAGGTTATACTCCCCATGATTTAATAATTGGCTTGAGCGCCAGTGGAGAATCTCCTTTTATTTTACAGACGCTAGAATATGCTTTAACCACTTCAACAATTAAGCCGTGGCTGATATTTAATAATGATACCGCATCCTTACTTGAACGCAACCCCCAACATATTGCCGCTAATCCAAGTTTAAATTTACTTTCACTAAATGTAGGGGCTATGGCATTAACAGGCAGTACCCGCTTACAAGCAACCACAGCGATGCAAATTGCCCTGGGAATTGCATTATGTAATACCCATACAAATATTCACCGCCAAATTGAAGAGATTTACCATATAATAGAAGATGTTCCACTTGCAAATATGGCGCCTATTACCACTATTGAACAAAATATTATCGCTCAACAGCAATTTATCTTATACGAAACTAATGATGCCCTATTAGGACTTAGTCTATTAGCTGATACCACCGAGCGTTCCCCCACCTTTAATTTAGCTCAATTTGAAAATTTTACTCCTCTGAATGGAGATAAAAAGCACTCTGACTTAACAAAATCCCCGAGCAACCCATCAATATTTTATCTTAGTTTATTAAATACCACTTCAGCAGCAACCGCTTGGAATATGTTACTTGCGCGAGCTCCTACGTGTTTAGAATGGCAAAATTTTCCGCAAACTAGCCGCACCTATTTTAATGGGTTTGATCTATCCGCAGCTAGTCTTCGTCGTCGGGGAAATTATTTGCCGCAAATGCAGCATTCTGAAGCATGGCTGCTTAAGAATAATCACTTGCATATTAAGTTAAATAATAGTGAAACTCATTTTATACTGCCACATGATTTATTCCGCCAAACTCTCGTATATAAATTATTACTCAATAGCCATTCAACGCTAATGCTTGGAGCGCTGGGCTATTTTGAGGGTAATATGATGTTATCTTTAACCCCGAGTAATTTTAAATTGATTGACCGCGCCATTCGCTATAGTCAATTTATTTTGCAACAACAATATTCTCTCACCATTGATTATAATACTTTAGCTAAAATAACTTTTGCTGAAATTGAAAATCTGCGCCCTGGGGAATCTATCGTAAAAAAAGTAGTGGCTAAATTCATTTCCCACCGTAACCATCAAACCTATTAATGGTATAATTACGTTATAGCTTTATTATACGTATTGTAGAATATATAAGCCGTAACTAAAATAAATTACACTTTAAAAAATCAACAGTTTATCCATGATATAATAGACATGTAAAGAAGATTTAATCTCTTTTGAGAATAAGGCAAAACTATAATTATTTTTAATTTTACTAAATTTAATAAAAGTAACCGGGAATAACTCATGAAAGAAACTATATTTGTAAATCCTGCAGTTTTAGCTTGGTTTGGCAGTTTTTGTGGTGGAATCCAAGATTTTGCACAATCTCAATCCAAAAGCGAGCTAGGGCAACAAAAAATATTGCGGGGTGAATTGACTAAAACACAAGCTATAGCTTTAGCGCGTAGCGCCAATAAACCTGTGGGTTTTTTATTGCTGGATAATCCACCTCAAGAGGTACCTATATCTATTCCAGATTTACGTACTCGTCATGATACGTTGCCCTTAAATGAAGATTTTAGAAAAATATATTTAGATGCAATATATAAGCAAGATTGGCTGATTGAAACTAGAAATCAATTGGGTATAGAAAAGTTGGGGTTTGTAGGTAAATTTAATATTTCTGCTAAAATTAAAGATATTGTAACTGATATGCAGTCTATTCTTAAGCCTCCACATCCAAGAACTCAAACAGATATTGAAAATTATTATAAAAATTTGGTAGGTTGTGCTGAAAATGCGGGAATTTTGGTATTACAAAACTCTTGTGTTATCAATAATACCCATAGATTTTTAGAACCAAAACAATTTTTGGGATTTGCTGTTGCTGATAAAATTGCCCCAATGATATTTATTAATACTGCGGATAAAAGTAAAGCAAAAGTTTTTACGCTAATTCATGAATTAGCGCATTTATGGTTAAATGCATCTGGTATATCTGAAAGTTATCGCAGTAAAAATAATCCCATAGAAACTATGTGTAACAAAATTGCTGGGGAATTTCTCGTACCTCAAGATGAATTTTTAGCGCTATGGAAAGATGTTGCTAATCCTTTACAACAAATTAAAAATATAGGTGAAAGATTTAAGGTAAGCCATGTTGTTGTTGCTGTGGTTGCTTTAGTAAACAATAAAATAGATGAACAAGTATTTAATGATATTCGTAACCACTATAAATCTCAGGATGAGAAAACAACAAAAGGCGGTTCTAGTAATATGCAAATCGCTGGTATAATAAAGCGTAGTGGAAATATATTGACCGAGATGGTGAATAAGCGATTAGCTGAAGGATACATTGACTACAAAGATGCTAGTATGCTATTAAATATCCCCATTAATAAGGTAACTCGCTATGTCAATCGTAGATAATCCTAGGTATTTAATAGATAGTAATTGTTTAATTGCTGCTAAAAATACTTACTACAACCCTAATTTTTGTTCACAATTTTGGAATGTAATTCGTATATTATATGAGCAAGAGATACTTTATAGCATAGATAAAGTACGTAAGGAATTAGCTAATGGTGATAAAGATGATTATTTAAGGATGAATATTGCCCACAATAAAATTTTTGACAATATGTGGCTAAAAACAAGCTTAGCTTCATCTGGTTACAAAAAAGTAGTTCAGGAAGCTAATACTTGGTTTGAAAGAAACCGAAATGGCAGGCAAAGGGCATTTAATGAATTTTTATCAGAAGATAACGCCGATGCTTTTTTATTAGCCATTGCATATGAAAATAACTATACAATTATTACACAAGAAAAAGCTGATCCTAATAATGGAAATAAGAGAATTAAAATTCCGGATATAGCCGAAAAGTTAAATATTAAGTGTTGTAATACATATGATATGCTAAATAAATACTGTGACAAAAATTTTGCAATAATAAGCTAGCGGGCGAAATAAAAATGGGTAAGGGCAATAGCTAATGCATCAGCAGCATCAGCTTTTGGTTCGCGATTGAGGTTTAATAAACACTTAACCATTTTAGCTACTTGCAGTTTCTCAGCATGCCCATAGCCAACCACTGATTTTTTAATTTGCAACGCTGTATATTCAGTTATATCCAGGTTATTGAGAACACATGCAGCAATTGCGGTACCCCGAGCCTGCCCCAAAAGAAGTGTTGATTGCGGATTAGTATTGACAAATACTTTTTCCACACAGGCAACCGTTGGTTTACTTTCATGAATAATTTGATTAATACCGTTTAAAATTACTTTTAATCTGTTAGGTAAGGATTCTTCACTGTTAGTAGCAATGATTCCACATAATACATAGGACGGTTTACCCTGCATAATTTCAATTATACCAAATCCGGTATTACGTAACCCTGGGTCAATTCCTAAAATACGCATCTTAAATTTAAAAAATCCAAACTTGTAAATCATAAAGTATAGCACAATACTACCGCACATTATAATTTAATTTTAATCTGATTAACTATTTTATTTTACCTTTAATAATGTTATAATCGCTTCTATAATTCAGATTTGTTAATTTATTAATTAAGGTAAGAAATTGAAAGATTCACTGGCGAACAGACTCAATTATTTAATGATTAAGCTGACGGTTAGTAACACGGCCTTAGCTAGAAGTCTTGATATGCCCATTCAAACCATACAAAAAATTCGTACCGGTGTAAATGAAAATCCAACATTATCAACACTTCGAGCTATTGCCAAATATTTTAAAATTACAGTTAGTCAATTGATTGGCGATCAACCTCTTCTGGGAAATGGAGTGCCAATTTTATCGATGGAACAAGCTTTAACATGGGAGGATTTTGTTACTAATAACACCGGAGAACGCTTTTTAAAACCAATCAATCCCAATAAAAAACTGTTTGCCATTGTTGTAGATAGTGATAATTATGTTAATTTTGCAAAAGAAGAGGTTTTGCTTATTGATCCAATGCAACATATATTTAAAAACTGCTATGTACTAGTTAATAAGATAGATCATAAAGATCCAACCATTAAAAAAATCATAGAAGAAGATGGGGTCTTTTATTTAAAATCATTGATAGCTGGCATGAATAGTGTGATTTTATTAGATAATGAATATCCAATATTAGGAGTTATTGTTGCCTCATATAAAGCATTTATACCAAACTCCAGGTTAAGTGATAGCCAAAACCCAGTTTATAACGATGTATAATTTTATGTTAGGTGTAGTATGAATAATAAATTAGTGCCCACTCACAGATACAAAACAACTATTCTATTTTATGATGATAGAAATTCGTTTTTATCACTTATAAAAAATAGGTTAGTTTCACATAAATATGAATTTAAATATGTAGATAATTTGGTTGATTTTCAAGCATGTATTGCTAAAAGCGCAGAGGCAAAAGCAAAATTACCAGATGTTTTATCTAAACTCGATAATGAATTAACTGATTTTGCGCACAATGAAGTGTTTAATTTTGATCTATCCAAACTAAAAGCAATCAGAAACTTACCTAATAAGTATGATGAGATTTCAGTTGTTTTTGTCGATAATGACCTAGGCGATCATAATGGGATTGAAATTTGTTCAAAACTACCATCAGATTTTAAAAAGATACTACTAACGGGTAAATGCGACAAAGATGAGGCTATAAAGGCCTTAAATGATAAAGCTATAAATTTATATATTGATAAACTTGACTTGGATAGTGATGATTTTAATCTAAATCTCAATCAATTCTCATCTAATCATCTAAAAGATGAAACTGAGACTCTAATAAACAAAATTCTAGCTCAAATTGAAAATTTTAGTGATCTATACTTTATTGAAAGTAATTTTTACAATAATCACCTACTTTCCAGCCCAATTTTTAAGAAGTTATTTAATTCAGTATTAAATCAATTTGATATTGAAGAATATTGTCTTTTTGAAAAAGATACATTTTTATTAATTGATAAGCAACAGCGTGAACTATTGTTTAAATATTGGCAGGATGATGATTTTACTAATTACTACCATATGAATTTTGATGAGTTAGATTCGTCAAACACTCTAAAACTTAAAAATGCTATGGCTAATAAACAAATACCGATTAATCAAAACTTTATAGATTCAATAAAGTTTGAGAATTTTTATTATAGCTTTTGTAGAATATAAATTTTATTAGAGCGTAGAAGTAAAATATGTCTACGTCTATATAAAACGGCAAGAAATTTATTAGATGTTGGGTGTGGTTTGGGAGGCACAGCTAAATACATTATCAATTTAGAACAATAAACTACTGTAATAGTTCAAAATTAACTAGGTACATCATGAAAAAGTTATTAATAACATTAAGCCTATGCACTGTATATGTTCAAGCTGTAACAGTAAAAGTAGCAATATTAGACAATCTACTCTCCGAAAAACGACCATCCGTAAATTATATAACTGATTATTTAAATGGCATAAAAATAGCCACTCAAGTTGCAAAAAGTCAGGGAATTAATGTTGAGTATCAATTTTTTCCCTATAATGATGCGCCATTAGATATTATAAATAAAATTGATGCGGTAAAAAAATATCATCCAGATGTAATTATTGGTCCAAGAATTGCTGAACAATTCATTATGCTAAAATTTTATTTTAAAAATGTATTGGTGTTATCACCACTAGTCAATGCCGATGCAGTATTCAAACTTCCTTCAAACTTTCATACCATGTCTTTGCCGCTTCAACATTCAGCTGAAGCAATGTATATTTTTATAAGTAAGATTACACCACACCCTAAGCATATATTTTTATTTACTGCTATTGACTATACTTCATCCTTAGGAATAAGTACAGATTTTCTACTCCGATATAGAGAATTTAATCCAACAGAAACAGTGATTAATTACAAATTTTTAGCAGCTAAAGTAGAAGATATAGATATTTCTAGTTTAGAAAAAATATATGTGCCTGGTGATATAATTATAATGCCTAATTTTTCATATTTAGCATCTATAATTATGAATAAAGTTCTTACATTGATTAACAAAAACGGAATATTATTTGTTGGTGGGGATCAATGGGGGCCTACAGATATAAAATATATAGAAAATCTAAGGTCTAAATATAAATTTACTGACTATAGAATGATCCAGTGGTCTTTGAATGATGGATCAAAATCTGGAGCGCAGTTTAGAAAATATTATACCCAAATGTTTAATAAAGAACCAACTAGTATAATTTCTTATCTAACCTATAAAACTTTAATTTTTGTATTACCATTCGTAGACAAGAATAAAATTGTTCAACGACAGCCAATATTGAAAAATTTTATTAATGAAAGTGGATATAGGGTGCGCAACAATAACAATATATATTATGTATACAAAAATGGTAGTATACTGCCAACAGAAAGTTTTACAGTTAATTTGAAAGGAAAAGATGAATAAAACTCTTATAATAACATGCGCAACCGGGACTATCGGAGAGTCTGTATGTAAATATTTGGCTGGCAAAGGATATAATTTGATACTAATATCTAAAAGCCAAGAAAAATTAAACACCCTGAAAACATATTTAACAAATAATTATAGCATAAAAGTAAAATATGTAGTAATTAACTTTGATTATGAATGCGACTTCAACATATTAAAAAGTGTTTGTTCATCATTCATAAATGTTATGGGCCTAGTTCTTATAACCCCTAAAATCACACCCACCAGCAATTGCTTTCCTGAAAAATATGAGTGGGAAGAAAATTTTAGGCGTGTATTTATTAATCCGTTAGAATTACTGAAAAATATAGTACCCTACTTACAACTAAATAACATGAGGGCAAAGATTGTAATAATTTCTGGTATTTCATCTGTACAGGCATTGCCAAATTATGTAATTAATAATGCTATTCGTACGGCATGGCTAGGACAAGCAAAATCATTGGCTCTTCATTATGGGGGGAACGGGATTCATATCAATACACTCTCATTAGGAGGGATTATGACAGATATATTTCTTAAAAATGTAGATAATGAATCTTTAGAATGTGGCAAGAGTCCGCAGGAAATTCTAGCAGCTAAAATAGACAATGTACCATTAAAAAAATATGCATCCTTAAGTGAAGTGAGTGTAGTGATAGAAAATCTTCTATCTGGGTTTACCGATCATATAACTGGCGCCAATATTATATGTGATGGTGGGTTTATAAAAAGCTATTAACCTATGGAATCACTGGAAACTTTAATTAAGAGAAAAATAGGATCAAGAATATTTATAAGTATAACTTTAATTTTTTGTCTCTTACTAATATTGTCAGTATATAAGGTTAATAACAATATCTCGGCACTAGTGAATAATATCAATAATAAGTGCAAAATTCTAGAAGATTATGTAATTAGCCAGGCAATTGTGCCAAATCTATTAGCAATTGACAATAAAATTGATGAGTTTAATAACCAGAATTCATATAAAATAAAATGGATTAATAAGTCTATACCATTTCAGCATAAGCTTATTATTCATCCTAACACCACCTGGAACTATTATTATTCTTTGCGAGCTATTGGAAATAATAAATTTGGCTATTTTTTAATCAGTGGCTCACTTCTGCAAGAAAAAGAGCTTTATATTGATACCTTAGATTATTTTCTGGTTACCCTAATTTGTTGTATATTAATTTGTGCTATTTTAATTCCACTAACCAAGAGTATACCTAACCAACTGTTCTTAAAGCCGGTAAATATGCTTCTAGGTACTTTGCGAAATGCAGAGCCCGATAGTAGGAAAAATGGTGAATATGAGCAATCTATAGAGCTTGTAGAAATCTCTGATAAACTAAATAATTTAATTAACATGATTGAACAAAAATCAAAAGATGCTGCTATGGGGATTCTTGCAAAGAGTATTGCCCACAATCTAAAATCACCTTTATTGGTACTACAGGATTGTAAAAACAAGCTCAAGAATTTTGCCTCAATGGATGAAAAGCTAATATATGACTTAGGTATTGCTATCGATAATATTAAATATACTCTAATAAATTTGCTAAATACAAATACAGAAAATAAATTTCAGAACCATGAAGACTCAGATAAGCCACGCTATATCCTATTAAAATCCTTGATGAATGAAATTATAAATCAAAAAACTATTGAATGGCATGGTCAATGTGCTTTAATTTATACAGATAATACTAATAATGATGATAATATATGGATACAGACGCTTCATTTTAGCTTTACCAATGTTATCTCAAACTTATTAAATAACGGATTTGAATCCTTTAAGCCAGATGTTAAAGGCATAATTGAACTGAATTTATATAAGACTCATGATTATACAATTCTTAATATAAAAGATAATGGCAGCGGTATTGAAAAAAATATTCTTCAGAAAGTGATAAATGGGTATAGTACTAAAAGTAGCGGGCAAGGTATAGGGCTTAGTACTTCAATTAAATATTTTAAAGAACTTGGTGGTGAGTTAAATATTGTTTCTACCGATAGCGGGCAAGGAACTTCTATTGATTTGAAAATACCAAATATATCTCCGCCTACCTGGTTACCGGTTAATATAAAACTTTCAAATTATATTGTAATTTTGGATGATGCCACATCCATTCACAGCTATTTACAATCAGTATTTAGCAGAATACCTGATGTAAAATACTTCAAAGCGATTGCAGAATTTAAAGCCTGGGCAAAAGAACATACACACATTTTAGAAACTGTTACATATTTTATTGATAACCAGTTGGATGATCATTCGGAGCATGGTATCGATCTAATCAAATCATATAAAATTATGCATACAGCTTACCTTACAACCAATGAGTACGAAAATCAATTAATTCAAGAAGAAGCTACAAAGTTCAATATAAAAATCATTCCTAAACCCTTACTAAAATTCATGCTAACCACTTATTCCGATCTTAACTAATAAAATAGTTAACCAGCTAATAAAAGAATATTTTTTTATTAATATTGGATTACCGATCTGTCCGCCCAAATCCATGCGGTAGCCGAATTATCCCCAATTGTTAGGCTATTTTGTCTATTTCATAGTCATTTGAAATAATTATTATTTGCTATTATAACAGCAATTACGCTATAATTACGCTATTGAATGTGCGGTATAAGTTCCTATGATGAGGTTCATGAAGATTTTGGCTTGTTCGCCTGCAAACTATTTACTTAACGTAAATACCAGAACAATCTAGAATCCTCACGCATTATTGCCCTTTATTGGAGTGGCATATGGTTAACTAATTATATACCTTAACTACTTAATAAAAAAATTAAATCAAAGAGAATACATTTTAATTAATTTGCGATAGGAGTACTTTTTGTGAAAGAACGTGTTATATCAATTATAGTTGATGCTGTAAATATTATAAATCAAAATTTGGAGAAGCCCCTACCAATCAACCTGATGGGTGAATGTCCAATATATGGCGGAAAAGATGGGATTGATTCGATATCATTGGTGTCATTAATTAGTATAGTGGAAGATTCGTTAGAAACTCAGTTGGCAATATCGATAATACTAGCTAATGAAAAATCCATGTCGATGCAAAATTCACCATTTTTAACAGTTGGAAAGTTAACTGACTATATCTGTACTCTGATGTATAAAGAAAGTGCATAGTTATGATACAAAAACTAATGTTAATTACAGGTACTAGAAAAGGCATTGGCAAGTCGCTAGTCGAACACTATGTTAAAAATGGGTATTATGTAGTTGGGTGTAGCAGAAAGAAAGCTGATTATAAACTAGAAAATTATTCACATCTTATTGCTGATGTGGCAAATGAGAATGAAGTTAGAAAGGTTTTTTCTTTTATTCGAGAAAACTTTGGTAAGCTAGATGTGTTAATTAATAATGCAGGGATTGCATCAATGAATCATATAATGCTTACTCCATTGTCTACTGTCAATAACATATTAAATACGAATGTAATTGGCACCTTTTTATTTTGTAGAGAAGCTGCCAAACTAATGGCAAAAAATAAATTTGGACGCATTGTGAATTTTACAACAGTCGCAACTCCCTTAAAACTTGAAGGAGAGGCTATATATGCAGCCTCAAAAGCAGCTGTGCATTCCTTTACTGAGGTATCTGCCCGTGAATTAGCTCCATTAAATATAACAGTTAATAGCGTAGGTCCAACACCTGTAGATACTGATTTAATAAAATCAGTTCCTGAGGATAAAATGCAAAGATTAATTAATCGGCAAGCTATTCCAAGAAAAGGTACGGTTGAAGACATAATAAATGTAATTGATTTCTTTATTAGCAATAAAAGTGACTTTATAACAGGGCAAAATCTCTTTCTTGGTGGAGTTTGTTAATGAAATTATTAGATAGCTTTGATAAATTTCTAGAAAATGAGGCTTTTATTTATGATGGTGAAATTTATAATTATAAATGGTTAATAAATAGAGTTAAATTTTATATTCTAAACCTGAGTTTTATTGAAGCTGGTGATATTGTACAATTATGTTCAGACTATCACCCAGAGGCAATTGCTTTATTTGTAACCTTAGCCTATAAAAGAGCTATTATTGTGCCATTAACAAATATTCCTGAAAATAAGCTAGAAGATTATTCTGAGATAACAAAACCTAAATATAGATTCACTATAGACAAATTAAACAATGTAATATCAAAAAAGTTAGATTTCGGAAATAATGAGCATGAAACGGTTCAAGAATTAAAAATTAAGAACAGTGCTGGGTTAATCATAATGTCATCAGGTACTACAGGGCAAAGTAAAGCGATAGTTCATGATTTAGGTAAGATTATAGATGGACAGAAAGCTACAAAACACCATAAAACTATTTTATCATTTTTGTTGTTTGACCACATTGGTGGAATAAATACAATGCTAAATGCATTAATAAGTGGCAACTTACTAGTTTTACCGGTCGACCGAGATGTTAATTCGGTTGCCTCATTAATTCAAAAATTTAGCATTCAAATTTTAATAACTTCGCCATCATTTTTAAATTTATTGGTGATGAATAATGTGTGGGATAATTTTGATTTGTCATGCCTGGAACATATTAATTATGGTAGTGAAGCTATGCCTCAGCATTTATTAGAGTCAATTATAAAGTTAACTCATAATAAAATTAAATTATCACAAGCGTATGGAACTTCAGAAACTGGGGTCATAAGAACAATCTCTAAAAATAATGGATCATTACTAATAAAAATCAATAATGAAACTACAACCTATAGGGTAATTGATGGTCAATTAGAGATTAAGTCAAATACCACAATGCTCGGATATTTAAATGCCCCAAATCCATTTACAATTGATGGGTGGTTTAAAACGGGTGATATGGTTGAGGCGGATGGAGAGTGGCTACACATTGTAGGGCGGGATTCAGACATTATAAATATAGGTGGACAAAAAGTTTTTCCAATCGAAATAGAAAATACATTATTGCAAATGTCGGGTATAAAAGATGCGATGGTTTTTAAAGAAAATAATCCAATATTGGGTAATATAATAATTGCAAATATTGTAATGAAATTAGAATTAAATAAAAGCGATAAATTAAAACTCATTAGGGGGCATTGCCTTAAATTCCTGGAAAATTATAAAATACCACAAAAAATTTACTTTGTAGATGAAATACCATATAGTAATAGATTTAAGAAAATCAGAAAAAATATAACAGGAGTTAAATAAAATGGAATCATTATTAATTGTTGATCTTGCAAAATTATTAAACATGCAAGATAATGAAATAACCAGATGTTTAAATTTAAAAAAACATAATTATTGGGACTCTTTGGCGATAGTTTCACTTATTGGTTCAATAGATAATTATTATAATATAGGTATTACTGGTGAGGAGCTTACAAATGTTGAAACAGTTGATGATATATTCAACCTAATTGAACATAAAATATGTAAGAGAATTTAGCGTGAGAAAGTCAATAAATAAGCTTAAATTATTAGGTATCTCGAGCTGTGTCCCAAAAAAAACAATACAATTATCCGATTTTTATGAATTGTTTGGTGAAAATGAAGTTAATCGAATTGCTATGAGTACTGGCATTAACTCAGTCAGAATAGCAACAATTGAGATGACAGCCTCTGATATGTGTGTACACGCAGCTATGAATTTAATTACTGCATTAAACATTGATAAAAATGAGATTGATGGCATAGTATTCATATCTCAAACTCCTGATTTTGTAATGCCAGCTACAAGTTGTATTTTGCAAAATAGATTAGGTTTGAGGCAAGACATTGTTGCTTTTGATATTAACTATGGTTGCTCGGGTTATATTTATGGATTATTGCAAAGTGCATTATTGGTTAGCTCTGGTTGCTGCAGTAAAGTGTTATTATGTGTTGGGGATACCATATCAAAATATTTGAAGCCAGATGATCATAAATCCAGATTGGTTTTTGGTGATGGGGCTGCGGTAAGCATCATTGAATCCGGCGACAGCACCTGGACTTTTGATATAAAAACAGATGGTTCAAGACATAAAGAATTAATAATCCCCAAAAGCAACAATCTGGATGGCTATTTGCATATGAATGGTTCAGCAATAATGGAATTTGCTATGTCTGAGGTAAAAGGTGTTATTGATTCAGTACTACAACACCAAAATAAATCATTAAATGATATATCAACAGTAGTACTACATCAGGCAAATGCTTTTATGTTAAATTATTTACGTAAGAAATTAAACGTTAATAAAGATATTTTTCCGGTAGAGATGGGGCAATATGGTAATACTGGTCCAGCATCAATTCCATTAGCAATGTGTTCTAAGTACCATGGAAGTATTGGACAACTTAAACATGCTGTATTTGCTGGGTTTGGTGTTGGTTTGTCTTGGGGGGCTGTATTATTAGATGATATAGCAAGCACTGTAATTTTACCAGTTAGCGAGTTATAAGTAGATGGCTAAAGTTGATTTATGGATAAATAGTAATTACGATAAGGAAAAAGAAGGTGAAAAATTTTGGAGAGTGGTATTAAATAATTACGTACAACTTTCCGAAATAAGTTTAGAATACAATGAATATGGTAAGCCTAAACTGCAAAGTATGAAAGAGCTACACTTTAATGTATCACATACATCAGGTGTAGCAGTAGTTGGACTATCGCACGATTCTGAATTAGGTATTGATGTGGAATCAACAACTAGAACCGTAGTAAACATACGCGGCATAATAGATAAATTTTTTCATAATGACGAAAAATTAGCCTTGGAGAAAAGTCAAAATTATGAGCAGGATTTTATTTATTTATGGGTCATTAAAGAAGCTTTTTGCAAAATGAAAGCATCAGGTATAGGTTATGGGCTAAATAATTTTATTGTAGATACTTCGGCAGAAAGTATTTTTGATATAAATGAACAAAAATATCATGGGTACAATTTGATAAACCTTAGCAATAACTTTGTTTGCTGTGTAGTACCAAAGTTTAATAAAATCAAGTTTTTTAATTTTTAATTATTTTAAAGCATAACAAGAGGAATATATGAAAACCTACCTAGTAAATGAAAAAATACAAATGAAAAAAATAATGATATTATTTGCCATTATTCTAGCCTGCTTTAGTGTGCCATTGAATTTCACAGCTGGACCAACAGCACAGCCATATATAGCAATAAGCTTACCAGGCAGCGCAGTTGCTTTAGCATGGATAACAAATGCTTTTTTCTTAAGCTGTGGTAGTACATTAATGGTGGCGGGGGTTATTGCTGATCAATATGGGCGTAAAAAAGTATTTGGGGTTGGGTTATTAATCGCTACTGTCACTTCATTGCTGATGCCATTTTCTCCCAGTGTGTTGGTACTTGATTTATTGCGTATACCGCAAGGAATTGCAGCTGCCTGTGCATATGCCGGTGGAATGTCGATTCTTGCTCAGGAATTTGAAGGTCATGCCCGAACAAAAATATTTAGTGTGATTGGAATCACTTTTGGTGCAGGGTTAGCTTTTGGACCAACGATAGCAGCAATACTCATTACTTATTTTAGTTGGCATGCTGTTTTCTTTGGTAGTACAGTGCTTAGCATAATTTCGCTGGTTATTTGTCTACTTTATATGCAGGATAGCAAAGACCCAAATGCCAAAGGGCTGGATAAAATAGGTGCTATTTTATTTACGATGATGTTAGCATTATTCACTTATGCGGTGATAGAAGCACCAGTTCATGGTTGGTCAAGCCCTTTAGTAATCACTCTATTGTTAACAGCTGCTATGCTTTTGTGTCTATTTATTGGGGTAGAAAAGCGTGTGGATAATCCAATGTTAGATTTATCTTTGTTTGCCTATCCTGCTTTTATTGGCGCCCAACTCCTACCCTTGGCCGCTGCCTATTGTTATGCAGTTTTGTTGGTTATCCTTCCTTTACGGTTTATTGGGATTGAGCATATGAGTGCACTTAACGCAGGTGTTTTGATGGTTTGTTTTTCTGGGTCTTTGTTGTTTGTACCATTTTTAGCAGCAAGTTTAACTAGATGGATCTCTGTAGGAGTGCTATCAGGTGGAGGTATGGTGATTTCCATTATTGGGTTAATGGTATTAAATACCCTTTCTATGAACGTATATAATTGGAATATAAAGGTAGTGCTATTTGTTATTGGGTTTGGAGTCGCTATCCCGTGGGGTTTAATGGATAATCTGGCTGTATCTGTGGTGCCTAAAGAAAAAGCAGGCGTAGCAATTGGTATTTTTGGTGCGCTGAGAGTGTCGTTTGATAGTACAGCTATTGCAATTGTTGGATCGCTGTTGGCATTTTTTATGTCACACAGTTTGACTGGTATAAGGAGTGGGTTAGGCACAAGTCAAATCGCAGCTGCGACGGCACAAATAGCGGCAGGAGCAATGGGACATGCTAGCCAGTTATTACCAAGTGTGCCACACCAAGAGCTTCTTGCCACCTATAACTCTGCATTTCACCAGTTAATCAATGTATTAATTATAGTAACTTCGCTCTCAACCTTATTGATTTTTATTTTACTTTATCGAACAAAGATTGGCGAAGGTCTGGAAATTGCCACGAGCAAAAAATCAGTAAAATTATAAGTTTAATTCGAGATAAATATATGCAAAATTTAGTTATTACACCAAAGTTACTCCATAAAGATTCACAAGATGATGTGTTGTTGAGCCATCCCCGTTTTGCTCTACCATTGTATATTAATGAGAATATAGCACAACGTTGGGTACAAGCAGAACTGGAGTTTTTATTGGAGTTGTACCTGCCACATAATGGAGAAAGTGATATATTGTGTTTGAACTTACAAAATGGTAATCAAGGGCTAAGTAGCTTGTTTGGGAGGTCTATACCTGTAGATGTAACTTGGCAACGATGTCGTGCGCTACCTTATCAAATTATAGAAAATGAATTTTCAGAATCACATGCTCCCCTACTTCAAAAACTTGAGGATTTTCAAAATACGGCAAGCAAGACAAATCAATCTATGATAAACCTATTTTGCTCAACCTCGTACAGAATGATCAATCAGGCGGATCATTACTTTTTTTATCGCAAAGAGCATGAGCATGTGCCCGGTATCATGCTAATTGAAGCACAACGTCAGGCTGTATATGCACATATTTATGTAACGACACAACATGTTCAGGGAGAGGTTACGATTAGCTTAGGGCGGTTGAATGCTACTTTTTATGGTTACGTTGAGTTGATGTATTCAGTTGAATTAGTTGTTGATACAATTTTAGAAAATCGAGACTTGCGCTCGGAAAAAAATACCTATCGAGTTTCCTTTTTTCAGTGGAGTAAACTCGTTGCAATTATTGAGACTGAGGTTGAGATCATCGAAATGAATCAGTTTCAGCGCTTACGAAATTTGTTCATCTATGAAAAAGGTGGTTACTGGTACAAACCTATCCATACAAATAAAATTCAGTGCACATTAATTGATTCAGGAAACCGCGAATATTTAGTAGAATGTATTAGCTTTTCTCGTAATGGATGTGTCACCACTTGTAACAATGTGGCGATAAATGAGATATGTATGACTAAGCTAAAAAGTAATGGGTTTACGTTCGTAAGTACTGTTGAACTTGAAAACAGGTTGCCCAAAAAGGTGGCCTGGAAATTTCCTAATTTAAGTCATGATCAGCTCATCAATATGGGAGGAATTATAAAACGTGCATTTATACTACAAGACAAGGAGGTATACCAATGAAACAATAAACTAATTAGTAAAATACTTAACTTTGATTTAATAAACCAGTATTAAACCATCCACCTATTGAGGTGAGGTTAGCAAATATTGGAGGAAGAAATATTTAATTAACTTAAAAAAGGAGAACACTATGTTTCTAATTATCAGTAATTATGTTGTACCTGGCACACAAGTGGATCCACATCGTGCGCAACACAGCGCGTGGGTTGAGCAATATATTAAGAGTGGTGACTTTATCATGGCAGGACCACGCCGTGGTAAGAACGGGGGTGTTATCGTCAGTAAATCAATGGATAAGAATCGGCTAATGCAGATTTTGGCGGAAGATTCATTTGTCATTGAAAACCTTGTTGAAATGCAGATTGTTGATTTTGATGCCCCGTTTACATCTGAGGAATTTCAAAAATTGCGAAGCCTATAGACTATGCTAATGAGTAATCTTCAAGAAGAGGTAGTAATTGTAGGAGCAGGCCCTGTTGGTCTGCTTTTAGGATGCTGGCTCAAAAAATTAGGTATAAATGTGCGAGTGTTAGAGAAACGCACTGCTCGATCAACTCAATCTAAAGCATCATCGATGAATGCCTATTCACTTGTTAACCTATATGCATTAGGAATACATGATCAGTTTGATGCTCTTGGGAAACGGGTGCATGATCTTAATTTGTACTGGCAAAGGAAGCGGCTCATGCACGTGAACTACAAACTACTACCATCTAAATATGATCATATTCTGTGCTTAGCTCAACCAACAACAGAATCTTTGTTAGAAGCGCATTTTTTAGCTTTAGGCGGGAGGCTGCAGCGTGGTGCTGAAGTGGTTCATCTAAATCAAACTAACTCTGACGCCGTTGAACTTTATGTACATTATACTGAAAGCAGTAAGGCGGAGCTACTCACTTCACAGTATGTTATTGGTTGTGACGGCGGTAAAAGTGTTGTTCGTAAGCAGTTGGGATTTTCGTTTGAGGGTAGGGATCATGGCACAGGATTTATTATGATTGACGTGATCATTAACTGGGGTGGTGACGTTAATTGTGTCCACTATTTTGTGAGCGAGGGTGCGTTTTTAATTTTAATTCCGTTATCAGAGGGCAAGCACAGAATTATCATCCGAACACCCCAAAATGAGAAAGAAAGAGTGTTAGGTAATAAGTTATTAAACTATCAAGCGCTTGTTGCACAATATGGACCATCAGATCTCATGCTTAATGCTATTGTCTGGGAGTCGAATACGACCTACTACAATCGTTTAGCTGAACATTATGGGCGAGGACATGTTCTATTAGCGGGTGATGCCTGTCATCTTTTTAGTTCCATTGGGGGATTAGGAATGAACACTGGCTTTCAAGATGCATTAGCTCTTGCCTGGCGTTTGGCTGGGATTTTAAGGAAGCGCTTTAGTGAAGCTGTATTAGATTCCTATGAATTAGAGCGTCGTACTTTAACCCAACACTTGATAACTAGTACGAACGAAATGACAGCACTTATTACCCAAATCAAGCGAGATTTGGACTCCTTGAGCTGCTGGATGCCTATTATGCCTAATCGTAAACGTCTAAAGACTCTGCCCCTACACTTCTCGGGACTCGGTCAGCGATATGAAAAAGGCCTATTAGTTGAAAATGCCGAACTTCCTGTTGGGCAGCTGGTACCGTATTTTGAATTCACACATCAGGGAAGGAAATTATGCAGTTATGATCTTATTGATGGCTGTTATTTCTACCTTATTTATAATAGTGATTTACTTGATAAGATTTTTTGGTTGCAATGTAATGAATGTATCAAACTGATTCAGCTTCAAAATGCCAATGATTGGCGACTGGCATGTAACCGTCTTAATCTGCAAGTTGGAGAAGCTGTGCTTATGCGACCTGATGGTATCATTGCAGCGAAAGCCGCTACCAATAACGCAAGTAACGCATTTTTTTCAATTCTTAAATCTATTAATTACTCAAAGGGAGTCCAATATGAAACCACTTCTTGTTTTTGATCTTGACGGAACTTTGGCTGACACGTCTCATGATTTGATAACTGCGTTAAATAAAGTGCTTGTAGATAACCTAAACCATCCTGTTGAAGCTGTTGTGGTACAACCTTTGATTAGCAAAGGCGTTGATGGGATGTTAGGTGCAGGCTTTGGTTCTGCTTATGCTGCGATGTCGGATAAAAAAAAACAGGAGCTTGTTAAAGCCTTCGTGGCATATTATGAACAGGAAATGCTGAATAAGGTTGTGCTTTATCCTGGTGTTAAACCGGTGCTAGATATGCTGAATGAGCAAGGATTTAAAATGGCTATTTGTTCGAACAAAAATACAAGACTTGTGGAATGTATCCTTGAATACTTGCAAATTAGGCCACATTTTCTGGCTGTGTGTGGTGGCGATTTCTTTGTTGGAATAAAGAAACCAGATCATCGACATGTAGAAGGCACTATGAGGGAAGCTGGATTTGATGCGACATTAAGGAATGCAATTTTTATCGGTGATGCAATGTCAGATATGAAAGCGGCAAAAAATACAGGTATTCCGAGCGTTTTTGTCACTTACGGCTATGCGGATGTGACACCAAGTGACTCTGGGGCAAATTGCATAGCCCATCAAGCTGATGAGTTACCAGAAGCTATTTCATCCTTGGTTAGCTATCTGGCGTTAGGGAAGACTGGTGCATGATTTCTAGGGCACGTCGAGCGGATATTGATGGATTAAGAGCCATTGCTATTTTGGTCGTGATGTTTTTTCACTTTAATCCTCACTGGTTGCCGGGTGGCTTCGTCGGCGTAGATGTATTTTTCGTTATATCGGCTTATCTAATTACAAGCCGTACTATGACTACGGTGGTTGATCATCGGTTTTCGGTTATTAATTTTTATGTTCGTCGAATCAAGCGAATTTTTCCTGCGTCGATTCTTGTGTTTCTTGTGACCGTGTTTTTAGCGAGCCAATTGAATGGATTATTATTACCCGATGCAAAATATGTACTGGCGTTTATCTTTAACATGCACACGAGCAATTATTTTACAGCTGATGGTAAGACCAATTTCTTTCTACAGTATTGGTCGCTATCAATAGAAGAGCAATTCTATTTATTTTGGCCGCTATTACTATTGCCGCTGTTGCTGACGAAGAATGTGAAGCTTTTGCGTACTCTGAAATTTTATCCTTTTGTCCTAATTATTTTGATTGCAGTAGTTTGTTTCGCCTTGGGGATCAAATGGAGTAAGGATCCAACTTATCATGCAGATTACTATTTTTTGTCCATTCCCCGTTTTGGTGAAATGGCTTGCGGGGCGTTGATTGCTATTTTGCCAACACTGCGAAATGCACAATTGGTTTCTCGATTAGGTGTGTATGTGGGCATGGTGTTGTTGCTTATTTCATGCTGTTTTGTGGGGGAAAGGTATTATCCTGGTTGGCGAGCTTTACTCCCTTGCATGGGCGCGTCGCTACTTATTTATTGTGGTACAACAAATTCTGCTAAACAGACTTGGGTTAATTGGCTGTTAACAAGACGTATCTTGCTTTTCATTGGATACATTTCGTATTCGCTGTACTTATGGCATTGGCTTGTTTTTTCTGTTACTCGCTATATTGCGGACGAGGTTATACCGATACAGCTTTTCATCCCCTTGTTTGCGCTCATTTTTTTGTTGGCAATACTGACTTATTATTTTGTCGAACAACCGTTTCAGCGATCTAAATCTGGAGCCTTTATGGTGTTCCCAGTCTTTATTGTAACAAACATGATGGTATTGTGTCTGCTGTTTTCACTAACAGGCATTGAGGCTTTAGGACTTTCACCTCTAATCGGCAAAAGTTATACCAATGTAACCGTTAATGGTCAAAATATACGTCTAACCGATAGCTGGGTTGCACCTTGTTTCGATCGAACCTTCGCCCATACGACACGTGGCATCGTTGATAACCAGTGTGCACTAGGTGATATGCATGCAAAACCGACAGTATTACTGGTTGGTGATTCGCATGCTGCAGCATTGGGCAGATTTATTGATGCCATGGGTAAAAAAGATGGGTTTCGCGCAACCGTGATTGCAGTTGGTGCATGCCAACTAAATGAATGGGGTATGGCGTATAGAGCCCCACCTGTAGTTATGACGCCTGAGAGAATCAAAAATTGTGATATGATGCTACAATTTATTCACGATAATCATCAATACTACAAAGCAATTTTTGTTGCAAATGCTTTTAATCTTTTTTCTGGTAATTTTAATATGTTTACCAAGAAAAATGAGGGGCCTCCTGCCTTTAAACTAGATGTGTTACGTCAAATTGCAGTAAATACACCTATTTATTTTTTCTATGATGAGCCAGTAATTGATCGCTCTATTCAAAAATCGCCCTTATTTGATTATTTGGGTATTCGATTAGGCGCAAACGTTATTCCGCATGGAGAAGAAGGAAATACGGTTATACACAATCTGATATCAAACGATCCTCATTTTCATTGGGTTGATTTAAGTGTAGCTTACAATCAATTTAAAAAAGATCGATTTATTTATAATGATCAGCCTGTCTACGTTGATACTAACCACCTAAATGGTAATGGTGCTAGGGCATTAGAAAAAATATTGGGCTTTCCCGTATACCCGATGTGATCTTCAATTATACCAAATCCGGTATTACGTAACCC
>JAGOUD010000144.1 GCA_018061465.1 Burkholderiales bacterium
TCAGTTTTCCAATATGTGTTTTGGCTTTTTCAAGTATTGTATCGTATTTTGCCCCATAATATGAAACTCGAAAACAGCCAGTATCTAAGATAGATAAGCTCTTAGCCATAGTGTAATTAGGAATTTGTTCTATTTTTTTTAATAAAATTATCACTTGGATGGTTGAGAGATTGCATGATTTTATTTAAACAATGATCAATGTAACTTTTATATTCTATGGGTTATGTAGAGCTCTTAAATATCTTCCTCATCATTCATAATATTATTGGTTATACTTTCAATATCATCTTCAAGAGTGGAGTGCGGTTGATTATTATATCCAATACGAAAAATAAAATTAAAATAACTAATTAGAGTATAGCTCAAAAAAAAGCCATAAATAACAAACTCTGGATAGATTAACAATAAGGTTGAGATTAATAAAATAATTAATAAAACTCTAAATCGTCCCTTATGCTGAAAATTAATTTCTTTAAAGCTATAAAATTTTATATTACTAACCATGGATAAAGCTGCAACTATGGTAATAGTAGTGCCGCAAATAGTAACAAATGTACCATGTAATTTATAGCTGGCGCACAGATAAATAAATCCCACTACTAAAGCGGCAGCTGCGGGTGATGGCATACCCAAAAAATATTTTTTATCTACAATACCTACCATGGTATTAAAACGTGCAAGCCTAAGCCCAGCACATGCACAATAAACAAAAGCAAATAACCACCCAATTTTACCAAAACTATGTAGTTTCCAGTTAAATGCAATAACTGCCGGAGCTATTCCGAAGCTTACCATATCGGCTAAACTATCCAATTCTGCCCCAAAAGGAGATGAGGTATGAGTAAGGCGTGCTACGCGACCATCCATGCTATCAAAGATCATTGCAATAAATACTGCAAACCCAGCAATAACAAAATTATTATTAATTGATTGAATGACTGCATAAAATCCACAAAACATTGCACCTAGGGTCAATACACTAGGCAATAAATAAATTGGAGAACCTTTTTTTATGGAATGTTGCATATCTAATTAAACCTTTTAAGAGAAAGTTATTGTTCTAGCTTGGCTAAAATAGTTTCAGTTGCCACAGCTTTTTGCCCAATACTTACTAATATTCGCGCATCTAAGGGCAAATAAACATCCACTCGTGACCCAAAACGAATAAAACCATATCGTTGTCCGCGGGATAGTACGTTGCCAACTCGCACATAACATAAAATCCGGCGTGCAATTAAACCTGCAACCTGCACTACGGTAATTTTTTGCCCGTTCGCTAACCGAATTACCATTGCATTGCGCTCATTTTCTGTTGAAGCTTTATCAAAATCAGCATTAATAAATTTGCCTGGATAATATTCGATATGTGTAACCTCACCATCAACTGGAGAGCGATTAGAATGTACATTAAATATATTCATAAAAATACTGATTTTCATTGCCCGTACATTTTGATATACATCATGCGTTTCTTCTATGGCAATAATTTTACCATCTGCCGGAGATAAAATTATATTAGGTTGTGCTGGAATTATGCGCTTGGGATCTCTAAAGAATTGAATGATGAATAATGAAATTAGAATAAATGGTAGTGTAACCCAAAAATTACTCAAATTATAAATAATTAAAGTAATAATTAAACTAATTATTATAAATAACCAACCCTCGCGAGCTATAATAGGGTGGGGATAATATTTCATAGTGTTCTCCTTTAATCTTTTATATTCTGAATAATATCATCGACGCTGCTTGGTTTAGCTGATGTGGCAGCAGTGGGGCTTCCCTGCACTTGATTGGTCTCAGATGCTGGGGTAGTTTGGGTACTAGTAGGGATATCATTCTTACTTGGCGTTGAGGCATCAAGCAAATTATTAATTGCATCACTACTGTCACTATGTTCTGGAGCAATTACCGCAACGGCACCGGATTCATTATTCTCTCCAGTTAAATTTATAATATTAGTCCCAGTATATACATAATCATCATTACCCCTCCACGTTACATTATGGAGCACTGTAATTCCATCTGGCATAGGTAGAGTTGCTTCAGGTATATTAGGCAGAGCGCTTTTCATAAAATTAATCCAAATCGGCAGGGCTAAACTTGCGCCATATGCATGAGTACCTAAACTTTTGGGTTGATCATAACCAAGCCAGGTAATAGCCACCAAATTAGGTGTATAACCATCAAACCATACATCTTTAGCATCAGTTGTAGTTCCGGTTTTACCCGCTAAATCATCACGCTTTAATTCTTTATAAGCACGGGCGCCAGTACCATAGCGTACCACATCTTGCAGCATGCTATTCATGATAAATGCATTTCTGGGGTCAATTACGGGCTGGTTATTATGAATATCCAAACTATCAGTTTTAGCCAATAAATTACCGTGGCTATCATTAATGGTCTTAATTAAATATGGTTGTACTAAATATCCACCATTGGCAAATACAGCAAATGCTTGTGCCATCTGCATGGGGGTTACCTCACTTGCACCTAGCGCCATAGTTAGATAGGGTTGAAATTGTGTTTTATTAAAGCCAAATTTAGTCACATAATCAATTGCAAATGCTGGCGTAATTTTATTTAGAATTTTAACTGTTACCACGTTTCGTGAAAAAGTTAGCGCTTGTCTTAAACTAATAGTCCCCATAAATTCATTATCGTCATTTCGCGGGCACCATTGTCCTCCATCATCACCGCCACTGGCAAAACAAATTGGTACATCATCAATTAATGAAGTGCTGGTTAAGCCTTTTTCTAGAGCTGCTGAATAAATAAATGGCTTAAAACTTGAACCAGGTTGGCGCATAGCTTGAGTGACATGATTATAATTATTTTTAGTAAAATCAAAGCCGCCGATTAAAGCCTTAATTGCGCCATCATTAGGGCTAATTGCAACTAATGCGCCTTCAACTGTTGGTAGTTGGGTAACCGACCACTTGCCTTCACTATTACGCACTCTGACTACACAACCGCGCGTGAGTTGACTATTCCCGCCTGAGGTTAGATATTTATGTATCCAGTCTAGATCTTTGCCATTAAATTCAAGTATATTACCATTTCTAATTTTAACTTTGAGTGAATTATTATTGGCATCAATTACTATTGCTGCTTGAAGATCGCCAAAATCAGTTAAAGAGTCAAACGACGACATAATAACCTGATCAGTTAGGTCATCCATTGCTGCTAAATTTAATTGTTGTTCACAGCCACGATAACCTTGATTCTTATCATATTGAAGTAATCCATTTCTTAAGGATATATAAGCTGCTTGTTCCATTTTACTGTCAACTGTAGTATATACTTTGTAGCCATCAGTATAAATTTTGTCGCCATATTTATCATAAAGCATTTGCCGTACCATTTCTGCAATATACCCCCCAGCATTAGTTGCATCTTTAGTTGTTGCCCCGGCAATTATTATCGGTTGATTTATGGCTTCATTATACTGCGCTTCTGAAATAAAATTATTAGCGAACATTCGCCCAAGTACATACATTTCTCGTTCATGAGAGCGTTTTTTATTGACTACTGGATTATAGGCTGATGGCGCTTTAGGTAAGCCAGCTAATACCGCATATTCGGCAATAGTTAATTTATCAAGGGGGCGACCAAAATAAGTAAGAGCAGCTTCGCCAAAACCATAAGCTCTTTGGCCTAAGTAGATTTGATTAATGTATAATTCTAAAATTTGGTCTTTAGTGAGTGAATTCTCCATTTTATATGCAAGAAGTACCTCATTAAATTTCCGAGTATAGGTTTTTTGTGAACTAAGGAAAAAATTGCGTGCCAATTGCATTGTAATCGTGCTGGCTCCTGACTGTTTTCGCCCAGAAACTATATTCATACCCAAAGCGCGAATAACTCCAATATAATCAATTCCCCCATGCTGATAGAATCTTTCATCTTCTGCAGCAAGAATTGCATTAATTAACATTTTAGGAGTGTCGTTAAAGCTTACAAAGATACGGTGCTCTTCACCAAATTGTCCAAGCAATACTTTATCATTGGAATATACTTGAAGTGGTAGTTTAGGTTGATAATTACGCAGTTCATCCATACTGGGTAATTTAGGATAAGTTAAAATTATCATTATAGCAAGGATACCGCTTCCGGCTATGCCCAATGAAATTAAAGCTACTAAAAATTTTAATAGCCAAAAAGATCGTTTTGGTTTATTTGTCATATTTTTTCATTATAATATTCATAATTAATCTAAGCTATTCCCACTCAATAGTTGCCGGCGGTTTTCCTGAAATATCATAGACAACCCGGTTAATCCCAGACACTTCATTTATAATTCGATTAGCTACATGCGTAATAAAAGTAAACGGAAGATGAGCCGCATTAGCCGTCATAAAATCATTAGTTTCAACTGCACGTAGTGCAATTACATAATCATAAGTACGCCCATCTCCCATTACCCCCACACTTTTTATCGGTAAAAATACTGCAAATGCTTGGGCCACTTTATTATAGTATCCATTATTTTTTAATTCTTCAATAAAAATTGCATCAGCTTTTTGGAGTAGTTTAATAAATTCAGGCTGAATTGCTCCTAAAATGCGCACTAATAACCCGGGACCTGGAAATGGATGACGATAAATCATTTCCGGTGGTAAACCTAGGGTTAAGCCAAGATTACGCACTTCATCCTTAAATAACTCACGTAACGGCTCTAATAGCTTTAAATGCAAAGATTCAGGTAAGCCACCTACATTATGATGCGACTTAATTGTATGTGCTTTATTAGTTCCTGCTGATTCAATTACATCTGGGTAAATTGTTCCTTGTGCTAACCATTTAGCATTGGCAATTTTTTTAGCTTCTTTTTGAAATATCTCAATAAATAATCTTCCGGCAATTTTTCTTTTTTGTTCAGGATCATCTACTCCGGCTAAAGCAGTGTAAAATTCATCTTGAGCATCTATTTTAATAATATTTAGTCCCATATGCTTATGATAGGTTTCCATAACTTGTTGTGCTTCATTGAGACGTAATAAGCCATTATCCACAAAAATACAAATTAGATTGTTTTTAATGGCGCGGTCAATTAATATTGCTGCAACTGTGCTATCTACTCCTCCAGACAGGGCTAAAATCACTTTATCTGTGCCTACTTGCTGTTGAATAGTGCTAATTGCTACAGTTGCATAGTCGGGCATGGTCCAGGTAGGACTGCATTCACAAATATCAAATACAAAGCGACGAAAAATTTCTATCCCCTGATTAGTATGAGTTACTTCAGGGTGGAATTGTAATGCATAAAATTTACGCTCTACATCAGCCATACCTGCAATGGGGCAATTATCATTAGTGGCAATAACTTTAAAACCTGGTGGTAGAGTAATAACTTTGTCACCGTGACTCATCCATACTTCCATAAAAGGTTGGTTATTTTGGCTTCCGTCAATAATATTTTGGAGTAATTGTGTAGTGCAATTATAAATTTTAGCATAACCAAATTCACGAGTTAGCGCTTTTTCTACTGTACCGCCTAACTGAATAGCCATAGTTTGCATACCATAACAAATGCCCAGAATAGGAA
>JAGOUD010000145.1 GCA_018061465.1 Burkholderiales bacterium
GAACTAATATTTGAATTAACATTAAAACCTAAATTTAACATAAATCCAAAAAAAACAACCGTAACCACCAACATTATAAGCGCAGTAATTCGTTGCTGCAGCCAACTTGACAAACCATAATGAGCACCAGTTACATTGTATTTTACCATATCACAACTCCTAATAATACAGTTAAAATTAAACTAATAATTATAACAATCCTCGCTGTTATTTTTGCTGTTTTAATTTCAACACCTTTGTGAATATCTAAAAATAAAAACCTTACTCCAGCACATAAATGATACATAAACGCCCATATTAAGATTAGATAAATTAATTTTACTATCGGATTTGCCATAATTTGATGTAGTGAAGTATAAAAATCTGGATTGATCAACGATTGATGCAGAATATATAAAATAAACGGAATTGCCAGAAAAAGCAATATTCCAGAAAAGCGGTGCAAAATAGACACTTTTGCGGTTATAGACATTTTTGACCCAAGAATAAATAAATTTAAAAATTTAGGTCGTGCTCCGGATCGCGATTTGGATCCATGTTGAGATTTGGTTTGCATAGATTAATAACCTCAATATATTATGATAGCAAGATTGTAGCACAATTAAAATCGCAACTATATAAATATTTAGTTGCGATTATCTAATAAAAGGTGTTATACTTCTCATGTTCCTGCGGTGTTCGCTTAGTCGGGTGCGTATTTTTGAACCTATGATGAATTAACTTAAGGACAGCTTTCATATGGTGGGCGCGAGTTGTTTTTTATTAAATGACCCCATAAGCCATAAGCAGTCCTACACTTTATAGTTGGTTCATTAAAATACCTAGTGATACGGCATCTGCGGGAACTCTTTTATTAAAATTCGTTAAAAAATTTTTATTTACCTGAGCTTTTTACCGATAGCCTAAGTTTAATTACCATTAATAATGCTTCAATAAAAATTCCACCGGACATTTTAGATTGTCCAACTCGACGATCAGCAAAAATAATCGGTAGTTCTTTAATTTTAAACCCATGTAAAAAAGTCTTATACGTAGTCTCTACTTGAAAGGCATAACCCGTTGATTGTAACCTATTTACATTAATAGTTTCAAGGACATGACGCCTAAAACATTTAAACCCACCAGTTAAATCCCGAATTTTAAGTCCTAATATAATCCTGGAATATAAACTCCCTCCGATACTAATAATTTTACGCCCCACTCCCCAGTTAACCACGCCGCCACCTTTAATATAACGACTACCTAACACTAAATCATTGGTTTTTATTTCTTCAAAAAATTGAGGAATATATTTGGGATTGTGCGAAAAATCCGCATCCATGTGCATTATAACGTCATATCTACGTTCAATTGCCCAATTAAACCCTGCAATATAAGCAGTCCCTAAACCCAGTTTACCCGAACGCTTAATTAAAAATAATTTATTGTGGTATTTAGTGGTAGATAATTCATCAACTATCTCATAAGTTTTATCTGGCGAATTATCATCCACTACTAACACATTGACATCGTTTACCAACGTAAATATATCTTCAAGTAATAATTCAATATTGTCGCGCTCATTATACGTTGCTACTATTATTAAATGTTTCATTCAAAATCCTCATAAAAATTAATCCCTCAATTAGTTGCTTGATAAATATATAGCCTACTATCACTAATCACATTACTAAATGTGGCGTATTCCATTAATCTAACTGTTATAAAATAACGATGCAATACAGCCAGTGCCTCAAAATCATCATTATCACAAATATAAATTGCATTCATGATAGGGGTATGCCTTCCCAAATCCCAATAACGGTATGAATTAGCATACGGAAATTGTTGTAACACATAGACTCTATCTTGCTGTAAGTAGTACCATGCACGCGAAGCATTACCATAATCACAAGCTAATAAAGGCATATTTTCTTTAGTTAAATACGGTTTAACTCTTTCAAGCAGTTCTTTATTTCCATAAAACATATTTAACCCCGGTATCTTATTATGATAACGTGAAGGAGTAAAGAGCAGTGGAAATTTAGTTACTACCAACACTAATAAAATCAAAATTAAACTCAATTGATAAACCCAGCGATTATTCATTTTGACTAACCATCTAGCCAGTAGAATAGTTGAAGATATATATAGCGGGGCAGTCCAATTGGCTTCAGCATGTTTAAATAGACTACAATAAGCAAAAAATACTAAACCAAAAGTATAAGACCAAAATAAAAAAGATAACTTCGGCGTGGTTAAATTTATTTTTAAATAGCGGAACGAATAATACAGCATCGCAAGAAACAAGAGAGGACCTGCAACCAAAGTATTTCCGCCCCAATAATCCCCAAAAGACTGACCACTAAACTTCAACTCCTCACCAATACCATGTTTAAATTGATAAGTAAAAGACGCCCACTCATGTTGATAGTTCCACCATAGGACTGGAGAAAAAACCATCAATGCTATTAGAAAAGCTAAGTATAAATGTGGCTTAGTTAAAAAATAGCGATACTCTTTAGATGTTAGTAAAAATAAAAACAATCCGGGGAAAATTAAAATAGCAGTATATTTAGATAATAACCCACAACCAGCAAAAAACCCCGCTAAATAAATAAATTTAACCCTATTGTCAAAAACTCCACGGTAAAAAGCATATAAAGTTAACGCCCAAAACATTAACAATGGGCTATCAATTGTGACTACAAAAAATACCCCTTCAATTAATGGACAAGCAAGAGCAAGTAACACTGCAATATTGGCAACTTCTTGCCCAAACATTTTGTGGGCTAATCTATAAATAATAATAATAGTAATTGTTGTAGTAATAATTGCACTTAATCTAACATATACTTCTGAGTAGCCAAGAAAGCTAGTTAACCGTATCATATAAGCAATCATTGGGGGATGATCAAAATATGACCACGATAAGTTATGTGCCCATACCCAATAATATGCTTCATCATAATGAAGTTGAAAGCGGTTATCAAAAATAATATTTAACAGCACTATACCAATCAATAAAAGCATAACTTTTTTGTTCACTATATAATACCCTTAGCTATTTTAATTTTATTTACCCAATAAATTACCAAGTAGGCAGCCATCCACACAAAAATTCCGCAAAACACTACATCTGATAAATAGTGTCCACCTTGCAGCATTCTTACCACACCTACAAATCCGCCAGCAATTAAACCAATAATTAATCCGCGTTTGCGTTGCCCACAAGCTAAAAACGGTACGCCTAAAAAAAACCCAATTGAGGCATGCCCGCATGGAAAACTATTATCATTAATTTGATTAAAATTAGGTTGCCATACAGGTAAAAAAGTTTCGCCATCGCGAATTACCTGATACGGACGTGGACGCCCCCAATGATCTTTAAACACAACGTTAATCACTAAACCAGGACCTAAGGCTAAAGATAATAAGATTATTAATGCCACTTTTTTTAATCTAGTAAACAACATCCCCACGGAAATTGCAACCAATAACGCTGTAATAGCTGGAATAGAATAATATACAATTCTACACCATAAATGTAACTCACCATAAAACTTGCCTCGATCAGCATTGTATGTCATGGCTGCGAAATATTGATCAATTCCGGGAGATACTATAACAAACCCAGCCACCAATATAAAAAAAATTATAGTTGCCCTATTCAACATTCAATCTTCCTTAAGAATATTCTTTGTCTTTAAATCCTAAACTTTGTCATGCCTTATAAAAAGCTCCTTATGTACTTAATGTACACTGTGTCGCCTTTTATGGCAGCATTTCGCGTCCAGAATTCAAATACTTCGAGTATATATACTCTTAGCCTTTAAATCCTGGACTTTGTCATCCGCTACAAATATCAGTAATAAGTTTTCGGTAATATTTATACGTCTTCCCAAATTAAACAGCGACAAAACAAATTTCTCTTGACGAATCCAAGGAAATGTATTTAAAACCATACTTCTGGGAAACGATGATTTAACATTTAACCATTCATCGCTTTCAATTACTAAATAATAGGGCTTGGTAAGTTGGGTTAGCTCATTTAAACTGTCACTTCTTATATATGAGTCATTATTATGAAACTCTAAACTAGAATAATTAGTTTTATAATCCACTAATAATAATTGCGGCTCTTTATTCAAATATTGAGCAATTTTGTACCCGGCATCATACTTTAAATATAGACGTCCATTAACCAACATTAAAAATATAAAAACTATACTTATGGCTAACACTGGATACACAATAGCTTTATTTAACGGGCGATTATTATTAAATACTCCAAATAATGCTATACCAAGCACACATAAACTAATCATAATAATAAATAATTTGCCATTAAACAGCAATAATGTTAATATACTCACCAAAATACATAAAACATAAGATAGTATAATTTGGCAATAAAATACGCCATGTACTGCAAATCTAGTGGCTCGGTTACTAATCCAGTTAGCACAGATTATTGCGGCAAAAGGCATTATAATATTAGTATAATGATCTAACTGAAAGCTAGTTAAACTAAATAAAACAAAGGTAGGAAAGATTGTAGCTATTAAATAAATATACCGCGATTTCTGTTCCCTAATTTTAGGTAAATCTGAAGATAGGCGTAAATCTTTATAAATACTCCATAACGCAAACAGGAAAATTATACTCCATGGTAAAAACGCCCATAAAAAAGTATGCATAAAATAAAAATAATGCTCAATATTATGTGTGTGTCCACTTGTAATTGGTCCATTATCGAAAAACCTACCAAACTGACTATCCCAAAAAAAGAATTTAATACCAGAAACACCTTGATGATTAAAAATAATTTTATCGGGATGTGAATCAAATTGAATATAAAGAGTAATTAGTTCTGGAGTAATAAATAAACCCGTTAGAATAAGTGCAATGATCCATTTTTTGCAGCTAAAATTATGCCAGCCACGATTAAAAATCCACTGTCCAATTAACCCACTAAAAATGATAAGCAGCACAAAAACACCCTTAGTCATAATAGCTAAGGCAGTAAATAACGCCCCCTTAACTACACAGCTAAAGTTTGGTTTTTCAGCATAAATTAACCAATAATAACATGCCGGCACAATTTCACCTAATAAATAAGCTTCGGCGCGCACATCTATAGATGAAAGCATTAAGTGCAAAGTGGTAAGATAAATTAGGCTGGCTAAAATGCCAACCTGGTGAGTATAAAAATGTCGACTCAGAAGATAAGTATAATATGCCCCAATTAGATTAAAAATAAAACCTGGCAAAATATACGCAAAAGCATTAATTCCAAATATTTTATAGGATACAGCACTTAACCAAAAGGGAAAATGCGGTTTATCCAACCAATCATGACCTGCATAAGTTAAATCAATCCAATCTCCTGATATAACAATATGTTTAGCAACGACTGCATAGAAATTAGCATCATTACTCCCCAAAATTGGAAAAAATAATCCACAAGCATTAGCTATAATTGCAATCAGCAATAAAAAATTAAGTAAACTACTGCTTAATAATTCATTAATAAACACACGGCTTTTA
>JAGOUD010000012.1 GCA_018061465.1 Burkholderiales bacterium
ACCATTAACCTACACCTATAATGAATTAATCATGATGAGTAAATTTCCGTGGAGTGGTTGTTCTACATTATTGGGTGAATGTTTTAATCCTAGCCTCCCCTCTTGGCATAGCGGTAAATATTTACTTTCCTGGTATTTAATGCAAATTCCAACATTATATTTATTCTTATTCATTATTGGAATATATGCAAGCATTAAAGTTGGCTATCAGGATAAAAGCATCAGATGCTATATTATAGTGATTTTTCTACAATTATCATTGCTGCCGTTGCTGATTGTACTCCATAATTCAACTCTCTATGATGGAAACCGTCATACCTTATTTTGTCTACCTGCAATTGTAATTATCATGGGGCTGGGATTACAATTTATATGCACTGCCATATTCAAACAAACTCATAATTATGTACGTATTTCTATAATAAGTATAATGCTCTTATTTATGTTAATTTTAATAATTGATAATCTTCGCATGGCGCCGTATCAATACGCCTATTTTAATGAAATTGGTCGACAATTAATTAAAGATAATAATACTGAAACTGACTATTGGGCTTTTTCTCTACGTGAAGCATACCAAAGTATTGATATGATTAAATACGATACTCCATATTTAACAGGTGAGCCATTAGACGTATTAGCTCAATATGCTCGTGAAGATAGCAAATTAATTAAATATGATAAAAATTTTCCGTTTAGTGTAAATGTGGTTGCTACAGTTAGAGATAATACCATTGATAACATTATAGACGCAGCTAACTGTCAGTTAGCCGCTATAGTCAGCCGCAAGCTTTTATTTATGGATGGGCAACTTGTAATGTCAAAAGCCTATAATTGTAATTCCACTCATCGTCTTTGAAACCTGGACTTTGTCGAATTTTATAAAAAATTCCTTATATAATTTCAATTAGAGATAGTATATTTGGTTTTCACATAATTATCAACAATTAGCTTAAATTCAGTAGTAATATTGGCGCCTTTTAATGTGACAGAACGTTCACCATCAATAAATACTGGAGCAACCGGCGATTCATCACGCCCGGGTAAACTAATGCCGATATTAGCCAATTTAGATTCTCCAGGACCATTTACTACACACCCCATTACCGCTACTTTCATAGTTTCAACTCCAGGATAAAACTCGCGCCAGATGGGCATTTGAGCTCGTAAATACTCTTGAATATCTTGAGCTAAATGCTGAAAATAATCACTGGAAGTACGCCCACACCCAGGACATGCAGTAACCATAGGCACAAATGAACGAATTTGCAATGCTTGTAATATTTCTTGAGCTACAATAACTTCCTGAGTACGGCTCTCCCCAGGCTTAGGAGTTAAGGATACGCGTATGGTATCACCAATACCAATTTGCAATAAATTACTAATACCAGCGGTTGAAGCTACTATACCTTTAATTCCCATTCCCGCTTCAGTTAACCCCAAATGCAGGGGGAAATTACACTTACTGGCTAAATCAGTATATACTAGAATTAAATCTTGCACCTGACTTACTTTGCACGAAATAACAATTTTATTTTCTGCTAACCCTAACTTTATAGCAGCCTCTGCACTTTGTAGCGCTGATTCAACAATAGCATTACGCATAACCTGACTAGATTCCAATGGATTGGTAAGCCGAGCATTAGCATCCATCATTTCAGCCAGCAAGGTTTGGTCTAGAGAACCCCAATTAACCCCAATCCGTACCGGTTTATTGTATTCAATAGCTGTTTTAATCATATACCCAAATTGTTCATCTTTTTTATTGCCGCGTCCCACATTACCTGGATTAATACGATATTTATCTAAATTTTTAGCACACTGTGGACTAGCAGCTAAAATTTTATGCCCATTAAAATGAAAATCACCTACCAAAGGTATATTTATCCCCAGATCTAATAAGCGTTGCTTAATCTCTTGAATTTTATGTCCGGCTTCAATTGTATTTACCGTAACCCGCACAATTTCTGAACCAGCTTTAGCTAATTGAGCAATTTGTATAGCTGTTGCCAGAGCATCTTCGGTATTAGTATCAGTCATAGACTGGACTACAATGGGGTGATTGCCGCCCATAATTACCCCGCCAATATCTACATTTAGGGTTTTATGCCGAACAATTTGTACCATACTCATATCTCCCTCATAAAGCTTAATCCCACTTTCAATGACCAACAGTATCTATGGTTGCCATAATTAATGGACTAGTTTAATTGAAAAATTATTCCATTTTTGTTGTCGCTTTGTTTTATCTTTAACTCTACCCACTAATTGCCCACAAGCGGCATCAATATCTTCACCACGAGTTTTTCTAACAGTAGTAATAAGACCATATGACTGTAAAACCCGCTGAAACCTGATAATTTGATTACGACTTGAACTTTCAAAACCTGAATTAGGAAATGGATTAAAGGGTATTAGATTAAATTTGCAGTTTATTCCACCTACAATAGCTGCTAATTCATGCGCATACTCTAACTTATCATTTACATCTTTAAGCATCACATATTCAAAAGTAACATAATCTTTAGGCGAATTAACCAAATAACGTCTGCACGCATTCAATAATTCTTGAATTGGATATTTTTTATTAAGTGGAATAATTATATCGCGAACTGCATCATTTGAGGCATGCAAGCTAACTGCTAAAGCTACCGGACAGTCATCTTTTAAGCGATCAAGCTGTAAAACCATTCCGCTAGTTGAGAGGGTTAATTTCTTTTTAGATAAATTATAAGCATTATCATCCAGCATAATTTTCATTGCATTAACCACATTTTTATAATTAGCTAATGGCTCACCCATACCCATCATTACCACATTGGTAATTAATTTTTCGCCATGCGGGTTATGCCCCAGGCGCTTATTTGCCCACCATAACTGCCCGGCAATTTCTCCACTACTTAAATTGCGGTTAAACCCCTGCCGCCCAGTTGAACAAAATTGACACTCCAAGGCGCATCCCACTTGAGATGACACACAAAGAGTACCACGCCCATCTTCTGGAATAAATACTGTTTCAATTTTATTATTATCGCCAACTTCAAGCGCCCATTTTATAACGCCATCACTAGCAATATGTTCAGAGACTAATTGCGGAACTTTAATTTGGGCAACCTCTTGCAGCTTAATACGTAATAATTTAGCAATATCAGTCATATCATCAAAATCATTTGCGCCAAATACATGCATCCAGCGAAATACTTGGCGCGCCCTAAATTTTTTCTCGCCAATACTTTCAAAGTATGTAGCTAAGTCAGGCAGGGTAAAATCAAGTAAATTTACTTTATCCACAATATACTCTTTGTCTTTAAATCCGGGAATAAATTAAATTAGGTTAACGAGTACGTGAACAAAGTTCATTTGGAGAAAAGAAATACGCAATTTCAGTTATTGCATTTTCTAAACTATCGGAACCATGTACTGCATTTTCATCAATACTTTGAGCAAAATCAGCGCGTATCGTACCGCTTTTGGCATCTTTTGGATTAGTTGCTCCCATAATCTCACGATGTAACTCTACCGCATTATCCCCCTCTAATACTTGAATAATTACCGGACCGGAAGTCATAAATTTAACTAAATCATTAAAAAATGGACGATCTTTATGGATTATGTAAAACCCTGAAGCTTCCTCAACTGATAAATGTTTCATTTTGGCAGCAATAATTTTTAAACCTTTTTCTTCAAAACGACTATAGATTTTACCAATTACATTTTTACTAACCGCATCTGGTTTAATAATAGACAATGTTCTTTGTGTGTTCATTAAAATTCCTATTCCTTACATGTAAAAATTACAAACCTAAATTATACCACATACATGCTATTTCCGTATATACTCTTTGAATTCACACCGAATAGAATGATCTTTACTAATTATTTGATGATAATTTACTAATTGCCATTGAGTAAAATCCACTTGAGGAAAAAATACATCTGCATTATCTAATGTAATATCAATAATTGTAATATATAAGCAATCGGCAAAGGCTAAAGCTTGTTTGAAGATTTCACCCCCACCGATAATACATATTTCAGGGTGGAAAGCATTGTCTTTGATTGCCTGTTCTAGGCTATGAAACACAGTAATACCTTCATAATGCCAATATATATCTCTAGTTATTACAATGTTTTCCCGCCCTGGCAATATCCGACCAATTGATTCAAAAGTTTTCCGCCCCATAATTATAGGCTTATTTAAAGTTATCTGTTTAAAGTGGGCTAAATCTTCGGGTATATGCCACGGTAAGTTATTATTAACTCCAATTGCATTATTTTTATTCATTGCAACAACTAGTGTGATTTTAGGATTCACCATTATCATCTCTTCAACTTATAGTTAGCGAATTATACCATTTTATGCTTAATACGTACTTACTTTTTAATTAGCTTATTCTATACAAATGTTATAATCTCCCAAGTTAATTTTTATAAAGGATCTTGATATGTTAGATTTCACTTTAATGGCGCATACCGGAGATGAATTCACCCTGTCTAAGGCTGCTACCCCTATCGTATTATTTTTTTATCCGCGAGATGATACTCCAGGCTGTACTATAGAAAATCAGGATTTTGCCCGCCTTAGTCCGGATTTTAAACAAGCCGGTTATGAAGTAATTGGTATTTCGCGAGACAGTATTAAATCACACTGCAAATTTGCCGAAAAATTTGCTTTAACCTTTAAGTTATTATCTGATGAAAATGAAACCGTGTGTAATTTATTTGGAGTAATGAAAGATAAGAATATGTACGGTAAAAAAGTGCGCGGAATTGAAAGAAGTACATTTATTATTGATACTAACCAACAGATCATTAAAGAATGGCGTAAAGTTTCAGTGCCAGATCATGCCCAAGAAGTGTTGGAATTTGTAAAAAATTTATAATATTAAAAATATAATATTCCTTGCTTAAAATGGAATTCATAAAAATTTATGGGTGGATACCAGATTAAGTCCGGTATCCTAGTTTTATATAAATATTCCGGGCAACATCTATAATTTTCCCCTAATATCTTAGTATATAAAATTAGTTAAACATTTTCACTTGAAAAATTCTCAGGTTTGTAGCTGCTGTTCTATTTATATTTAACCATTGCCACTGATAATTAAATACTTTATTTACTCACATATTAACGATATCCAAGCATTATATTCCCACCCAAATTAGGCGATTTACCTTAAATACCAAGGTGTACGATACTGCCATACCAAAATTATAGGAATTTTAAAATGACACCATCATGGAGAATCCCAATACGTCTGTCGTCACCAACATCAACAAAAAGACTTCCGATCGGATCGCATAGATCTAATCAAACACCTAATTTGAATACACCAGCAACACAGCAGAAAACCGTGCCAAGTGAACATTTAAGTCCTCAAATGGGAGGAGATAATAATCCATCAGTATATTTTCCTCAGGCAGCATCTGATCAAAATACCCCGGAGATACCACATATTACAGAACCAGCGCTAAATAACAACGGAATCGGCACGGTGTCAACTGAAAAAAAAGAAAATGATAAATCTCATATACCTATCTGTCGTGTACGGTCTAATTCTGCACCAGATAATAAACATGAAGTAGTAGAATCAACATTCTCGCAAGCACCAGCAAAAAAAATAGGAGAAACTGATTCTAAACCTCCGGTAAATACTTTTAATTTAACCGCTGCAACTACCATAAAAACAAATAGAAGACAACCAATTGACGATAACACAAAAAAAATATTTTCTGCTTTTCGCGCATATTCAGATAAATTATCGCCAGGAGTAACAGACGAAGAAAATTTTAGGATTGCTATAGCTACGCATGCCGATATGGCATTACAAAACATATTTACTGAATTCACGGAATTAATAAATACACATGCATCTAAAAGTTTAGCTGAGTTTCTCCTAAAGTTTTCACACTTCAAAAAAACTATTGACCTTCTAAACGAGACCGAAACAGAAAAATTTTTTGTGCTAATAAAAGGAATAGAAATAGATAAATCTTTAACTGGCAAGATTTTTTATCAAACATTTTTAACAATTAGTGAACGTATAAGTGAATTAGAGAATAATGATCAGCAATTATTTTTTAAATTTATAAAGTTATATAAGATAGCTAACGATTTTATAATTCATGATTTTGATAGGATGTTTTCATTATTTTTAAAATTTAAGGAAGATAAAAAAACTATTATTAGTATAGCTAAAACTCTATTAAATGATGATAAAGATATTAAGGAATTAATTTATAAATATTTTGTATCTGTTGATAATGATACTAGCTATACTTCTTTAAATAACCTCTATATATTATTAAAAACAGACCTAGCAATTAACCATACGGAGTTACTGCAACAGGAATTAAACTACCCTAAATTAAATTTACATGATAATATAGCTAATGAAATGTGTGAGATTATTAAAAATGAATACTCCAGTTACTTGCCACGTTTTAAAGTTATTGAGCATAACCCTGGAACACATAAAAGAAATTATACTATAGAAGGTTCCGAGATTGGTTTAGTAAGGTGCTTATACCCTGAAAAGGCTTTTGAAAAAGAAAGCTTCTCTGCTGAAATTAAAAAACAAAATGATATAATAAAAAGGGCAGTGCTCAACAAGAGATTAGCTCAAAATACCAACTTACTATATGAAATTGACAATATTATTACTGATGATCGAATAGATCCCCAATCTCGAGAAGCATTACACAAATTTATTAAAACCAAATTCTATACAGATGAGGTACGTTATTATGTAAATGCAGATGGTAAAGGAAACACTTATAAGATGCTAATGAATTGGGCTCAACAATTCATGTCCACTCCCGAGATTAAATCTACGCTAGACTCAGAGAGCCGCCTTAAGGAAGCTATAAAAATAATAACCGCATATTTTGACTTAATAAGAACATTATTTGAAGCAAGAATTGGTCATGAGGATTTACACGCGGAAAATATATTATACGATCAAGAATACTTCAAAGCCATTGATTTTGGTAAATTTGAAATATGTGATGTAGATGAAAAAGACATAAAAGTTGTTTCCCAAACTTTGCTAGGATTGGTAGAATATTTTACTGGAGGAAATATACTGAAATATGCGCAACAATTATTAATTACCCCTGAAGATAAAAAAAAGTGTAGACGCATGGTAATTGCCCTTGCTTTTGCCATAGTCATGGACAGCTATGAAGAAGGATTTAAAAAATTTAATAGTGTAGAATTTAGGTTGCAGTTAAATGAAATAACTAAGGAGCTCATGGGCGCAACTACAATGGATGAAATAATGGAAATACCTACTAAATTTGAACAGTTATGTATTAAAACAATTAACTCATTGGCAGAAGAAAAAAAAGCATCATGCGGCGGTGGCGCTACAGTAACCCCCAAAAAAACCTTTGGTGGGATGACTAAAACTCCAGTACGGCAAGCGCAACCTTATGGTGCATATGTCAATGTTACTCCTACATCTAAAAAAAATGATCACCCTGCAAGCAATACCACTGCCATAGAAATACCGGCATCAGAAAATGCTACCTATAGTGCAAATTTATTAGGTCACTCATATTCACTCCCTGAAAATATGACCTCTAACAATATAACAGATAGCCCTAAATCACCAGAGATAAGAAACTCGTGTCCACCCAACCTGATTAATTCGAGCGAAATTGAACCACAGGAATCACAAGCATCAGACCAACACAATCAAAATAGTTCGTCACAAGAACAAACAGTCAATACTATTATGGAAACTGATCATTCTACGCAACGTATTGATGAAATGAAGAACAAACAAAAACAACCTCATCTAACTGATGTTCAACCTAATGATGTTAAGGATAACAGTATTCTCTTGAAACCAAGAAGTACAACTAATACCACAAGCACACAGCAGCATGGAATATTCAGCTCTTTACTTAAATTGCGAGAATCATCCACCAATCTTATGGCTTTTCTCTCTTCACAACCATCTAATCCGCCATTACCTGGTGGAGGCGCTACAGGAACCATACAGGCAGGAGGAGCTAAAGTTGGTAATGATGATACCTCACCAGATTCTGCCCCAAACTCCAGCAGCCGGCGAGTATCTGCTGCAGAAAAGTAGGCAAATAGCCAATAAACTCTTGACTATAAAGATGAAGGCATACTATAATGTAGCCTTCATCAACCAAATGCCGAAATGGTGGAACTGGTAGACGCGCCGGACTCAAAATCCGGTTCTAGCAATAGAGTGTGGGTTCAAGTCCCACTTTCGGCACCACATAAGTTATTGAAATTTAAAGATTTTTTATTTACATCTAACTTAAACTGGGCATAATCTGGGCAAAATATAAAATAGGATAACCAGAAATTAACGCGCATTGTAGCGCACTAAAATTATTCCACTTCCGTAGTTATCATTATCCTTAATTTTCCCTCTAGCCCCATGAAACGCTCCCCTATTAGTTATGCAATAATTTTAGATCAAAATGAGAGAAAAACTATGGTGCGGAAGAAAAGGCTCCGCTGCTCTAGAATCTGTCATAAATTTTGTGTAAATTAAATTTCATCATCGCTGCTGTCACTCATATCGGAACAAGTATCTCCTTTTATTTCAATATTCCTAACCATTGTTCTAGCTGTACCGGTCCCTCCAGAACCAGAAGGAGCATAACCAAATCTAATTCTACCTTTCTCAAAACTTTGTGCAGGACTTAATCCAGCTACAAAATCGATGTCCCCATCAGATATTTTCCTTAAGATATTACGGAATAGTTTATTCATACCTGGAGTTCTGCCGTCATTCCTATACTTACCGTGACTAGCTTCAGATATTTGAGTAAGTGCTAACAATTCAATGGATATTTTTAACATTTCGGGACTCAGTTCATTCCAAACCAGTAACCCTTCAAGACCATCTAATGTATCTACTTGTGCATTCAATATTGTCAGCATATCTTTAGCTAATGACATTTCTTTAGCGGATTTTTTCTCTGAATAGAATTCATCATCTTCAGCAAGGCCTTCTGTTGACCACTTATTGATTTCTTCCCTATAATATGGATAAAAATGTCCTGTATATTTTCCAATAGAGTCTTGTGTAGAAATTAAAATTTGGCTCTTACAATACTCGCTCATCATAAATATACACTCCCTGTTACCAATCTTTAGTTCAACTCTTACAGGAACTGTCCCATCTATTTTATTATTCTTATCAGAGGAATTATATACCTGTAAAATTTCTAGCGCTTTCTTAAATGGGAAATCTATACGGGATGAGATAAATTCTTCATTAAGTGTAACTTTATAAATTGTGTCATACGGTGTGGCAGAGCCCCCATCCAATTTAACTTCATATTTTATTTTTGAAGTTATTTTTCTTTTTTCAAAATTAAATACCTGTTCATATAAGTCTTCTAGCTTACTTTTTCTATTAACTCCCCTATGATATGCTTTAACTATTCTACCTGCACTCTCTTTTTCTATTTCTTTTCCACAAGTGGTAGGGCTATTCCCCATACGCTCATCTATATTTTTGCTCTCCGTCCCATTACAAAAGCGTGCTGTTCTATGTTCCAATATTATATATTCTTTATCCTTAAATATAGAACTATCCGGAACTTTTCTTTCCATAATAGGGCCATTATAATTTTCTCGCTCACTGTTAATAAACCATTTGGCATTATTATTTTTCATTTCTTGCCTTAATTCTTTAACTTTCTCTTTTTCATCAGAGGCGGTAAACTTAAGTACTCTAAAAGAATTATTTAGATTTGAATACAGAAGATGCATCGTACTCCTAGCATTAGTTAATTTAGATAGGTTAAAATAAAAATTTATATGCCATGATTGTAACAAATTTAGTATAATAGTAATCCTAATAATTTCAGAAAGTAATAATTTTCAATTCCCTATAGCCACATAAAACACACCCATATTAATATCACAATCATTCCTGACAAAAGAAATATTAACTTGAGTGGTGCTTATAGGTGCAGCAAAACCAACAGCAACAGTAGTATTATAAGGACTATTATTGGTCGCAAGCACCCCAAAGCATGCCTTAGGGAATGCTATCGGGAAATTAGCAATTATATTATACATATTCCCTTCAATTACTACAAAACCCCACTGTATGATTAATCCACTAGGTAACTTTTGCCAGCCGCCTCTATTATTTAATAATGCTGGAAAATCATCATCAGTTAGAAACTCAGATACATCTGGTATATCTTGGATAACTGCAATTCTGTTATCTCCACTTACAACTTCCAGCTTGGGCCGATCTATTTTTTCAGTGGGGAATGATATACCAGTTGGGTTGTTGTTACACCTGATTATCCCTTCAGTGCCATCATTGCCTCCTCCATTAGTATAAAACTGCATGGTATGGTCGGTAGTGGCACTACCCAGCTGCATCATTAGATTAATATTTTCAAGTTTACTGCCAAATTGTACCACGTCATTATAGCTTCTGTGTCCTTCAATAAGAACACTGCCATTGCCGTCATCAATAATATCTGGATTATTCAAAAAGCTCATTTGTTGCTTCCTTCTTATATTTTATCTATTTATCACAAAAATACCCAACACTTATTCATACTAAGTGGGTTTAATTCTACTGTACTGTACGGAGAGATTGAATACTGGGTTTTACCTAAGATTGTGTAGCCATTACTCGGAGTTAGATTAATAACGGATGTAGAGCTATTTATTAATGAATATGCCCCATTTGTAGCATCAGGTAGAATAACTGTAGCAGCTTGGGCAATTGCTAAAATCAATACCTGATGGTGATTTATGCCAATTTGTAGCGATGTGGCACTTGCATTGTTCACAATTAATTGATTATTTCTGCTAATTGTAGGAAGTAATAACTGTAAATCATTATCGCTGGCTATTGGCGATATCTTACGGTTCGTGTCACCACACGCCACGTAAATTTTATATAGGAAATTTATTAATTATTTCATCATATTGAGCTTGCGCATCTGATATTGACAGTTTAGAATAAATCTCAAGTGACTTCCTACTTTTTTTCTGTACTCATTCTTTTTTGGCGGGTAACAAAGCAGAAATCACTTCCCAACTCCTGAATAAATGCTTGCAACTCATCAAGTATTGCCTGTTCCAGATCAAACTCCGTGGAAATATTCTTGGAGTTTATAAAACTCAAAATATATGGATCTTGCAAGTATAGTGACGGATTACCGACTTCACCTTGTTTTAGTTTAGTTAATTCAGATTTTATAACCTTCTCTGGCTGCTTAGCAATTGCAGTTCTTTCATAAAACATACCGTCAATTTTTTGTTTTAATAACCGTACATTCCATTTTTCCAAACAACACATTTCAATATAAAAGTCTCGTTTTAACTCATCTTCAATGGACATAATCTTAATAATATGCGACCATGACAATTGGTGTGACAGTGTCACACTTATTTCTTCAGGGCATATTCTAGCAGCTAATAAATCAAAGCATGCATATAGCTAATTGCAGCATCTCCACTACTAAAGCTGGGTAAATCGGAAGCTCGATAGGCAGTGAGTTGCGGATAACCAGAGTTAGGCTGTAACTGTGGATAATTAGGTGAACTGCCACTAATCACTCCGCTTCTATGCCCAATTAAGAGGATGTTAGCATCCGTATTAGGTATGCCAACCGCTCCCTGCAAGTTAATAGCAATTCTTTTATTCGGTACTTTGTTGATTATTGGCATTTTAAACCAACTCCTGAAATTATGAATCATTGAGATGGATATTAATAATTCCAGAATTTATAGCTTCCTAACTTCTTGTAATTCTAGAATTTCACTATTAATTAAAACTCACAACTATAGAAATTTTAGCCAAAATAAAATTATTTAGTATAGCTCCTATTGATTTATTTTAAATTGCTCTCATAGTATATTGTTAAGCGAAAATATTTATTAGCTAAATTACATTAAAGGAAGAGTATGAAAAATATAAAATCATTAAATTTAAAACTTAGTCAGCAACATGAGGATAATAGCTATGAAGTAGAGATAGATTTACCAGAGGTAAATGGCATTAAACCACATAAGCAGGCAATACTAACGGTCAAGGATAAGCTATTAGAAAAAGATATAAATAAAGAATTATTGTTTAAGCAACCATATACAATAGAGAACGTCTCCCTAAGAGTAGTAGAGCCGTTAATCATCAATACCCAGCAAAATGCACAAATAGAATGGTTTAATTTGCCTCTAAAATATAATGAACATCGTTTGGAGCTAACATTACAATTTAATAGTAATGAAGCCAAAATATATGCTAACGAATGTTTTGGTATTAAAAATACAGGTGACATTAATGCATGTATACGCCCAAATTCTGATTTCAGTTGAATATTGAAATAGATTAAACTTATTACTGAGGTTAATTTATTTATGGGGAAGTTGTTAGAAATTTAGTTTTTTGATTTCGCCTGTTATACAAATAAAATAGAGTTTATATGGATAAATTTAAAAAGCAAGCCGAGGTAACCAAAATTATTAAAGAGCATCCTCAATTGGGATGGTTAGTGTTAGAGCATTTAAATGAATTTAATATAATAAGTGTTATACCACTTATAGAATCAAAAAAGATAAAAAATGATTTTGAAGACATTATTTTTTCTGAATATATGTTTATATCAGGTAGTGTCATAAATTTTGTGTAATTTAGTAAATATAGCCATAAGGAGAAAATCACGGCAAAAAGGCTAAATGCACAAAATGAAGAATAATTTGGTGAATTACGTCAATCAGTAATAGATAATTTATTTAAAGGTTGTACTGCTCCACTATTTTAAATTGGTATTTCTGACATTCCGCACTAAATTTTTAACTTATTGATTTATTTAAATTAAAATTTTGCGCCTAAAAAATAATGATTCAATAAATTCAGTACCTTACAGAATTTGTGCGGAATGTGGGGTATTTGTTGAGTTTTGGGTTTTGAATAAAACTGCTCCATATAAGAAGTGATTTTATATGGTGGCGGTATTTTAACTATTATGATGGGTAATCATCCCCTTATCAAGCAGCTTTTAATTTAGCAATATTTTCTGGAGTATGGCGCTCTGTAAATAAGATAATATCAGAATTTTTAGTATTAAATGCTTCTAAATATTCATCCTTTACTTCTTTTTCTTCATTATTTATAAAAGCTAGAGCAGTAACTTGTTTATTGGTTATCTTTTCTCTTGCTGGCTTTATATCTTCCCAGCCAAATAAGAAGCTAGGCACATTAAGCTTATTGAGATTATTAAACGATTTTATAACAATTTCCTTATGGTGTCCAGCTATTTGAAAATCAAAATTAAATTCTAAACCAGTAGTGCCTTTAGCAATAAATGATGGAGTATAAATAATTTCTTGTTCATCCAAATACTTTTTTACATCTTCCATAAAAATTGAATATGTAGAATTTTTATTTAACATGTACATATCATTGATTTCAGAAATTGCAGAAATAAAACTAAATTTTTTTTGAACAAACGATCGTTCTGTTGCTTCAGTAAAAATTTCATTATCTTTTATACTTAGCCCATAGTTCAACAAAATCTTATCCATTATTTCTTTACGTTTTGGTGAGCGTGAAATAGAAGAACCCATATAATTTAGATTATTTATAGTTATACTATCATCAGATAAAAGGATCTTATCATTTTGCTTTTTTACGTATAATTCAATAGTATCATTAAATAATCCCACGAATGGTGTACTGATTACATGCCAATCAGTACCTGTTTTTTCAATAATACTATTTCTACCTTTTAAAAACGTATAATACTCTTCTAATAATTGTTCTAACCACATTGTTGTTTTCATACTAAAAATTTAGTTCCTAATAAAAATTTTGTTTGCAGATTTATTAAACTATTAAATTCACAGAAAGCATTTACAGTATCTTCTTGATTGTTGATCTCTTTAATTTTGAAGGGGTCATTTTCAAGAGGAATAGCCCAAGCTAAATTTTTATAACCATCTATATGGTAATGTATGTGGGGTTCATCATATTTAAAAAATTTGCCCGCGTATCGGTGGAATTTATCTGGTAAATTTTCTGTTATACTTTCTGGATTCAAATGTTGTCCATTAAAATCAATTCGGATTAATCCAATTTTTTCATCATCATGCATTAAGAATAAAGATAACTTGTAGTGATTTTTTTCACTTTGATTAATAACATATATAAAACTAAACTCACTGTCTTCTGGAGAAATAAGTTTAAAAGAATTTTTCATGGGTATTTCTGTATTAAAGGAAACCTCTTCCTCAAGATTACCCTTCAACTCCACCTTTTTAGGTAATTTCAACAAATATTCATATTGCTCAATGGATATCATAGTAGACTCGCAGCTCTTCAATTATATAATAAACCCTAAATTCTAAGCAAGTAAAATTACTCATTAATGTCCTATAGAATGGCATTATTTTTTAACTGTAAAGCCATTCAATATACAATATTTTATCACAAATTAATTTAACCACAGTTTAATAAGTAATTTTACTTATGGTTTGTAGATATGCAAGCATATGTGAGGTAATTATACAACTACTACTGACACATAGCTTGGCTCTTCTAATTGTGGGGTAGTAGAGCCAAAACTGCATATATTATACACTTAAAACCGTTGTTTAGGTTAGTGCCTGAAACTATAGACCTAATAATTGAGTATCGAATAACTTTTGTTTCAGAAACATGTTTCTCAAGTATTGCAATTGCTGCCTCCACCTTCTTCTCTCGAAGCTGGGTAACTAAGTCCTCAATAATTCCTAAAACTTTATTTACATCAGAATGGTGACGATTGGTAGATAGTTGGTGTACAATAAATTACTAAAGCAGTTAAATGTGTAACTTTAGGCGCAGGCGCCGGATTAAATTGTGATGGGCAAGTTATGTTAATTTATGATTTGATTGGCATATCCGGTAAACAAATTAAGTTTGCTAAAGATTATTTAGCTGCTACTAATAGTATTAAAAAGGCAATTAGTAATTTTGTAGCAGATGTTAAAACATTAAAATTGCCTACAGTTGAGCATAGTTACCAATGAAATCTATTATAACTATATCTTTATTATCGCTAGTATTTCTATTTCAAGGTGCTAGTGATTTATATGCTTCATCTATGCCGGAAATGGTTAAGTATTTTTTACTACTACCTCAGCTATACAATTAACTATAATAATATTTTTAGTCTCTTATGGGATTGGGCAATTTATTTGGGTATATTTCTCAGAAAGGTATAATAGAAAAGCTATACTAATATTTAATATTATACTCTTCATACTTTCTTCTTGTGTAGCTGGGAAGTCCACGTCATTGGTAGCTTTATTCCTCGTAATTTACGCTACACCTAACCAAAAACATACATATAATAAAAGTTTAACTTCTATTAAAAATTATTTAGTGGTAATAAAAAGCAGCGGATTTTTAAGTGGAATCATTGCTCAATCTTGCACTTTATCCATGTTTTTGTCTTTTAATTATTATATAAGTTTCTACATGCAAGACTTTAAACATTACAGTGAGTTAGAATTTGGATATGTATCTTTTAATGCTGGACTATCATTTGTACTAGGGTGTTTATTATTCCGAATTACTTTAAATAAAATAAATACTAATAGGTTGTCAATTATCTGTAGCCTAACTGAAATTACTATGTCTGTAGTACTTATTTTATTAAGTTATCTGCAAATTGTTGGAATGATGAATATAATCATTCTTACTTATATAATAATTTTCTGCTCTGGGGTTATGGCCTCGGAAAATATAGGGATTACAATGATGTTTTTCCCAAATCTCGCCTCAATTGCTAGTTGTCTTCATACAGCAATTCATTTTATAATTACCTCAATTTTTATGTATGTGCTAAGTTTATTTTCCTCATCTTCTCTATTGGTTATATCTTGTTTTTATTTAATCTTTACAGGAATATTTTTTATAACCAATCAATATTGTTACCTTAAGTTAAATGTTTTACGCCAAAAGTCCCATAAGAAATAGCATTCACCTAGAATTATGGAAAATTTTGCGTCTACAATTGTGGAATTATTAATATTCATACCAGTGGTTTATAATTTCAGGAGTTGGTATAAATGCCAATTATTAATAAAGTACCAAATAAAAGAATTGCTATTAATCTGCAAGGAGCAGTTAGCATACCCAATACTGATGCCAATATTTTGCTAATTTGTCTACTTTGATAGGTGCATGAAACGGGGACTTGATAGCCCCAAGGCACATTATGCTAAACGGGATAGGCTATAAAGACTACCCCGCTTAATTGCGTTGATACCCGGAAATAGTTATGAAGCGGGCGGAACATATTTCCACAAATCGTTAAGATAACCTACTACATTATAAGAAGGATATCCATAACCCCCAAATAGCCAAAAATCTCCGCTATTATCAACCCAAGCTATAGAATAATCACGCCCACCCGGGGTATTGTTAGCATTGGCAATTCCAAGCCCACCATAAATACCATATTGGTTAATTGTATCAGCGCCCCCCATCCAAGTCCACAACCCGTTTGTAATATCATATTTCCATAAATCATTTAAATATCCACACGTATATGATGGAGCACATCCATACCCCCCAAACAACCATAAGTTATTAGAATTGTCTGTCCAGCTAATAGCACCATAACGCATTCCAGGAAGATTAGCTGCATCGGGAATACCTAAGTTGCCATAACTTCCATACTGAGTACCTATAGATTGTGAACCACTCATCCATGTCCATTGATTAGTAGCAATATTATAGCGCCATAAGTCCCCAAACATACTAGTAGTATTATATGAGGACGATAATCCCCCAAACAACCATAGATTATTAGAACTATCTATCCACCCAACAGCTTCTCTACGTGCTCCAGGAACGTTATTCTCCCCTGGAACACCTTTAGTACCATATATTCCACTTTGGCTCATAGTGCTGGCGCCACTTATCCATGTCCATTCATTAGTGTTATAATTGTATCTCCATAAGTCATTCCAACAACCATACGTGGTAGAATACTCCCCCTCACCTCCAAAAGACCATAAATTATCATCTTTATCCATCCAACTTACACTCCATCTTTTTGCTCCAGGAGTATTCTTGGTGCTAGGTACACCCTTAGTACCATAGGTACCAACTTGATAGGTATAGTTAGAACCGCTCATCCATGTCCACATTCCGGAAGATGGATCATATTGCCATAAATCGTTTCTATCATTACTAGTACTCGCGGTTGAAGCATCATATGTATCTCCACCTAATATCCACAGTCTGCCAAACTTATCTATCCAGCCGCCCATTCTGTGTCGCGCACCTGGATTTCCTCCAGGGCTACCTTTAGTACCATAAGATACGGTGCTATTTACTCCATTACTACCCCATATCCAGGTCCATTCTTTAGTGGATAAATCATATTGCCATAAATCGCTCAATAATCCTTGACTACTTGAGCCATAGCCATATCCCCCAAACAATAATAACCTATTATTGGTTTTATCCATAACACTTATTCCATTATTTCTACTACCTGGTATATTATCGGGTGATGGCGCATATTTAGTACCATACTTACCATACTGGTTATACGTATTGCTACCACTTATCCATGTCCAAGTACCACCATCACTTGAAGTATCAGTTGGTGGAATGTATTGCCATAAATCTCCCGTGACTCCAATATCGCCGTTAATATCAAAACCATAACCACCAAATAGCCATAAATGATTATTCTTCTTATCCACCCAGCCAATAGTGCTACGTCCACCAGGTAAATTAGTGCTTGAAAAGCTTCCCTGGGTATTATCTACTCCAGACTGATTAACATTAGTAGAACCACCAATCCAAGCCCACTGGTTATTAATTGAGTCATATTGCCATATATCATTTAAATAACCCGCCTGACCATTAGTGGCAAAACCAGAGCCACCAAATAATAATACTATACCAGAACTTTCCATAAGGCTCATTGTATAAGCCCTGCCACCAGGTATATTATTGCTACTACTCACTCCCTGAATACCATAAATGCTTGACTGATTCAATAGATTAGTTCCACCAACCCAAATCCACTGTTTAATAGATATATCATATTTCCATAAATCGTTTAATAACCCCTCATTACCACTAGTAATATATCCATTTCCCCCAAATAACCATAAATTACCTGTTTTATCTACCCAGCTAGTGGCATTAAATCGACCACCTGGAATATTAGTGGCTGCGGCTATACCTTTGCTACCATAATTCCCGTGTGCATTAATGGTAGTGGAGCCACTAACCCAGGTCCAAAGTTTACTATTTGGATCATATTGCCATAAATCATTAAGCACCCCTTGAACAATCACACCAGAGCTATTAGTAACTAGCCCATATCCTCCAAAAAGCCATAATTTGCCGTCAATTCCAAGCCAACTTACGGCGCCTTCTCGACTACCAGGAATATTTTTAGCATCAGCTTGGCCTAAACTACCATAAACTCCAGCCTGACTAATGGTTTTGGAGCCTCCAATCCACGTCCAAAGTTTTGACTTGTTATCATATTGCCATAAATCATTTAAATAACCCCTTTGCCCTTTTTTATCATAGCCATTGCCCCCAAATACCCATAATTTATCATTGCCATCCATCCAGCTTACCATTGCATATCTGGCTCCAGGATAATCACTTGATCCACCATCATAGACTCCAGATGAATTAGTAACATTCATGCCACTAACCCAAGTCCATACTTGAGAATTGGTATCATAACTCCACAAATCGTTAAGGAGTCCTTGAGCTCCACTTGATGCATAACCATTTCCACCAAATAACCACATTTTACCGCTGCTGTCAGTTTGGGCAATAGACCAAGTCCGGGTACCTGGTAGACCACCAACAACCCCTTGATTCCCATATACCCCATATTGGTCAACTAATTTATATCCACTCATAAATGCCCATTGGTTACCACTATCGTTACTATTTAATGGTTTATTAAATAGAGACTCTGATCCATTAACCATAGCGGAGCCATTGATCATATTGCTAGAAGTTGAAGAATTATTTCCACCACCGCAAGAAATAATAAATAGCATAGAAGTTATCATCAGAATATAGGAGCGCACACGATTTCTAGAAATTTTCATATGATTAGCCTTTTTAAATACTATGATACTTTAGAAACAAAAGCTAAGTTAGATTGAATTACCTATACATTAGTTACAGTAAGAAAAATGAAGAGTATTTTAGTATATACTATTTGCCTGTCAATTTGACAACCACAAAAATAAAAAGTAATATTAATCATTTAATATATATGGTTAAGATACGCACATATAAAAGAACGTTAAATTGGCAGATAATATAATTAATAATAGCAATAACCTAACACACTGACCATCATTATACCAGAATTTGCCCAATGCAACTTATTTAAATTTGGTAAAGCAGTTGAGAGGTTATTATAGAAGTATACTCAATAGCGCTTTCTACCAGTTCCTATCAATTTTTTGAGTATAATTTCAAGATAAAAATACACACTATCGCTATATTGATGCTCCAGGTTAAGTTAAATCATAAACTCATTTTATCTAATTGCTCAATAGTAGCTGTATAACCACGGTTAATCATTACTTCTACATCATGCGTTTTAATACTTAAATGAGCAAATCCATCTAAATCTGGGCTAATTAAGACAGTAGCATTATGTCCATTAATTCGTTCTTTTACTGAAGCGCCTACTTGCATAGATTTTATTAGCGTTTCAAAATATGGGGGAAATTTATATGATTTACCTTTTAAGCCTAATTTATAAAGTAATGATTCAAATAAATTTAATACCATTGGAAATGAGTATAAGTTAGCATCAGAAATAAAAGCATCAGATAAACTCGCCGCAATAATTTTTTGCTTACTACCGATAACTTTTGCCATAATGTCTACAGGCAAATTATTTAATAATCCCCCATCAACATGCATGTGTCCTTTATAAATTACTGGCGGTACAATTCCTGGAAGGGAGCATGAGGTTCTCACACTCATCCCTAATGATCCTATCCTATGCACTACTTCTTGTTCCCGATTAAGATTACATGACAAACAAAAAAATGGCAGATGCAGATCCTCAATTAAACGATTGCCAAATAACTGCTCTCCACCAATATTTGCAGATGCACCAGTTAATATTGAAATAATTGGCAATGTAAGATTTTTAAGCCGAAAAACTGGTAACAGGATATTCATTAAACAGCGCACATTTTCATATACTGCTTCATAACTATGGTCCATAGCATAACATGCAGCAACTACACTACCTGCACTGGTACCACCTATAGCGTCTATAGGTATTTTTACTTCTAGCAGCGCTTTTAGCACACCCACATGTGACCATAATTTAGCCCCGCCACCTCCAAGAACTAAACCATACGCTCGATCAAACATAAATCTAACTAAACGTTGATAATCTGCCTCACTATCGGCAAAAATATGATGGTGTAAATCAAATTCATACTGCTCCAAATATTGTTTAGTATTCGCAATTAACTTAGTTTGATGATATACTATTAATTCCATCCTAACTTTTAGAACAGAAAGCATATATAAAGAATCCACTATTGGTTGCTGAAATTGCATTTCTTCTAGTGAAGCTTTTATTAAGAAGAATTTAGATATGTAGCTCCCCAATTTTTTTAATATATTTAAATTAAGATTAGCAATGTAAACAATAACAACTTTATTAATTTTCCAATTTTGTTGAATAACCAACTCGAATGCAGCAACATCATTATTATTATTTATTTCAAATATGGGAACATCATTGCTTAGATACTCCCTTAGTTTAATAAAAAATTTATAATAAATTTGACTATCTTCAGCTGGCGCTAAAACTATAGTTTTAATATTAGCTGGTTCTTTTAACATTGAAAGAGTTATTTGTGAACGTTTTATTACGCTACGCATCATTTCTAACATAATATTAGGATGCTCAAGCAAGAGCTTTTCGAGTAATTCTTTATGTAATTTCAGTAAATAACAATCAGTCAGTGCTATAATAGATAATGCTCGTGGTTGGTTAGATATCGTGCCTAATTCTCCAATTGGTTCACCTGGACCAATTACTCCAATTAATTTTTGTGTATTAGCATCTGAATTTAGATTAGCGGCTAATTTACCGTTAATAACTATATACATACTATCGGATAAATCACCCTGACTAAAGAGTACATCATTTTTAATTAGTCTTATATGTTCGACTTTAGCCACTAACTCTTTACATTCTTCTATAGTTAAGTTAGCATATAACGGAAATAATTTCATTTGATTAATTAATAAGTCCATATTACAATATCTAATATGATATTGTTGATAAACTTTATAACTAAATTTAACTAATTGAGATGGTTTATTAGCTATTGCTGAATATGATTTAGAGGGATTAATATAACTTTTCCCTATCACATATCCAATATTATTGATGATTTTTAATGGCTCATTGGCTTTTAATTCAATTAATGATATTTCACCATCAATTAAAATATAAATAAACTCTAGAGTGCTCTTTTCAATAAATAGCTGCTCATTACGTTCAAGGGTAATTATTTCAATATTGTTGTATAAAAACTCTTCCCCAGCTTTAGATAATGGTGATAACAA